>CAJOQK010000026.1 GCA_905236885.1 uncultured Bacteroidales bacterium
CTTGCCGTGCAAGCTGAGCGCCATCAAGTTTACTTGAATGGCCGAAGCGCAGCCGGCAATCACGGAACGAAGTGACGTAACTATGACTATGACCGATAACTATAAACTGTAAACTTTTAAACCATCTAACCTTTATGAAAACACACAATAATTCTTTTATTCATTGTACGGCGGGTGAACGCCGTGGACTAATTGTCCTGTCCCTGTTGATTGTTGGAGGTATCGGCTTCCGTTTGCTGGCCTTTCACAACCTTCGGAGCGAACCGCTTCGTTTGGATGAAGAAAAATACGTTGCTTACATGACTTTTGCAAAACGGCAACAGTGGTTGAAAGACTCTTTGCAAGCAGTTTGGGATAAACAGCGGCAATCATATGATAATAAATCAAATAATCATAATTTCAAGTTTCTACAAGACACAAACAAAAAAAAATATGCAAATGGAAACAGTTTCAGTTATTCCAAGCATGTTTCCAAGTTGGATATAAATACTGCTGACAGCCTTGATCTGGAAAGCATTCCCGGTATTGGAGCAAAAACTGCCTGCCAAATGATACAATATAGGGAAAAGTTGGGCGGCTATGTATCATTGGATCAGTTGTTGGAGGTGTCTTACATGGACAGCATCCGTTTGTCCCGACTACGTTCATATCTTTGTCTGTACGACAGTACCGCAATACGTCGCATAAATATCAACCGTGCTGATATAAATGAACTGAAACAGCATCCATACATTGATTATTATCTGGCAAAAAGCATTGTTGTTCATCGCAAAGCAAACGGAGGTTATCGTAATCTTGAAGAAATGCGCACTGCAACAAAACTATATCCGGAATTGTTTGAAAAACTAAAACCATATCTTTGTGTAGAATAATCTATCAGTTGACTCGCAAATCTCTGTGTAAAATTTATTTTAAAATGATATATCAGTATAATATAACACATTTTTAGATTTGTTATATAATATACATTATGTTAAATAGATAATTTTAAACCTAATAATCAAATAATTAATCATTTTGTATAAAAAATTATTAAAAACAAATCCCCCATTATTTCTCTTTTTTCCAGTAAACTGTCTTTCCAAGTGCAGAAACACCCAGATATCCACGGACTTTTAAAGTGCTGTCGTTTTCAAATCGCATAAATGTACGGTATGTACCTGGAATTCCCGGATATTTGATATGTCCTTGTTTATATTCATTATCTGTAGAATCGTATTTTAAATTCCATAAAAAGACATATTTCAAATATTTGTTATTCGGATCATCCTTCACCCAGCATACCTCACCCGCATAGGTTCCTGCTGTGGTTTTGTACAGACGCACTTTACTTTCCACCTGCGTGAACGGATCAGTAACACGGTAATACCCAATAATTTGATTCTGAGCATATAAAGAAAAAATAAATCCACAAGCAAATTGTAGAAAAATAATGTTTAACAATTTGAATTTAAATATTTTATCCATTTAATGAATTCAAATATCGGGCTATAGTCTGCAAGTATTCATCCATTGTTTTTTCCCCGTCCATCAGAAAGCTGATGTCGCTGATGGATTCAAAAGCCCCGTCCCTGCCTATTTTGAAGTCTGCCTGCACCATATGATGTACCATGGCTTCCGGCAGGGTCAGTGACGGGGATGTATTAATCAGCAAATCATATTTTTGTGAAAGCAGATTGAAACGTGAATCGGCGGAAATCCTTCCAAAAAGGTTGAAATAATGCTCATAAAAAGGACTCACATTCAACTTGGTGAATGCGGGTCCTAAATATGGCTTACCTTCCACAAACATAATCACATGTATATCTTTGTGGAATTTTTTGAAACTTTCTATGTCCCGCAAGGCCTGCTCCTCCTGACGATAGACATAGAAAAAACAGACGCTTTTGCATTCTTTCAATTGCGGTATGGCCGTTGTGTTCCGCTGGTTGGCGGATCGTGGAACGATTTTTCTCCGGTAATATCGCTCTTGAATGAAATTCATGCCATTACGCCTTATCAGCACTACCTAATACATTAATAATCTTATGAATATATAATGCTTTAAGTTTTTCACGGGCAGGTCCCAAATATTTGCGCGGATCGAATTCTCCCGGTTTTTCGCTTAACACTTTACGTATGGCAGCGGTCATGGCAAGACGTCCGTCGGAATCGATATTGATTTTGCATACGGCAGAACGGGATGCTGTACGAAGCTGGTCTTCAGGAACTCCTGCAGAATTTTGGATATCTCCTCCGTACTGGTTGATTTCGGCCACAATGTCCTGCGGGACGGAAGAGGCACCGTGCAGAACAATCGGGAATCCCGGAATCCTTTTCTCAACCTCTTTCAGAATGTCAAAACGCAACGGCGGAATGGCTTCTCCAGGTTTCACCTTGAATTTGAAGGCTCCGTGTGAAGTGCCGATAGAAATGGCGAGGGAATCCACGTTGGTTCTTTTTACGAAATCCTCAACCTCTTCCGGACGGGTGTAGGTGTGGTGTTCGGCACTAACTTCATCCTCTATGCCGGCCAAAACGCCCAGCTCCCCTTCCACAGTCACATCGAACGGATGAGCATACTCCACCACTTTGCGGGTCAGAGCAATATTTTCCTCATAAGGCAGGTGGGAACCGTCTATCATCACGGAAGAGAAACCGGTTTCAATGCAGGATTTGCAAAGCTCGAAAGAATCGCCGTGATCCAAATGAAGTACAATGGGAATGTCGCAACCCAGTTCATGGGCATATTCCGTAGCACCCTTTGCCATGTTTTTCAGCAAGTTCTGATTGGCATACTTGCGGGCTCCGCTGGAAACCTGCAAAATAACCGGAGACTTTGTCTCCACGCAGGCCATGATGATGGCTTGCAACTGCTCCATGTTATTGAAATTGAAGGCAGGAATGGCATACTGCCCCTCCATGGCTTTTTTGAACAATTCACGGGAATTGACCAAGCCTAATTCTTTGTATGATACCATGATTACAATTTTTTATGAATGATTTTGATAATTTACTTTGAAAAAATGACCGATTTCAGCGCACCGGTCAACGGATCCAGCTCAAGCTGCTTCACATTTTCCGGCAGACGATTTTCAATTCCGTACTGGCTGATGGGAAACTGTCCCAAGGACTTGACAACCTGTTTTTGTTTCAGAAGGGTTGCCGTATAGTATTCCGGAATCCGGTAATAGAAACTTCCTTTCTGTTTTTTGTCGGTCTGCATACGTATGACGGAAGACTTGATATCAGTATAATGCTGGTTTGCCAATTGCAGCTGGTAACTTACAACATCCTCCCCGTTGATTTTTTTCGCCACACCGGTCCTTTCGGAAAAGTCGAACAACGGCAGAATTGCCATCTCAATTTTTTCATGCGGAAGCGTAATTACAAAAATGCAGGTCTCCTCCTCGGTGACAGTAAAACCGGAAAAGAGGGAGAGACAGCTCTCCTCCTCCTGTTTCAACTCCGATATCATGTAGGGCAGATTTGAAAAATCCATTTCAAAATCCCCGGTCAGCAGCAGCCATTGTGCCTTGCGGATGTTTTTAATCTTTTCCATGGCTTCGTCTGCCTTTTGGGCGGTGGTTTTCTCCACCATTTTTTTGTGAATTTTGGGAATCAGGACAATGCTTGAGTCAATTTCCTTGGCTTCATAGGTGGTGTCGATTTTTTCAATCAGCGTGTAGTTGTCATACATTTCAAAACGTTCCCGCGTGCGCTCGTTGTAAAGAGGCAGTTCATGTTTCCAGTGAAAATCCTGACTCTCATAAATTTGCAGCGGAAGTTGTTCCGGATTGTCTTTGCGTGGAAATTCCACCCAATAGGTTTTGGAGGTATCGGTGCGGGCTTTCATCTCCACTTCGATGCTTCCGATGGCGTAGGTGATATCATTTTCCCGGATGGCACCGGACAAACCCAGCAGTTTTTCAGCATAGTCTGCAAAAGGTCCTGCATATCGGCTGATTTTGTGCAATGTGACCGATACGACAAGATAGTTTTCAGGCAGGTTGTAGAAGAAACCCGAATGTAGCTGCGTGACCGCAGAGTCAGTGCAATGCACAGGAAAGACCCTGTAATTCTGTCCCTCTGCCCATCCGAAGAACAACAGTAGCACGGAAATGGCAATCAGATGTCTCTTCATTGGCGGCTATAAATAAGGTTTCAGATGCTTAGTGCTGGTCTTGCGCAGCTTTTTAAGTGCCTTTTCCTTCATCTGCCGGGCGTTCTCACGGGTCAGGTTGAATTGCTCCCCTATTTCATCCAAGGTGTATTCATGGGATTTCCCGATGCCATAATACATGCAAATCAACTCTTTTTCTTGAGGTTCAAGAACTTCCAAAGAACGGCTGATTTCCTTTTCCAAAGATTCCTGCAGCAGCCGCTCATCGGTATGGCCGCCCCCGTCGCTGCTGATGAAGGTGTCGATGAAACAGGTGTCATCCTCATTGTTAATTGGCGCATCCATCGAAAGGTGCCGGGCGGAAATCTTGATGATCTCCCCTATTTTTTCAGGTGACATGTCCACCACTTCCGAAATCTCCTCAATGGTAGGCGGACGGTTATAAATCTGTTCCAATCGGGAAATCTCCTTTTTAATCCGGTTGACGGCACCCAACTGGTTTACAGGGAGCCGCACAATGCGCGACTGGTCGGCGATTGCATGGGAAATGGACTGGCGGATCCACCATACGGCATAGGAGATGAACTTGAAGCCCCTGGTTTCGTCAAACCGCTTGGCAGCCTTAATCAGCCCCAAATTGCCCTCATTGATCAAATCCTGCAATCCGAGACCCTGGTTCTGGTATTGTTTGGCCACAGAGACCACAAAACGCAAATTGGCACGCACCAGCTTATCCAAAGCCTCCTTGCTGCCCGCCTTGATCTGTTGCGCCAGTTCAACCTCTTCGTCCGGACCTATCATCTGCTCCCTGCTGATGTCCTGAAGGTATTTTTCAAAAGAACTGTTGTCCCTGTTGGTAATAGAATGTGAAATTTTTAACTGTCTCATGACTTGTTTTGGTTAACACTAATGTTTACAATACAATGTTATAATAGTAGAGAAATCCGTTGGGATAGAAGCCTTCTATCTGCACATTTCCCTTTTTGTCCTTCAAAATCTGTTTGATTTCCTCCTTGCTGCTGACTGCGGTCTTGTCCACACTCAAAATGGTGAACCCTTCCTGAATGCCGGCCTTTTTCAACAGACCATCTTTCAGATTGGTGACACTCACCCCGTTCTGTATGCGGTAACGTGCCTTCACCTGCTCGGAAACCGGATTCAGGTCCGCACCCAGCAAATCCAGCACATCCAAATCGTCTGCGGTCAGGATTGCAGTGGTACCCTTGTGGTTTTTCAATGTGACAGAGAGTAATTTCTCCTTGTTCTGCCGTAAAATGGTCATTTTGATTTTGTCCCCGGGAAGTTTCTGCTCCAAAATTTCCTGCAGCTCCGAAACGGAATTGACCTCCTGGTTATTAATTCTTAAAATGATGTCCCCTTTTTCGCATCCTGCCTCTTCAAGGGAACCGTTTTCCTCCAACCAGGCCACCAGCAGACCCTTCACCTCTTTCAAGCCAAGTTCTTCAGCAGTTTCGGCTCTCATCTCCTCAAAAGTGGCACCGATGTGCACATGCTGCACTCTTCCGTAGTTTTTCAGGTCCCGTACCACCTTTTTGACAATATTGACCGGAATAGCGAAGGAATAGCCTTCGTAAGAACCTGTATTGGAAGCGATAGCCGCATTGATGCCGATAAGTTCCCCTTTTGCGTTAACCAATGCTCCACCGCTGTTTCCGCTATTGACAGCCGCATCAGTCTGAATAAAGGCCTCAACCTTGCTCCCTTTTCCCAAAATATTAAGATTACGAGCTTTGGCACTTACCACTCCAGCAGTGACAGTCGAGTTCAAATTGTAGGGATTGCCTACCGCCAGAACCCATTCTCCGATACGGACCTCATCGGAGTTCCCATAAGCGGCAAAATCCAATTGCCTAGCCTCAATTTTCAGCAGGGCCAAATCGGTTTCCGCATCCGTACCTATGATGACCGCCTCAAATTTACGCCTGTCGTTCAGGGTGACTGTTACCTTACGGGCATTTTCAACCACATGGTTGTTTGTGACCACATAGCCGTCCTCCGAAAGGATTACACCGGAGCCGTAGGCCTGATATACCTGCGGCTGTGCCTTGTAATTGAAGAAATTGAAAAATGGATCCGAAAAGAAACTGTCCCACATGCTGCTTTTCTGCTCCATCTCCGCATTAATGTGCACCACCGTGTTGACAGTGTGCTCGGCGGCTGCGGTCAAATCCACATAGCCGACAGCTGCTGTTGAGGGCGACTGCGCGGAACCCTTGCAGGAAAACAAAGCCACACAGCATAATCCCAAACAAATTCGCAAGGACAGATGGCATGCCATTTTTTTTATCTTTTTTCCTTTCATCAGATCTATTTTCTGCAACATAAAAATATATACGTATAAACAGTTCCAAAAGTTTCTTTTTTTCCCGATTTTATTCTCTTTTTTTCAATAGTTCCCACTCCATTTTCTCAGAAACCATTCCCCTCCTGCCAATCCTATCAGTAAAAGCAGCAGGAACAAGTTGTTTAACAAAGAATGGCGGTTTTTAGTATATCTGGCCACACTTTTTATCTGCGCGTTACTCCGGATTTCCTTTTCCAATTCATCCAACTGGTTGGGATAAAACATTTTGGCATTATTCAAGGCAGCAATATTCTGCATCAGCTGGTGGTCGGCGGTCAGGTTCAGACTTTCCGCCTGAACGGCGGTCACACAAAAACTTCCAGATCGCGAATACTGCTCTTTTCCAACTTGAACTGTGGCTTTCCATTGATAGTCACCAGCTTTCAATCGTCCCACTTCCAGATGGTAAGCTTGAAAATTGCGGGAAAAGCTGTAGTTGAATTTCTCATGTGGATTATGGATTTCGGACAAGGTCAGGCTGACTTCAGGCTGGTTGACCAGTTCGTAGTTTTTGTTGTACAGCTCCGCATCAAAAATTACGCTTTCATTTTCCGTGAACAGGTTCTGACATTTCACCCTGAAGAAATCTTTGTCCTCCTTGGCCAGAAGATACTGGAAAAGCTGGTCCGTCAGGGCATCGAAATGCTCATGGCTGCCGCTCCAAAGGTAATCGTAAAGACGCCAGCGCCACCATCCCTCCCCGATGCAGACCGCCTGTTTCTGTACCTCATCACTCTGGAGAAAAAGCAAAGGATACTCTGTATGAATATGATTTATTTTCTGGTGAATGCAAATTTTTGCCGATGCGGGTAGCGTGTATTTGCCGAATGGGAGCTGCACCGGCGGACATTGTGCAAACAGGCCGGTGATACCGTTCGGCATGTTGAAATCGTTGAAATTGAGGTTCCATTCCGGATAGGCATCCTGCTGTATAGGTTTGCCGCTTTGGATTTGCAGTCCGGCAGGCAAGCGGTTGGCAGGTTCGTTTGAGAGGTTTCCGGTAAAATAAAGGATGGATGTTCCCGCTTTCCGAGCTGTTTCCAGCAAGGCATGCAACGGCTGCTGGCTATTGGGAAGCTGGTGTAATACTATAAGATTGTAATGTTTTTGATCTGCATGGAATTTTTCAATTGGAAAACTTTCCACCTCATATTGCGGATGATCCTTGACCGCCGCCGTTATTACGGCCACATCGGGATGCGGTGCCCTATAGACTATGGCAATTCTTTTCCGTTCCTCAAGAACCTGTATGACAGCTTCCGCATGGTTGTTGCTAAAGGTCCGTTCCCCTTCCACCCCATCCAAAAGGATATGGTAATGGAGCATTCCCGCCTCCTTCGCCTCCAAGTTCAGCCGCACCCATTCCGAATGCGCCTCTTTGTAGGTGATGTTTTTTTCAAACACAACCTTGTCCTCCAGCAGCACCTGCAGCTTGCTCTGCTTTCTTCCCAACTGCTGTGCCTGTACCAGAATCTCCATCGGGAAAAAATTGCGTTTGTAGACTGTTTTGTTATAATTGATTTTGGCAATCCTGGCATCCTTTTGAGGGGTTGTGTCCCCCAACGCTACGGTATAAACAGGCACTTTCCAAGATTTGGCCGCATAAAGCGGATGTGTACCTTCCGTGTAAATACCGTCACTCAACAGTATGAGCGCACCCACATTCCGGTTCGGAAAGGTTTGGAAGGTCTGTTGGAAAAAGAGGGAGAGACGGGTGGCTTTTCCGTCAAAACTTCCGCTTATGCCCTGCCGTAACGTGTCGGCAATGTCATACGTTTCCACCTGAAAAATGGAGGAAAGATGTTGAACCATTTGTTGAAGGTTTGCAATATATTTTCCTCTATAATAGGAAGAATCCTTTCCCATGACAATGGATTCGGAGTTGTCGGCGCCAATAAGGATAATTGGCTTTTCCACCTCTTTAACCTTGATTTCAACAGTGGGGCGCAGCAGCAGGAAACTGATCAGCGCGACCGCCGCCGCCCTGCAGCCAAACGCGGTCCGCTTCAGCCACAAGGGAAACTGCTCCTTACTCTTGAAGTAAAGCAGCATGGCGTAAGCCAGCCCCAACAGGAGGCACAATCCAACAAACCATATCGAATGGGCGGTTCCCAACATGTCACATCATATTTTGTATAATAACGTTTATTTTGCATTTTATTGTGTGACGCAAAAAATAAAAGGGACTTTTGGAAACTTTTGAAATAAAACATTTGCATAAATTTATATCACCTTGTTTTTTAAGCGAATATATAGTTGTTGTGACATTGGAAAGGGAACAAAAAAACAGCATGTGTAACACATGCTGTTTATCAAAATAAAGGGACTTCTAAAATTCCCCTAAACAAACCGGTTAGTCGCCCAGTGTGGCCACCATGACCGCCTTGATAGTATGCATACGGTTTTCGGCTTCGTCGA
>CAJOQK010000027.1 GCA_905236885.1 uncultured Bacteroidales bacterium
CTCCGCAATGGCGGCGTTCTCTTCAGGATGCAGGTCGTTGGGTGTGACGCTGATTTCAGTGCCGCCGCGCATGGTGTATTTGGCGTACTCCTTGTTCACCATCAGCAGACGGCTGTTGCAGAGCACTGCAAAAACGCATCCTATGACAATTATTCCTAATCCTTTCAAATAGGAGAGAAATTTTTTCTCCTTGCAGGCGAACACCAGATATACCGCCCCTAAAATCAGTGCGCCAATCATGGTGTAATAGGTGATTTGGATATGGTTGAACTGGATCTGCAGTCCCAAACAGAGTGTGAACAAAATCCATCCCCAAATTCTTTTTTCTTTGAATATCATGATGATGCTTGCAAGAATTGGAGCCATCATGGAGAGAGACCATGCCTTGGTGATGTGTCCTGCCTCAATTATGATGATGTTGTAGCTGCCAAAACCGAAAGCCAATGCCCCGATGACACTCATCCATGGTTTCAGCCCCAAGGCGGACAAGGCCAGATAGAAGCCGATAAAATAGAGGAACAGAACACCGAAACTGCGCTCTTTGCTGCTTCCTAACTCGCGGGAAACCAATATGTATTTTAATGGGGCGAATATAGAACGCTGCTGTTCAGAAAAAACCTGATAGCTTGGCATTCCGCTGAACATGGAGGAGGTCCAGTGGGTGTAGGTGCCTGTCTGTTTTTTATATTGTTCCTGTTCATAGCTCATGGCGGCGGCTTTTTCCATATCTCCCTGCCGGATGGCCTTGCCACTGAAGACGGGGGAGAAAAAAATGGCGGAAATCACCGCGAACAGGGCGATAATGCCGATGTGGAGCAATACCTTTTTTCCTTGAAATGATTTTTTTTCCATGTTGCTGCTTGTATTAGAGGATGCGTTCATTTTCACGTAGTTTTGATTTATTGATTAGATAATAGGTTGTCTTTTGGTGCGGCAATCCAAATGATAAGATAGGCCCAGAAGCCGAAACTGCCGCAAAGGAATGCGATTGCAAAAATTATGCGGACCACCAGCGGATCCACGTTGAGGTATTGGGCAATTCCGCCGCAAACGCCCGCAATGCGGCTCTCGGTGGAGCTGCGGGTGAATTTCCGGTAATTGTTGTTTTCCATGTTTTTCTTTTTTTATGATGATGTTGTGTTTATTCTTTATCTGAAACGTTAAAAAAACCGTATTATTTTGGGAATGTGAAAAATGTCGGATAAATTATATTAAAGGTTTGTCTGTCTGATGTTTGCTTGTTTGGGGCTTGTCTGTCTGAGAAGAGTCCGTGCCTGAAACAGAATTTTGCCGGATTGTCGTGTTTCCGGAAATGGTCTGATAGAATCGCATCAGTTCCGTTCCTAATTTTTTTTCATCAAAACGGCTGCGGACAAATGCGGCGGCGTTCATGCCTATGTGGCGGCATACCTCAGGATGGAGGAGGCAATGGTTCACCGCCTCAACAAATTCGTCGGGTGTATTGGCTGTTAAAATATCTTTTTTATCCTGTGCATCAATACCTTCCATACCGATGGAAGTGGTGATGACCACTTTGCCCAAGCTCATTCCCTCCAGAATTTTGATGCGGATGCCGCTGCCGGAAAGCAGAGGTACAACCAGTATCCCGTTTTCTTTCATAAAAGTGGCGGAATCTGGCACTTCCCCTACTATTTCAATTCCTTTGGACGGTTCGCTGTGCCACTGGACGGGAATGTGGCGGCCTGCTATCCGGAAAGTCAGTTGGGGCTGTTTTGCGCGTATGCGCGGCCAGCACTCCTTTAAAAACCACTGTATGCCCTCTATGTTTGGCTCCCAGTTCATGGAGGCCAGTGAAAAAAGGTTTTCGGGACAATCTGTGGAAGAGACAGGGGAATTCTCCTGCTTTTGGGTGGAGATTTCCGGCAGTAGGGAGATATCCATGCTATAGGGAATGGTGATGCTTGGCGTGGTGGAATATTGGCGGAAATAGGCCTCGTCCACTGTAGAGATGGCCAGAATGCCGTCTGTTTTTGAAATTAGCCGGTTCTCAAATTGTTTTAATTGTCGGCTTAAAATGCGCAGGTACCATTTTTTGAAAAGATTGTGGGATTGGTCTGCCACCCGTTCCCAAATCTTGTGTTCCAGGTTGTGCGCCCTCAAAATGACTTTTGCATGGGAATATTTGCGGATAACAGGCAGGTAGACCGCAGGATAGATGGTCTCCAACTGGATGATGTCAAAAGTTTCCTGTTGGAGAATGGTTTTCAGTTTTTGCTCGAAATCTTTGGAAATGAACCTTTCCACATGGTAGGAACGGTTTCGCAACAGGGCTTTCAGGGCGGCTCCCGTTTTGAGCGAGGTGTCAATGAAGCACCATTCTATTCTGGTCCGCTGCAGGAACTCCGCATCGGTCTCCTCCGCTGTCACATTGCATTTGGGGCTGTTCACCGCCAAAATCTTCACATCGCAGCCAGCCTGCAGCATCAGCCGTGTCATGGCATACATGGCCATGGAACCGCCCTCATTGGGAGGGTATGGGGATTTATTGCATATTTGCAGGATCTTCATCTTTGTTGCGTGATTTTTTGGAAAACAGAAGTTTGGCTTTCTTCCAAATGCGGAACTCGCTCCAGTGGCTTTCCTGAGTGGATTTGTATATCAGGAAAATGCCTACAGGCAATAAAATCAGGCTTGAGAGCCACATGCCCCAGGCGGCGGAAAGGGTGCCCACCCGCGCCATGCGTTCCCCCATGGTGGAGATGACCCAATAGATGACGAAAATGAAAATGCTGATGGTGAGCGGAATGCCAATTCCTCCCTTGCGCATGATGGAACCCAGTGGAGCTCCAATGAAAAAGAGAATCAGACAGGCGGCGCAGAGGGAATATTTCCGGTGCCATTCGATTTCGTAACGCCATAGCTGTTCCTCATCAAAACTGTGGGTCATGGTGGCGAAGTTGATGATTGAGGCATGCTGCCGGTAGAGGTTTTGTGCAACCATCACCCGGCTGTGTCTGTCGGATGCGTTCTGTGGCAGTCGGATTGCCTCTGTTTTTTCCTTATAACGGGCCTGTGCGGCACTGTCCAGACAGTAACGCTGTATACAGCGCATGTTCTGCAACAGGTTGTCTCCCATTTGGTGAACCCCGTGCTGCAAATCGTTACGGATAGAATCGATGAAATGATCCAATTGTTTTACATTCAATACGGAATAGTTGTTCTTAAACATCTCGTCAGTGGTGTTATTGAACTGGAATGAGGAGAGGTCAAAACGGATTTGCTGGGATTTGAATGTTCCGCGCATGATGCGGCGCATGTCAGGGGGAAGTTCTTCCTTTTGAAGGTTTTCATCGTAGATGTAGCCGTCATACAGGGTGAAAATCAGGTTCTGTTTGTTGTCATCCAAATACATGTGGCCTTTTTTCGCGTGAGTTACGGTGGTGTAGTTGAACCCTTTGCTGTGGTCGTAAATCAGCACGTCGTGAATCGTCTGGTTGTCCTTCTCCTTTTCCCCGATGCGGATTACATAATTGTCGATGCCTTTGTAAAAAACTTTCTCGTCAATGTTGAGCGCCGGCTTTTGGGAGCGGATGTTGCGCAACAGCATTGTGCTTTTGAATGTGGCGTAAGGGACCAGATTGTTGGAAAGGAAAAAATTGCACATTGAGCAGCCCAAAGCAAATAAAATCAGCGGACGCATGATTCGGTAAAGGGGGATTCCCGCCGACTTCATGGCCACCAGTTCATAGCGTTCGCCTAAATTTCCGAAGGTCATCAGGCCGGAAAGCAACAGAGCCAGCGGCAGAGCCATCGGGATAAAGGTGCAGGAGGTGTAGAGCAGCAGCTTGAAAAGGACTGACCATTCCAATCCTTTGCCAACCATGTCGTCCACGTACTTCCAGACAAACTGCATCAAAAAGATAAACACGACCACCAGAAACGTCATACAGAACGGGCCTATATACGTTTTAAGCACGTATTTATCAATTTTTTTCATAGGGATGTTGATTAGTAGTCCCCAAGAGTTTCAGGCAGCTGTGCGATGGCTTTGGCGAACTGCTCGTCGTTGGGCGGTGTGCCGTGCCACTTGTGTGTTCCCATCATGAAGTCCACACCGTAACCCATTTCGGTATGCATCAGGAAGGCGACGGGGTGCTTTTTGCCGCAGGCAGATTTGCACAAGTCCAGAATAGTCAGCAACTCGGCCATGTTGTTGCCGTTTCCTTCAAATACTTCAAATCCGAAAGAGGTGAATTTGGCGTTCAAATCCAACAGGTTCATGACATCGTCGGTGCTGCCGTCAATCTGTTTTTTGTTGTAGTCCACCGTTACAATCAGGTTGTCCAATTGTTTGGCGCCGGCATACATGAAAGCTTCCCAATTTTGGCCTTCTTCCAGTTCGCCGTCACCGGTCAGCACATAGACCAGACTGTTGTCATGGTTCAGCTTTTTGGCTTCTGCCGCTCCGATGGCCACAGAAGTGCCTTGTCCCAGTGAGCCGGAGGCCACGTGTACACCAGGAAGACCGCTATGAACGGAGGGGTGTCCCTGCAGACGGCTTCCCAATTTTCGGAAACTGCCCAACTCCTTGATGTCAAAATAGCCTGCCCTGGCCAAACAACTGTATAGGCAGGGGGTGATGTGTCCGTTGGAGAGGAAGAACATGTCCTGCCCTTTGCCGTCCACGGTGAATGCTGCGGGATTGCCTTGCATTACTTCTGAAAAAAGGGCGGTCATGAAATCCGCACAACCGAGGGAACCGCCCGGATGACCTGACTGGGCGCTGTGCACCATGCGTAAAATGTCTCTGCGAGACTGGGTGGCTTTTTTTTCTAGCTCTGTAACTATTTGTAAATTAAGCATAATAGTGTGTTTGATATTCAAAGACAAAAGTAATTAATATTTTGATTCCAGCATCTGTTTTTTTAAAAAAAAGTATCATTTTTTCTCAAAAATTTTTTGTGCAAAATTTTTATTGTCCCCTGTTATGTCCGTATTTGGATTTCACATATATTTGTAACGATAAAAACAGGTAGTTGTGAAAAAGTGTATTTTATTAATATTGTGTATTTTGTCTTTAGCTGTTGAACTGGATGCGCAAAGTATTGCGCTGTTGAAATACAGAGGGGGAGGCGACTGGTATGCCAATCCGACATCACTGCCCAACCTCGTGCAGTTCTGTAACCGTCAGTTGGGCATGAATCTGGACAGGAATGTCCCAACAGTGGAGGTTGGCAGTCCAGAAATTTTCAATTACCCGTTTGTGCACATGACCGGACATGGCAATATCCTTTTTTCAGAGGAGGAGACGCGGAATCTGCGCACCTATCTGTTGGCTGGCGGTTTTCTGCACATTGATGACAATTACGGCCTCAGGACTGCAGCTGTGCGGGAGATGAAAAAGGTGTTTCCTGAACTGGACTTTGTGGAACTGCCATTTTCCCATCCCATTTTTCACCAGAAATACGATTTCCCTAACGGTTTGCCGAAGATTCATGAGCATGATGCCAAGCCTCCGCAGGCATTCGGTCTGATTTGGGAAGGGCGTCTGGTATGTCTGTTCACCTATGAGTGTGATTTGGGTGACGGATGGGAGGACTATGCAGTGCATCGTGATCCGGAGGAGTTGCGGCAGAAGGCATTGAAAATGGGAGCCAATATCCTGCAGTATGTCTTCACGCGGTAAAGGGAAATCTGCCGGCCACGATGAAATAACATTAGAGGTTACATAAAAGATGACGCAAACAAGAAATATGTCAGGAGTTGTCAGGTTACTTATTGCCATAGGTATCTGTTTGTTTTCTGTAAACAGTTGCTTTTCACAATGTGGAGAAGAG
>CAJOQK010000028.1 GCA_905236885.1 uncultured Bacteroidales bacterium
TTCCGCCATTGGCGTTAAAAAAAATATTCCCATCACGTAATAAATTCACATTTTTGTTGTCTAACATGATGGACGTTGCAACGAAAATGCATTATGAACAACGACAAGGAACATCAGTTTGAACTATTCCAGGCTCTCTTCCACGCTTTGGTGCGGCGGCCAGCCCGCGCGGGGCCCCACCTCCGGATCGGAGGCGGAAAGTATGGCGAATGCCAAGAAAACAAACAACTTAGTTCGTTTCATAAGTTCACGGATTTCTATTAGAACGTCCGCAACGCGGAGATTATTGCAAAAATCTTAAAAAAAAATCTGAACATAAAACAAAAAGTTGTACTTTTGCAAATCAAAAAGAAATAATCGATTATGGCTTCGGACAAGGCACAGTATGTGGTGGCGCTTATTGCGGAATTTGCAGCACATTACGGGCTGACAACGATGCAGGCCGCAGCGTACTTGAGCAAATATAAGGCACTTGAACTTTACGACCGTCAGTATGGCTACCTGCATACGCAGTCGTTTTCCTCTAACGTGCATGACCTTGCCGCCTATTGCCGCAGAATGGGAGGCACGCTATGATAACGCTCTATCACGGCTCAAACGTAAGTATAGCGAACATTGATCTTGCACGTTGTAATCCTTACAAGGACTTTGGCCGTGCATTTTACCTCACCATAGAGAAAAACCAAGCTATGGATGTGGCACTTGCACGAGTGGACATTTTTGGCGGCGAACCGGTGATTAACGCTTATCGCTTCAATGAGCAGTTGCTGACGGAAGGTGCGCTTTCATTCAAATCGTTTGACGGATACACCGAAGAATGGGGCAACTTTGTTTATCAGCATCGCGATGAGACAATTGTGCCACCATATATGCACACTTACGACGTGGTGTACGGGCCGATAGCCAATGACCGTGTTGGTCTCCAAATCCGGAACTACCGTTTGGGCAATATTGACAAAAAGGAGTTCCTTCGCCGGTTGCATTTTATGAAAGGCATTACCTTCCAGTATGCCTTTTGCACTGTACGTGCCATAGAAAAACTATTGCCATATGAATGTTAGTGAACAGGAATTCAAGTTTATGACTGAAGGTGTCACCTCTGACCTGATCCAACTGCTGATGGATTGCAGGCATTACACATTGCCCCGTGCAGTTGAAGCGGTATATGGCTCCATGATTTACAGCGCATTGTTACGTCCCGCGTCCGGTCTTTACGCCCAAAGTTCCGGCTATGTGTACGCGCTGCTGGATAATGAGTTAAAAAAGAAATAGCGCGTCACACTCATTTTGTTTTATTGCGTGGCGGATGATTTTCGTTTCTGTTTCCTGCAGGCTTTTGTCAAACAACCCGTTCCATCCTTATCACCTTCCCGAGACGTTCCAGAAAGCGGGCGGCATCGCCGCCGTCCATCTGCACATGGTGGAACTGGAACGAGACAGGCAGCGTGCACTTGAAGAGCCCCTTGCGGTACTTGCCCCACATCACCATCGGGTTGAGGAACTTTTCGGTGTATTGGTTCACAATGCAGTCCAGCTCCGTCTGGATCATGGCGGAGGAGCCGACAATCATACGCCCCTCGAGAAAGCTGCTTTGGCATGGGGGCGGTCATCCACATTCCAAAGGCGAACGCCCGCTTGGTTTCCTGAGGATTGATTTCAGTTTTCATATTCGTTTATTTTTCGCTGTCCAAAAAATTTTTTCAATTGAACTTTCCGCTTAATATCTTGCTCCTGAGCATTTTCACAGCCGGCTTGTAGTATTCGGCCTCCATCACTTCGAGGGTGCGCATCAGCTCCTCCATCAGCTCGGGATAGAACCGGCACATGCGGAAGGCCAGTTTCATGCTTACCGTCTGGATGCCGGGTAACTCCTGGGCGCTTGCCATGTGTTCGAGACAGAAATCAAGGAAGTCCGTCCTCAAATCCGCTTCGCGCATTTCCAGCCGCTCGATGAGGTTCAGTGAGAGCCGCCGAACGGAAGAGTTTTCCACCTTCATGGCCAAATCAATCAAGTCGTTGAGCATCCCCTGCAGCTGCGTGAGCTCCTGCCTGCCGGCCTTGGTCAGCCCCCACAGGGCGCTCCGCGCCACCCGGTAATCCCTGCTGAAAGCATATTGTCTGGCAAAACCCTGGAAATCACCTCCGGACTTCACCTCCTGATAAATCTCTTGGGCACCCCCCTCGCTGAATGTCTGCCTGAGTCTTTCTTCTGTTATAGCCATGATTCAGAATTGTTCACTTTCCTTTTTGCCACCTTTTAACGCAACCGCGCTGGTTTTCGTATGTGCGCCCCACATTTTTTTGAAAAAAGCGCAAATTCCGCCCCGCCCCGCATAATAAAACCCGAAACGGGGCGTTAAAGCATACAAAAAATATTTCTTATGCCACTGTTATTTATATTTTTCGGACTGAGATTCCAATTTTACTCCAACGACCATGAACCAATTCACGTCCATGTGGTTGCAGGTAAAGGAAACTCCGCGCACAAAGCCAAATTCAACCTCATTCCTGAAATCAAGTTGGTGGAAAACGATGGTTTGAAGCCGAATGAATTGAAGATGGCCGAGATGGTTATTGAGGAGAA
>CAJOQK010000029.1 GCA_905236885.1 uncultured Bacteroidales bacterium
AAGAAAGGCAGCAGCCCAAGCCCCAACCAATGCCGGTAACGGTAACGCCAAAACCGATGGCAGAGAGGAATCCAGGTAAAAAAAAGCAGCAAAAGTGCCATGCAAAGGTTCCGTCGCGCTCCAGAAAAGAGGGACGGACAAGCGTATGAAATCGCCAAACCAATGACATACAGCACAAAAGGACGTAACAAAGGATAGTGGGTCTTCATGTGTCGTTTGTAAATTTCGTTTTGCAAAAATAGTGGAAAAACCAATGCCATCTCACAACAGTCCGACAAAAAAAACATCACGCACAAGGAAAATGACGGGACTTCATGGGACATGTAAAGGACAA
The DNA here is from genome assembly GCA_905236885.1 of uncultured Bacteroidales bacterium. Lineage (GTDB taxonomy): Bacteria > Bacteroidota > Bacteroidia > Bacteroidales > WCHB1-69 > UBA1195. The sequence continues at coordinate 335 of CAJOQK010000029.1, forward strand.
TCCGGCCACAAACATCCGAAGACTTCTAAAAATTTTTACCCGTTCCCATGCGTTTTGTATCCAAAATACATTTATATTTGCATTTTTATATTTACGTTTAATTTTTTTTCTAAAAAAATGAAGAACAAAACATTATTAATGGCAATAAGTCTATTGGTCATCATGAGTGCATGCAAGAAGAAAACAAATGAGAACCCGGGTCTGACCTCCGGCATCCATCAGGAGTACCTGGACACCACAGCGGATCCCAAAGAGGATTTTTACCAGTATGCCTGCGGCGGCTGGATGAAACTGTTCCCACTTCCTCAGGAATATTCCCGTTTCGGCAGTTTTGACAAGCTTGGAGAAGACAACCTGAAACAGTTGGAAGAGCTGATTACCGGACTGGCTGCGGAAAAACATGAAAAAGGCAGTGTCGGACAAAAAATAGCGGACCTGTACAATATGGGCATGGACAGCGCCACCCTTGAGAAGCAGGGTGCCGAACCAATTCAGGAGCAGCTGAAAGCCATCGCCTCCATCAAAAACAAAAAGGAGATCGGAGCCGCCTCCGCTCGGATTTCCCTATATGCCGCCAATCCTTTCATGGGCATTTTCGGAGAGGCCGACCCTAAAAACAGCGACATGAAAATCGCCTGGGCATGGCAGTCCGGCCTGAGTATCGGCGACCGCGATTATTACCTGCTGGACGATTTCAAGGAAATCAGGAGCGAATTCATAGAAATGGTCGCCAAAATGTTCCAACTCTCCGGTTACAACAAGATGGGCGGCATTGAAGGCAAAGAGCATGAAATGGCCGAACAAATTCTGAACTTGGAGACCAAAATGGCGGAAGCATACATGCGCAAGGAGGATGCCCGCGAGCCGGAACTGACCTGCAACTACTACTCCCTGAAAGATTTTGAAAAGTTGGTTCCCAATATGCAGATCAATGAATATCTGAATGTATTGGGACTTGAAATTGACTCTCTCAATGTGGGCATGCCTGACTATTTCAAAGGACTCAACCAAATTCTGGAAAAAACTCCGATTCTGGTTCTGAAAGCCTATTTAGCTTGGAAGGTCATCAACAGCGCCGCCCCCTATCTGAGCGACGAGTTTGCCGACACCCGTTTTGACTTCTACGGCAAAACCCTGCACGGACGCGAAGTGCAGCAGGCACGCTGGAAAAGGGTCATACACACGGTGGACGGCTGCTTAGGCGAGGCCGTCGGGCAGATGTATGTGGAAAAATATTTTCCTGAAACCGCCAAAAAGCGCATGGACAACCTGGTGAAGAACCTGCAGATTGCATTGAAGGAGCGCATTGAAGGCTCCACCTGGATGAGCGAGGCCACCAAAACCCAAGCCAAGGAAAAGCTGGCCGCCTTCCATGTGAAGATCGGCTACCCCGACAAATGGAGAAACTATGACGGCCTGAAAATCGAAAACGACAGCTATTGGGCAAACATCTGCCGTGCCAGCGAGTTTGACACCCGTTACGAGCTCGCCAAAATCGGCAAGCCGGTTGACAAGGATGAATGGCTGATGACCCCGCAGACCATCAACGCCTACTACCAGCCCTCCACCAACGAAATCTGCTTCCCCGCAGGTATCCTGCAACCGCCCTTCTTTGACATGAATGCCGACGACGCAGCCAACTACGGTGCAATCGGAGTGGTGATCGGCCACGAAATGACCCACGGTTTCGACGACCAGGGCTGCAAATACGACAAAAACGGCAATCTGGCCAACTGGTGGACCGAAGAGGATGCCGCCAACTTCAAATCCAGAACCCAGATTCTGGTGGACTGGTTCAATCAGATTGAGGTGCTGCCCGGCCTGCACGCCAACGGTGTATATACCTTGGGTGAAAACATTGCCGACAACGGCGGGCTGAACATCTCCTACGTGGCCATGCAAAAGGCCAAGGCTGCCGGAGAAATCTCCGGAGAGATGGACGGATTCACAGCTGAACAACGCTTCTTCATCGCCTACGCCACCGTATGGGCAGGCAACATCCGCGATGAGGAGATCAAGAACCGCACCAAGGAGGATCCCCATTCGTTAGGCAGATGGCGCGTCAACGGCACGCTGCCACACATCTCCCCGTTCATAGAGGCTTTTGACATCCGCGAAGGGAACAACATGTACCTGGCTCCCGACAAACGCGCACTGATTTGGTAAACTTCATTTTTCCCTCACTTAAAGCGACAACATGGAATATAACACCGCCAAAAAGAAAATCATCACCAAAGAATACGGACGTAACATCCAGCAGATGGTGGAATACCTGATGAGCATTCAGGACAGGGATTTGAGAAACCAACAGGCCAAATCGGTCATCCGGACAATGGCCTGCCTTTCCAACGGAAGCAAAAAAACCGCCGATTTCTGGCAGAAACTGTGGGATGAGCTTTTTGTCATCTCCGACTACCGGCTGGACATCGACAGCCCCTTCCCCATCCCGGCCAAAAAGGACGTTGTCTCCAAGCCCAACCACATCAACTATCCTGACCACCGGATTCACGCCCCCGCCTACGGGAAAAACATTGAGAAGTGCATCCACCAGTTGGCGACGGAGGCGGACTCCCCTAAAAAAGAGAACACCATCAAGGAGATTGCCACCTACATGAAAATTCTCTATCTGAACTACAACCGCGATTCAGTCAGCGATGACCTGATCCGTGACCATCTGCATTTGCTTTCAAAAGGGAAGCTGGAGCTGGACAAGGAGGTTGTGCTTCCTAGCACCAAATCGCTGCTGGCCAAAGAGGAGGAGGCCGATGCCGGCAAAAAGAAATTCAAGGCGCAGGCCAAACCCGCCCAACCTTCCAAGAAAAAGAAGAAGAAAAAGAAAAACGGCTATAAATTCCAAAATCCCATGATATGAAAAAGGTTGAGACCCAATGCCTGATCATAGGCTCCGGCCCCGCCGGATATACAGCGGCCATCTACGCCTCCCGCGCCAATCTGCAACCCATTGTATATGAAGGCATGCAGGCAGGCGGACAGCTGACCATCACCTCTATGGTGGAAAATTTTCCCGGCTATCCCGAGGGGAAAATGGGCGG
>CAJOQK010000030.1 GCA_905236885.1 uncultured Bacteroidales bacterium
ATCCTCGCCCGTACCCCGCGCCAAGTAACGTTCGTCAAAGCCGTTCACCCGCAGCAAATCCTCCTTGAACAGAGAGAAATTGCAGCCTTTGACCGGTTTGTACTTGTCAAAAACCAGCAGTTTGCGAAAAAACGGGCTGCCGATACGCAAGGCATATTTCCATGTGGAACGGTTCTCCCATGAGGAGAGGGTTTTCCAAAACAAATGCTGCAGACAGCCATTTTCAATGGCACTTTCGGATAGCGAACGGGAACACTTTTCCGAAAGCATCACCCTCCTGCCGCTGATTATCCGCCCAGCTTGGCGGAAGCGGAAATGGTCTTCCAGAAAATGCTCCTCCAGCAGGCAGTCACCGTCAATGAAGACCAAATATCCGGCATGGCTACGCCTTACCGCCTCATTGAGAATCCTGTTCTTGCGCCAGCCCACATCCTCCTGCCAGCAATGGATGACAGGAAATGGCTGTGCGGCATTCAGCGACTGCAACTCCTCCACCACCTCCGCACAGGAGCCGTCATCCGCCAACAGCACCTCAAAATTCTTGAAAGTCTGCCTGCGCAAAGAGGCGTAAATCAAACGCAAACAATCCAAATTGTTGTAAAAGGCGACAATAAGGCTGAGTTGTGGGGAAGGTTTCATACCATCGGACGGCGGCATAAGCTGCCGGTACACATCAAGCACCGCCTTTCCCATGCGGGCAACCGTAAAATTGGCCACCTTCCGGCGTCCCCCCTCCCGCAACCGTTCGCGCAAGGAGGAATCTTCGTACAATCGCAGCAATTGGGCCGCCAAAGTCTTCACATCGCCTACAGCGGCAAGCAGTCCGCTTTGCCCCTCCTCCACCAGCTCAGGAATGCCACCGGTAGCAGTGGCCAGCACAGGGACACCTGCGGCAAAAGCATCCAACACGGAGGTACCCAGCCCTTCGGAGCGCGTGGTGGTCATAAAAACATCCAATTCCTGAAGCAACTGCGGAATATCCTGACGGAAACCGGCAAAAAACAGCTTCCCCTCCAAACGCAGCTCCCTCACCTGCCGCTGCAACTCCCCACGCAGCGGACCCTCTCCGACTATGATAAAACGGATTTGCGGACAAAGGGGACAAACCTCCGCAGCCACCTGCAGAAAAGTGTGATAATCCTTCTCCCTGGTCAGTGCCGCCACACCGCCCACCAGAAATGCCTCCTCAGGCAGTCCGAAAAGCCGGTGCAGGGGCTTATCCCCCGAAAAAGGGCGAAAACGTTCCAAATCTATACAGGAATAAACCACCACCGCCCTCTCCGGATGGCGCAGGCTGGGCTGCAGCGCCTGCCGCACCGCCTCCGAAACGCAAAGGATACGGGACACCGATGCATGGTTGTATTTGTATCGGGAAAAGAGATTGTTTTTCAACGGAAAAACCACTCGCCGGTGCAAAACTTGCGGTACACGAAGCCCCATAAAGGCCGCCCAAGCCGCCACCCCGACTGCATGTCCGTCATGTGCATGAATCAGCCGTACACTCCTCTTACGCACCAGACGCATCAGGAAAAAGGCGAGTAAAAAATAGCTTTTCACCGCATATACCTCGCAGGCGACATCATTTTTTTCACAAAACGCCTGCATGGCGGATCCGCGTGGACAGAAGACAATCTGCTCGATTTCAGGATATTTCGTCAGTTCCTTCAACAAATAGGCCAGCTGCTGCTCGCCACCGCGCCATGTTTCCGAAGTGCTCAGATGCAGGATTTTCATTTTCCGGCAGGATTTGAAGACTTATACATCTCTCTCAGTTTGAGATACCGCAAACGCATGGAATAAAAGCCCATCCGGGCAATTTTCAGGCCTGTCCGACCATCCAGAAAGCCGCCATGAAACAGGTAAACCTCCAAAAACTTGAAGACCGGAGCTATATTCAGATGATAAAAATCGGGGCGTTTCCCCTGCCGGAAATAGGTTTGGGCCCTAATACCGGAATAACGGTCCACATTCTGTCGGTATTCCTCATCGGTCACCTGCACATGGTGAAGCAAATCCCCTTTGAGCGGGGTTACCGGCTGCGCCGGCTCAAAAAAAATGGTTTCATGCACATCGCCGCGCCATTCCCCCTGCCGCCGGTTCCACAGGCGGATTTTTGTGTCGGGATACCAGCCGCAATGCCGAACCCAGCGTCCGTTGAAACAGGTCAGCCGAGGCATGCTGTACGCACCATGGAAGCCTTTTTGCTTCTGCTGCAAAATGGCTTCGCACAATGCGGGCGAAAGCGATTCGTCGGCATCGATGGAAAAAACCCAGTCATGGGCGGCCTGCGAATCCGCCCAGTTCTTTTGGACGGAAAAACCTTCCCATGCATGCTGCAGCACTTTCGCGCCCCAGTTTGCGCACAAGGAGGCGGTCGCATCCGTCGAATGGGAATCCACCACCAGCACTTCGTCCGCAACCGGTCCGACCGACTCCAGACAGCGGAGTATCTGCTTCTCCTCGTTAAACGCAATGATGACTACTGAAAGTTTATCCACCGCTTTTCCATATTTATACTGCGCTGCAAAAATAACACTTTTTGCCCAACGGATAGAGCAAATGGGGAACAAAAATGCAAAAACGGTCGGGTGTATGTATTATATCATTATAGTTCAGGTAGTTCTAACTTGCGTTTTGTTTATGACCACTGTCCAAATTTACGGAATCATTATTCTGAATTGCCCGTCGGGAAATATCTATTTCGGCATTAAAAAAAATTTTCTGCAACACACAATAAATGCAAGGAAACCGCGTTGATTAAACACAAAAACAAATATAGCGACTGATAAAACTTATCCGAAGATGAAAAAAAACATGTCAAAAATTGCGGCTCTGCTGCTGACAGCCTGCCTCGGACTGACCGCCTGCGATCCGGGATTTGAAGAGGAATGCCTGATGGTCAACAATTCCAACCATACCGTCACAATCATTCCAGGAAACTACTCATGGTACGACTACGATGCCGACAGCACCCACATCTATAAAAACTCCTCCTACACCCTCAAAAGCGGCGAAGAGGTGATGGTCAGCCATGAAAGCGGTATTGGATATGCCAGTTTAGAAAGAGGAACCTATGAGATGAAATACTATTTGGGCGACAGCGTTATCTTCCAGTTTGAGGACAACCGCCAAATTGTCTTCCATCCGAAAGACACCATCCCGTCCAGCCCATACAATTTCAGCGTAAGCAACTACACATACGAGGAAAAAGTGAGCAGAACTGGCTCCTCCAGAGGCAACGCCTTTTACGGCAAGCTGACCTTTTTCATCACAGACGACCACTATAACCAGGCGCAGTAAGGGAATCTCTTCCGGAAAAAACTCCTAACAAAAGGGAGGTGGAAAAATATTCCGGATTTTTTGATTTTGCTTCCCTAATATATTGTACTTTTGCAGCCGGAAAATTAAACTATATCTATGAGCAGAAATTTAGTCATCGTCGAGTCACCGGCCAAGGCCAAAACCATTGAAAAGTTCTTAGGGAAAGACTATACCGTGCGTTCCTCAATGGGACACATCCGGGATTTGCCGGAAAAGCAGCTCGGCATAGACATCGAACAGCAGTTCCAACCACAATACGAACTGCTTCCAAACAAGAAAAAAACGTTGGAAGAGCTGAAAAAACTTGGCGGCGAAGCGGATGTGATCTGGCTGGCGACTGATGAGGACCGTGAAGGGGAGGCCATTTCCTGGCATCTGCTGGAAACCTTGAACTATCCGGAAGAGAAAATCCGCCGGATTGCCTTCCATGAAATCACCAAAAGTTCCATTTTGGAAGCCATAGAAAACCCAAGGGAACTGAACATCAATTTGGTGAATGCGCAACAGGCTCGGCGCGTGCTGGACCGTCTGGTCGGTTTTGAACTGTCACCCGTCCTGTGGCGCAAAGTGAAGCCCTCTCTCTCCGCAGGCCGTGTACAATCGGTAGCGGTCCGGCTTATTGTGGAAAGGGAAAAGGAAATCAACCAATTTGAGGCAACCCGCTATTTCCGGACAGTCGCGGTTTTCCGTGCAGGGGATGCAGTCTTCCAGGCAGAACTGAACACCCGTTTCAATACGGAAGAGGAGGCCGCCGCCTTTCTTGAAAAATGCAAAAAGGGGAATTTCCGCATCAGCGCGGTAGAAAAACAGCCTGTCAAACGCACACCGGCCCCGCCTTTCACCACCGCTACCCTGCAGCAGGAGGCCTCCCGCAAACTGGGGCTCTCCGTTTCGCGCACCATGTCGGTGGCACAGCAGCTGTATGAGGCGGGACATATCACCTACATGCGTACCGACTCGGTAAACCTTTCCAACCTGGCATTAGGCACTGCCCACGAGGAAATTGTGAAGACCTACGGCAAAGACTACGCAAAGACACGCAAATACACCACCAAGACCAAGGGGGCGCAAGAGGCGCACGAAGCCATCCGCCCTACCTACATGAACCAGCCCTCAATCAATGTGGGAGACAATTATCAGGAAAAACTCTACCAGCTGATCTGGAAACGCACCATCGCCTCCCAAATGTCAGACGCCAAACTGGAAAAGACCACCATCAGGATTGTCAGCGACAACATGGAGGAATATTTCGTTGGCACCGGCGAAGTGATGCTTTTCGACGGTTTTTTGAAAGTATACAAGGAATCACACGAAGACCAACCCGAAGAAGAGAGCAACGAGCTGCCCAACCTGCAGGAAGGGATGGCTCTGGAGGCGGAACAGATACAGGCCATGGAAAAGCACACGCTGCCGCCCTACCGCTACACCGAAGCCAGTCTGGTGCACAAGCTGGAGGAGCTGGGCATTGGCCGCCCCTCCACATACGCCCCAATCATCTCCACCATCCAGAAAAGGAACTATGTGGTCAAAGGCAACAAGGAGGGACGGGAACGCGAATATAGGATCCTTACCCTCAAAAAGCAAAAAATCTCTTCCGACACAAAAAAAGAGAAGGTTGGTTATGACAAGGGAAAGCTTATGCCCACGGACATCGGCATTGTGGTCAACCAATTTCTGATGGACCATTTCACCAATATAATGGACTACAATTTCACCGCAGGCGTGGAGCAGGATTTTGACAAGATAGCGCAGGGGAAGATGGAATGGAAGAAAATGATTGGAGGATTCTACAAGAATTTCCACAAAACCATCGTAAACACCCTGGAGACATCTGAAAAAGCCAGCGGTGAACGCTTCCTTGGCGTAGACCCCATCTCCGGACGCAACGTATATGCCAAACTGGCCCGCTACGGTGCCATCGTGCAAATGGGACGCTCCAACAGCGAGGATGAGCTGAGCTTCGCAAAACTGCTGCCCAACCAGAGCATCGACACCATCACTTTTGAAGAGGCCATGGAGCTGTTCAAACTGCCAAGAACGGTGGGCACGCTGAACGGACAGCCCCTGGTAGTGAACATCGGGCGTTTCGGCCCGTACGTTCGCTATGAGGGCAAATTCTACGCTGTTCCCAAGAGTGAGGACTTGTGGAGCATCACGCCCGAACGCTGCCAGGAGATTATCGAAGCAAAAAAACAGGCGGACAAGGCAAAGGAGGCCACCCTTATCGGAGAATGGGAAGGGGACGGCATTTCCGCCGCCGTAGGCCGTTTCGGGCCCTATCTGCTCTATAAAAAACATTTCTACGCGCTTCCCAAAGGAACGGATGTGCATCAGGTTAGTTTGGAGACAGCTATCGGGGTCATCCAAAAACATGCGGAAAAAAACCTGCTCAAAAGTTTTGATGAAGACAAGGAGCTGAACATTTCCAAAGGACGCTACGGTGCCTATATTGTCTACAAGAACACCAACTACCGCATTCCCAAAGAAAGCAGCTGGGAAAACCTGGACTATCAGGCCTGCATGCAGATTATCCAAAACAGCGGGAAAAAGACAAAAGGAAGGAAGGCTGCTGCCAAAAAGAAAGCATGATGGAAGAGCTCTCCCTTTATTTTGAACCGGTTTCCCTTCACGACGTTGACTTTTTCCCCGTGAAGGAGCGGGCACACCGAATCGGAGACCGCCTGCACATTTTTACGGAAGAGGAGGCTTTTCCGGAATTGGACTCCATACGCATCGCCCTTTTCGGAGTGGCGGAGGAGCGCAAAGCCTACCAGAACACCGGCTGTTCCCTTGGCGCCAACGAAATCCGCAAACAGTTGTATGCACTCTACGGTTTCAAGGAGATGCCCGAAGTGGCCGACTTGGGCAACCTGCGCTGCGGAAAAACGGTGGAGGACACTTACAGGATTGTGCAGGAGGTTTGCGCCGCCCTGATCAGCCAACAGACAATTCCCGTCATTTTGGGCGGAAGCCAGGATTTGACCTACGCCAACTACTTGGCCTATGAGCAGTTGCAGGAGGTTATCAACATCACCAGCGTGGACACCCGCTTCGACATCGGAAACAAGCTCGGTGAAGATGCCTCCAACGCCTATTTCCACAAAATCATTCTTCGTAAGCCCAACTACCTTTTCAACTACACCAACTTAGGCTACCAATCCTATTTCGTGGATCCTGACGATGTCGCCCTTATGCAGAAGCTCAAGTTTGACGCCTACCGTTTCGGGAAGCTGCACGAAGAACTCTTCTTTTGCGAACCCATTCTGAGGGACACCACGCTGCTCAGCATTGACATGGCTGCGGTACGGTTCTCCGACGCTCCCGGCTGCAGGCACACCTCCCCCAACGGTTTCAACGGTCAGGAAATTTGTGCGCTGTGCCGCTTTGCCGGTGCCTCAAACCGCCTTTCATCCCTAGGAATTTACGAATACAACCCCACTTTTGACATTGCAGATCAAAGTGCCAAGCTGATTGCGGAAATGCTCTGGTATTTCATGGAGGGTTTCTCACTGCGCCAAAACGACCAGCCCGACCTGATGAAGGAGGACTATATCAAATACATCGTTGGTATTCAGGAAGGGCTCTACCAGGTTATTTTCTACGAGAACAAAACCAGCCACCGCTGGTGGATGGAGGTTCCCTGCACCCACAAAAAATCCCGTTACGAACAGATGTACCTTATCCCTTGCAGCCCCAAGGATTATGAGGCAGCCTGCAGGAATGAGCTTCCGGAACGCTGGCTGGCCAATTTCCAGAAACTGGAGGAGAATTCCAACGACCCCGCATAAAACAGATGAAAACAGAAAGGCGGC
>CAJOQK010000031.1 GCA_905236885.1 uncultured Bacteroidales bacterium
ACAGCTTTTCTTGACACTGCAGAGTTGAGAGCAAAAAAACATATTCTGATGAAGATGGCTGATTGGAAACAGGTCTTGGATAATTTTCTTCAGATCAGTGATTACGACGTTTTGAAAGATGCTGGAAAGGTGTCTCATGAAGAAGCGGAAGCCAAGGCAATCAACGAATACGAAAAATTCCGTAAAATTCAGGATCGTTCTTTCCTGTCTGACTTTGACAAATTCCTTGCGAACCTCAAATAACCCCATAAAAAAATTCTTTCATTTTCGCTTGTCATACCTAATATTTGATTACTTTTGCAATTAGAATGTGTCGGGACGCGGTTCCTTGTCACACGAATAAATAACAGGCTATAACATGGGAGCTTTATACGATCAGATCAATGAGGATTTCCGGCTGGAGGAGTCGTTGAACGCCTGCATGAACTGCGGGGTCTGCACGGCCATTTGTCCGGCGGCGGAATTTTACAAATATGACCCGAGGGTAATATGCAATATCGTACAGTCGCAGGATGATGCGGAAATTGAAAAACTGCTGAAAAGTGACACCATCTGGTACTGCGGGCAGTGCATGTCCTGCAAGACCCGCTGTCCGCGCGGCAATGCGGCGGGAGTGGTAATAAGTGTGCTGCGCACCTGGTCCCAAAAGCTGGGCTATTTTGTGGAAAGCGAGAAAGGCAGGCAGCAGCTGGCGTTGAAACGGGCTATCGGACACAACATTTTGGAGCGCGGCTATTGCGTTCATCCTGACATTGTGTCGGTGGAGAAGCATCCTGAACAGGGTCCTGTTTGGGAGTGGTACATGGAGCATATTGCGGAGGTCTCGCCACGTTTCGGCGCCAAATACCACCAGCGCGGAGCCGGAGCCATACGTGAAATTGCACCTGAGAACCTCAAGGAACTGCATGACATTTTTGAGGTGACGGGTGGTTTGGAAATGTACCGGACCATTGAGGAAAAATCGGAGGAATATGCCAAGGAACACAATCTGCCATTTGATGATTCCTATGTGGAGAAAATCTTTACCGAGGATTCGGGAAACCATGGGTTGTAGTAGAAATGTAAAAATCAGGTAAGATGCAAAAACGTTTTTGGAACGAATATCAGAAAGAGATAGCGGACGATCACTATTTTTACGGGCGCAGCTGCATCCGTCAGAGTTTCACTCCCGGTGCTGAGGCGGCCTTTTTGAATATATTGCGGCAGGATTTGGGGAAGGATGTTACCGATGACGCCAACCAGCATACCTGCACGGGCATCGGATACCATTCCGACATTGTGCCTTTTTACACAACGGCGACGGTTATGGCTCGGCTTTTTTCGTTGATGACGGCGGCGGGATATAAAAACTACATTCCCTCCTGTGTCACCTCGTTCGGCCTGTTTGCGGAAGTACTGGAGACTTGGAAGCACCAGCCGGAAACGTTGGAAAAGACGAGGGAATATCTATATAAGGCCACCAAACGGGAATTTGAGGTGCCGGAAAACATCGCTCATTCCTCCGATGTGCTGTATAAATTCCGCAATGAGCTGAAACCCAAGATGAAATACCAATTGGTGAACCGTCACACCGGCGAGCCTTTGCGTGTGGTGGAGCATGTTGGCTGCCACTATGCCAAGGTGTTCCCTTCCTATGGCGTGGGTGGGGCGGAGTTCCCCTATGTGCTGGCCGGACTTATTGAGGCCTGGGGTGGCGAGGTGGTCGACTATCCTGAACGCCGCCACTGCTGCGGATTCGGTTTTCGCAACTATCTGGTGCAGGCCAACCGTGGCTATTCGGTGAGCAATACGCACAAAAAACTGGAATCCATGGCACCTTACCGTCCCGATTTCATCTTGACCAACTGTCCGGGCTGCAACATGTTTCTGGACCGTTGGCAGTACACCATTTCCGAGATGGAACACAAAACCTACGATACTGAAGGAAAAGGTATTCCAGTGCTTTCCCATGAGGAGTTGGCCGCCCTGCTGATGGGATACGACCCTTGGGAAATTGGGTTACAGATTCATCAGGTGCAATGCGAAACGCTGCTCGACAAAATCGGGGTGGAATACGATCCGCAGGGCAAATACAAGGATGCGAAGGGCAATAGTCTTCCCGCACCGGAAAAACCATCCTGTCTGTTGGTATAGGGGAAAAGTGGCGGCTTCGTCTGACGGAAAAACTATTTGAAATTTATTTAATTGTATATCAATATTATACCAAATGAACGGAAAACCAAACATTGCAGTCATTACAGGCGGACATTCAGGTGAATACGAAATCGCTGTGCAAAGCGGGGAAAACATTTACAAACAGCTGGACAAAAACCGGTTTGATGTCTGTCTGATCCTAATGAAGGGAAATTCCTGGAGCTTCCGCACTGCTTCCGGTGAGGTGGTGGAGGTGGACAAAAATGATTTCACCCTGCCGTTGCCACAGGGCCGGATTCGTTTTGACGCAGTGTTTATCGCCATTCATGGTACACCAGGGGAAAATGGCAAGCTGCAGGGCTATTTTGACATGCTGGGCATCCCATACGTTGGCTGCAAGGCGGACATTTCTGCATTGACATTCAACAAATATCTGTGCAACACCTATTTGAAGGCTTTTCAGGTGCTGATGACCGATTCCGTGCATCTTTACCGTCATGAAACCGCTGACACGGAGGCCATCATTTCCCAACTCGGACTTCCGTGTTTTGTAAAACCTTGCGGTTCAGGTTCCAGTGTGGGTGTGACCAAGGTGAAGAGCGCGAAGGATTTGCAGGCTGCCATAAAAGAGGCCTTTGTATACGATGATGAGATTCTGATAGAAAGGTTTGTGCCAGGTCGCGAACTAGCCTGCGGCGTGGTGGCTCTGGACCATGAGCCGAAGGTGATTGCAATCACTGAAATTTGTCCGAAAAAGGAGTTCTTTGACTATGAGGCAAAATATCAGGCGGGACTTTCCGATGAAATTACTCCGGCGGATATTCCTGCGGAGTGGCAGCGGCAGTGCGAGGAGGAGTCCGTCCGCATTTACAAGGCTCTTGGTTGCAGTGGCATTGTTCGGATTGACTACATCGCCAACGAGCAGGGGCTTTATTTCATTGAGGTGAACACAATTCCCGGCCAGACGGGTGGCAGCATTGTGCCGAAACAGCTGGCCTGGCGCGGATGGGATTTCAGCGAACTCTGCACCAAACTGTTGGACGAAGTGTTGGAAAAAAAGTAAAAAAACAGGCTATTGCCGCCGCAGCATTTTGCAAAAATGGGGAAGGGGCATAGCTATAAAAAGGGATAATTAACATAAAATTAATCTATAAAAAATATTTATATGGAATTAATGCAACAAATACGGGAGAATGCCCGTAAGGCCAACAAACGGATTGTGTTGGCGGAAGGAATGGAGGAGAGAACCCTTAAAGCTGCGGACATCATCCTGTCGGAAGGTCTGGCGCGGCTGGTTTTGCTGGGAAACAAGGAGGTGATTGCCTCCAATGCCAAGGAATGGGGTTTGAAAAACATTGACAAGGCCGAGATTATCGACCCGGAAAACAACCCCAAGGCCGACTATTATGCCAACATGCTGTACGAACTGCGCAAAGCCAAGGGCGTGGACATGGAAAAGGCAAGCAAGTTGGTGAAGGATCCTTTGTATCTGGCCACTCTGCTGATCAAAAACGGAGATGTGGACGGGGAAGTGGCAGGTGCCATGAACGCTACCGGAGATGTGTTGCGTCCCGCTTTCCAGATTGTGAAGACTTTACCCGGCATCAGTGTGGTTTCCGGCGCTTTCATCATGATTATGAAGGACAAACAATGGGGTGACAACGGCATAATGGTGTTTGCCGACTGCGCCGCCGATCCCAATACCGATGAGAACAAGCTGGCCCAGATAGCTGTGGTTACCGCCCAAACCGCCCGTAACATTGCAGGCATTGAGCCGCGTATCGCCATGCTGAGCTTCTCCACCAAGGGAAGTGCCAAACATGAGCTGGTGGACCGTGTTGTGAACGCCACCCGCATAGCCAAGGAGATGGATCCGTCATTAGTGATTGACGGTGAGTTGCAGGCCGATGCCGCCATCGTGGAAAAGGTGGGCGCATCCAAGGCTCCGGGCAGTCCCGTGGCCGGAAAAGCCAATGTACTGGTATTCCCCTCGCTGGAGGTGGGCAATATCGCTTACAAGCTGGTGCAGCGTCTGGCCGGTGCCGAGGCCATCGGACCGGTGATGCAGGGTATGGCGGCCCCCATCAACGACCTTTCCCGAGGCTGTTCCGTGGAGGACATCGTCAATGTGGTGGCCATCACTGCCAACCAGGCGGCTTCCAAAAAATAAAAGAGAGTGTAAGGTGCGGAACAATTTCCGCACCTTTTTCATAAACAGTTCCAGATTCCGGTCCGGCAAGGCATGTGTCGGATGCCTCAAATGCAGTTTGGAGCAGATGAGGGTCCGGATGAAAAAAATATGCTGAAAAACATGATAATGAAAACTGGAAACCTCCTATGGAAATAGTACCTATAGCGCATATACACACCGGCTTTCCCGCCAAATTCGGCATTCCGCGCCAAAGCGGGCTGGTGGAGGGTCTGCAGGCGGTCATTGAAATGGAACCCGATTTCCGCGATGCCGCCGCATTCCGCAGTATTGAAGGTTTTTCACACCTGTGGATAGTTTGGGGTTTTTCGGAAAACGGCAGGGACGGTTGGTCCCCAACAGTGCGACCTCCCCGTTTGGGCGGCAACCGGCGTGTGGGCGTTTTCGCCAGCCGCTCCTCCTTTCGCCCCAATGGTTTGGGCTTGTCCGCCGTACGATTGGAAAAATTTGTGCCGCAGTCACCGCAGGGGCCTCTGCTCCATGTATCCGGCGCGGATTTGATGGATGGGACCCCCATTTACGACATAAAGCCCTATCTCCCTTTTACCGATAGCCATCCGGAAGCGGCGTGCGGTTTTGCCGCAGAGGTGTTTGACAAACAGTTGGAGGTGCTGGTTCCGGAAGAATGTCTGGCGCAGATTCCTCCCTCCCAACGTCCTGTGATACGGCAGCTGCTCGCTCAGGATC
Source organism: uncultured Bacteroidales bacterium (assembly GCA_905236885.1). Taxonomy (GTDB): domain Bacteria; phylum Bacteroidota; class Bacteroidia; order Bacteroidales; family WCHB1-69; genus UBA1195. Next base: position 5,030 of record CAJOQK010000031.1, read on the forward strand.
CACGTCCCTCCTATCAGGAGGATCCGCAAAGGCTGTATGGCTTTGTGTATGAGGGTTTGGAAATAAAATTCAGGGTAGAGTCCGGCCTCTTGCGTGTGGTGGAGGTGCAGCGGGTAAATCGTTGAAAGCGGAAAAAAAGCATTTTTACGCCATCAGGTAATTTATGCAAAAAGATTTTCCTTGGAATCTTTCATAAGCCTTAAAGCGTGGATTTTTAGAAGTTTCCTATACTACTGTTTGTTCAAAAAGAGGTGGCCAATTAGTTCCAGCCATCTCACATTTTCAATGTCTCGTAGAACGGAGCCGGAATGGCTGTTTCGAAATGCAGCGCTTTTCCGGTGAGCGGATGGAAAAAGTAAAGTCGGTAGGCGTGCAGGCAGAGTCTACCGATGGGGTTGCTGCCGTCCCCGTATTTCGGGTCGCCGGCAACGGGTGCGCCCAAATCCTGCAAATGCACCCTAATCTGGTTCTTGCGGCCTGTCTCCAGTCGCAGTTCCACCAATGAGAAATGCGGTCCCGCCTGAATAAGCCGGTAGCGGGTCAGGGCGAATTTTCCGCCGTTGTCGTAAGGGGTGGAGTAGGAGACGAACTGCCGGTTCTCTTTCAACCAAGAGGAAATCTCTCCTTCCGCCTGTGGCAGCGTTCCGTGGATTACCGCCACATACCGGCGGTCGTAAACCCGCTCTTTCCAATGGTCTTCAAACATCAGGGCAATTTTTTTGTCTTTGGCGAACAGCAGCAATCCGGAGGTCTCGCGGTCCAAACGGTGGATGGTGTGCGCGTGGCAGCGTTGCCGATGTTTTTCCAGATATTCGTTCAACAGGCGCTGGGCGGTCATTTCCTGTGGGTTGGGACTGTTGGTCAGCAACCCGTGGGGCTTGTTGATCAGCAACAGCTGCTCATCCTCGTACAAAATCGGGATGGCACAGTCCGAGGCGGGGTTGGGGTCAGCCTTAGTCAGGCGCACTTCCATGCCGGTTTGCAGGGGGACACGGGGATCGGTCACCTTTTTCCCTGACACGTAAATGCGTCCTTGGGAAAGCCATTCCTTAATCCTGCTCTTGCTCGCGCCAGCCGCCTTGCACTGTAGCAGCTCCATTAAAGTACAATCCTGCTGTACTTTCCAAATTTCCGCCGTCTCTTTTCCTCTCATAAAAAATGTTGAAAAAGTATCTGTGCAAATTTCCATAAAAAAGCAATACGAAACCTGTCATTCATTTTAATTTTTTGACTATTTTTGCAAATTGGTATTTTCAGACAGGCGGCATGAAGAAAAAGATTATGTTCATCATCAATCCTAAATCGGGTACTGGCAGATACAAGCGTGTGCCTGAGATAATTGCGTCCTATTTGGATACCGAAAGGTTCGAATATGAAATCCGCTATACCGAGAGGCGCGGCCATGCTACGGAAATGGCTGCGGAAGCGGTGGCCGACAATTTTTACATGGTGGTGGTCTCAGGCGGCGATGGAACCGTCAATGAGGTGGTTGGAGCCCTTGCCGGTTCGGAAACTGTACTCGGCATTTTCCCGACAGGCTCGGGAAACGGGTTGGCGCACCATCTGCATCTGCCTTTCAACGTGGAGCAGGCGGTCCGGCTGCTGAATAAGGGGCATGAGGAGCTGGTGGACACTATTTCAGTCAACGGCCAATACTATGCTAGCATCGCCGGTGTAGGCTATGATGCCTTTGTGGCGGAGAAGTACACGGGTGTGAAGAGGCGCGGTCTGATCCCTTATTTGCGGCTGGCTATCGGGAATTACTTTTCCTATAGGTCGGAAACCTATCTTTTTTCAGGAGAAAATAATTTTGAAACAAAGGCTTTGCTGATTTCCTTCGCCAATTCCTCCCAGTGGGGCTTTGATGTGAAAATCGCTCCCAAAGCTTCGCTTCAGGATGGCTGGATAGAGGTTGTCTCCGTGCAGAAACCGCCGCTTTATGCGTTGCCCAAACTTTTGTTCCTGCTGTTGTCCGGCCATTTTGACCGTGCGGACAAATATGTGGAAATCCGTCGGATGCGTTCGTTTGACCTGAAGTCTGCGGACGGATGCGGTATCTGTACCCATCTTGACGGGGATTTTTTCGGCAGTCCGCAGGAGCTTCATGTCCAAATCCATCCCAAATCCCTGCATGTGGCATGCGGAGAGCCCTCCTTGGATGCCGCGCATGGCACAGTAAAATGACAGATTTTTGAAATAGAATGAAAATGAATTATATAGGCATTTATTTAAAACAAACAATTTAAAATACAAGCTATGAAATTACAATTGAAACGACCTTTGGTTTTTTTTGATTTGGAGACCACCGGTGTCAACGTCGGAGTGGATAAAATCGTGGAGATAAGCATGGTGAAGGTGCATCCCGACCAAACGGAGAAAATCGTGACCTATCGTGTGAACCCGCAGATGCACATTCCTGAGGAGGCTTCCGCAATTCATGGAATTTATGACAAGGATGTGGCGGACAAGCCCACTTTCAAGGAACTGGCTCCAAAAATCGCCGAGTTTATGTCCGGATGCGATCTGGCCGGTTACAATTTGCTGAAATTCGATGTGCCTCTGCTGATGGAGGAGTTTTTGCGCATCGATTTCAATTTTGAGTTACGGGGCGTGCAGATCATTGATGTGCAGAATATCTATCACAAAATGGAACCTCGCACCCTTTCAGCGGCCTACCGTTTTTATTGCGGTAAGGAGCTTAAGGACGCCCATGCGGCGGAGGCTGACACCATCGCCACCTACAAGGTGTTGGAGGCGCAGCTGGACAGGTATCGTGACGTGCCGTATGTCAACCGTGATGAGGAGATTCCCAATCCGGTCCAGAATGATGTGGCTAAGTTGGCCGCTTTTTCCTCTGCCGGACGGAATGTGGACTTGGCCGGACACATTGTCTTTAACGACAAGGATGAGGAGGTTTTCAATTTCGGCAAGCACAAAGGGAAAAGGGTGGAGGATGTTTTCCAGATGGAACCCAATTACTACGATTGGATGATGAAGGCCGAATTTCCTTTGTATACAAAAAAGATCATTTCCAGTATCAGGTTGCGCACCCTGAGCAACAAATTCAAAAAAATATAATCCATGGAAAGACTCCCAAATGTAGATATGTCTGATCCGACGTTGACCGGTGATGACCGCTTTGCGGCGGCTGGGTCAGCCTCTGCCTCTGAGCTTTCGCAGACTTCGCATTTTTCGCAGGCGGATCTTTTGCCGGAACGGGAAGAGGTTTTAGCATCGGAAGCGAATGCCGTTCCGGATGCCGGAGCGGACTTGCAGGAGGGAGAAATTGTGGCTGAAGGGCAGGAGGCGGACGAACTTTTTGAACATTACCATGTGGTGGTGGACAAAGGGCAGGAGCTGGAGCGGATTGACAAGTTTCTGACAAACCGCATCCGCAATGTCTCCCGCAACAAAATCCAACAGGCACTCAGGGCGGACAACATTTTGGTGAACAATAAGGCTGTGAAACCCAATTATCTGGTCAAACCCTCCGATGAAATTTCGGTGGTGATGGCTGAGCCGCCGCGTGACACCTCCATTTTGCCGGAGCCTATTCCTTTGGATATCGTGTACGAGGATGAGGATGTGATTGTTGTCAACAAAAAGGCCGGCATGGTGGTGCATCCCGCCTACGGGAACTATAACGGCACTCTGGTCAATGCGCTCTGCTACCATTTGGGTGGCAGGGAAGGGGCTGTGGATCCTGAGAAACACACGCCGTTTTTGGTGCACCGTATTGACAAGGATACCTCCGGCATTTTGCTGGTTGCAAAAAATGAGATGGCCCAGGCGAAGTTGGCGCACGACTTTTTCTATCACAACATTGACCGTAAGTATCAGGCTTTGGTTTGGGGTGATTTTGAGGAAGATGAGGGTACAATTGACGCCAATTTGGGACGTAGTGCCTCCGACCGTCGGGTGATGGAGGTCTGCAAGGATCCCATGATGGGGAAACATGCGGTCACACATTGGAAGGTACTGGAGCGTTTCGGCTATGTCACGCTGATTGAGTGCCGTCTGGAGACGGGCAGGACCCACCAGATTCGCGCCCACATGCGCTCTTTCGGACATCCGTTGTTCAACGACGCAATGTACGGTGGCGATCGCATTCTCAAGGGGACAATTTTTTCCAAATACAAGCAGTTTGTGAACAATTGCTTTGAAATGCTCCCCCGTCAGGGACTGCACGCCAAGAGTCTGGGTTTCACCCATCCGACCACAGGAAAGCCTGTGTTCTTCGATTCGGAGCTGCCTGAGGATATGCGCTCTGTGGTCGAAAAATGGCGTAAATATGCCTATCATAAAGTGTATGAGGAGGATGTCCACACACTGACCAAAGCTGAACTGGACGAGAAATCGCAATTAATGTCAAATGCAATAAAATAGTAACCAATAATTTAAAAAAAACATCAAACATGAAATCTTACATAAAAATCTTGACGCTGCTGTTTTGTATGTGCCTGCCATCCGCATGGGGGGCCAAAGTGGTTTTAAAGGGCAAACTGGTGCAGGCGAAAGGGGAGGACAGTGTTTTCCTGTTCGCGGCCACGGAACAGCGGCAGGCCAAGCCGCTTGCGGTTGCGCCCATTGGTGCTGACGGCAGTTTCAGCTTCAGCTACCAGCCGAAAACCATCGGCTATTTCGCTTTGCAGTTCCGTAATGCCAAGAGCGTGCTTTGCGTTCTGAAACCCAATGCAACCATCGGCCTGACCATTGATGCCAAGACCGGCATGCTGCTGCGGGTGGAGAATTCTCCAGAAAATCTTCTGTTGCAGCAGTATCAGCAGAAACTGATTGATTTGGACAAGCGTAAAAAGGCTCTGCTTGAGGCGCATAAGGACAAGGCAAACCCCAATTTTGAGGCTGACTTGGACCGGATTGAAAGCGACCGGAAGGCTGCGGTTGTGGACTTATGCATGCAGAACCTCAAAAACTACGGCACTGCCGCACTGTTGGAATATCTTGACGTCGACACCTATCAGGAGGTGTATGAGCAGGTGCTCGCCCCGCTGATGAAAAGTTACAAGAACGATGCCTTCCTGCAGCACAAGTATGAGCAATTGCAATTGAGCAAGAGCCTGATGCCCGGCAATCCGGCTCCGTCGTTTTCCATTCCGGACACCAATGGCGTGACGGTCAGTTTGGCTGATTACAAGGGCAAGGTTGTCCTGTTGGATTTTTGGGCCTCCTGGTGCCCTGACTGCCGCAAGGAGAGTGCCTACATGGTGCGCCTGTACCGAACTTATCATGACAAGGGCTTGGAAATCGTCGGCATTTCCTTGGATGCGGACAAGGAACGCTGGATGGCAGCCATCCATGCGGACGAATTGTCCTGGACCCATGTGAGCAACCTGATGCGTTGGAACTGTCCGGTCGCCGCCGCCTATAACATTCACTGGATTCCGACTTTGGTGCTGATTGACAAGAATGGCAAAATTGTTGCAAGGGGTTTGGAAGGCGCTGAAATGGAGCGTAAGATTCAGGAGACACTAAAATAAAACGGATATGAGAAGAAAAATTGTTTTTTGCGGTTTGCTCTGCTGCTGTCTGATGGGTTGCCTTACGTTTGTGCAGGCGGCCAAGCAGGTGACTGTCAGGGGAATTGTTTTGAATTCCCAGTCCGACAGCATCGGGTTGTATGATGCGTTGGGCAGGGTTAAGGAGCCTTTGGAGATGGCAAAAGTGGACAGCAAGGGGAATTTCAAATTCTATTTTGCACCTGCGGAAATCGGCTATTACATGCTGCAGTGCAAAGGCGGCAAAGGGGCTCTTTGCGTGCTGAAGCCGGAATCTGCCATCAACATCACCGTTGATGCCCGGACAGGTATGATTGTGAATGCGGAAAATTCCAAGGAAAACCAGATGTTTCATGATTATCAGGCGTTTTTGATTACTTTGGAGTATTACAAGGACAGTTTGGTCCGGGCGCATCAGGAGACTCCCAACCCTAACATACAGCAGCAGATGCAGCAATTGGAGATGCGGCGCGTGCAGTATCTGGGCAATTTGTGCTGGAGGCAGCCCGACAACTATGCCGCCGCCGCCCTGTTGGAGTACATGTCCTATGAAGCGGCTCCGGTATTGTTCGATACGGTTTTCAACACTTTGCACAGGCTATATCCGAAAGACCTCTATATCCAAGCTCATTACGAGGAACTCCGTACTATGAGGATGTTGGCGGTTGGAGCCGAGGCGCCTGATTTCACCCTTCCGGACACCAATGGTGTCATGGTGAGCCTCAAGGATTTGCGCGGAAAAGTGGTTGTTATAGACTTTTGGGCCTCATGGTGCCGTCCATGCCGCATGGAAAATCCTAACATGGTGAAGCTCTATCAGAAATACCATGAGAAAGGTTTGGAAATTTTGGGCGTTTCCTTGGACGGGGACCGCGAAAGCTGGATGAAGGCCATCCATCAGGACGGTTTGTATTGGACCCAGGTCAGTGACCTGAAGCGTTGGAACTGCGCCGCAGCAAAGCAGTATGGCGTTACCGGCATCCCTTTCACCCTGTTGTTGGACAAGGATGGAAAGATTGTGGCCAAAGGGCTTCGCGGGGATGACCTGTTGAAAAAAGTTGAAAGTTTGCTGGGTGAATAATATAGTCCGATGAGGCGTTTCGCGTGTTTTTTATGCTTGATGGCTGTCATTTGCCTTTCTGTAGCGCAGACGGGGGGAAGTGCTGCTTTCCAAATTCTTTCCCTGCCACAGTCGGCTCGTACCGCTGCTTTGGGCGGTAGTCTGGTTTCGGTCAGGGAGGAGACAGATCCGGCACTTTCCATTGCCAACCCTTCACTGTTGCAGGAGAAGATGGGAAAAAACATTTCGGCGCTTTTTGTGGATTATTTTGCCGATGCCTTTTATGGCAATGTCCATTATTTTCATGCCAACCGTTGGGGCGTTTTCCGGGCGGGAGTGCAGGCTGTCTCGTATGGCGCATTTGACGGCTACGACCTCTACGGCAATGAAACGGGCAGCTTTTCCGCAGGAGACTATGTAATTTCTTTAGGATATGGAAGGGAACTTGTGCCGGATCGGATTTCATTGGGAATGAACCTCAAGACGGTCTTTTCCTATTATGAGACCTATTTTTCGGCGGCTTTGGCACTGGATGCGGCGGCATCCTACTATGATGATGAGAAGAATCTATGCATGAGCCTGGCTGCAGTCAACATCGGTGCGCAGTTTGTCTCTTATGCGGATGAAAGGGAAGCTCTTCCATTTGATTTGCAGTTTGCTGTTTCTCGGAAACTGGAACACCTGCCAGCCCGTTTCCATTTCATGTTCCACCATCTGACCCGATGGAACATGCAGTATGACGACCCGACGGATCCTTATCTGGAATACAATTCCCTGACGGGGGAAAATCAGAAACGTTCAGGTGTGGAGGTCTTTATGGACAATGCTTTCCGCCATTTTGTGCTGGGGCTGGAAATCGAGCCGGTGAATGTCCTCTCGCTGCAATTTTCTTACGATTACAACCGGCGCAAGGAGATGCGCTTGTACAACCGGTCCGCTTTGGCAGGAGTCTCTTATGGAGTTTGTTTGCATATCAGGCAGTTCAATCTGCAATATGCCCGTGTGCACGCGCATGTCTCCTCTGTACCCAATTTCATATCCGTCTCAATAAATTTGAACCAATTTAAAAAATCATAAAATGGAGCTTTTAGGAAATGTTTTGGCCATGGTCGCAGTGGCTGTCATCGTTGCTTTTACCGCTTATATAATGTTGAAGCTGAGTAATGAGAAGGAATTGAAGAAAATAGTCTTGGAGCGCAAAAAAGAGCAGGTTCCGGTCATCATGCCCATCCGCCTGCAGGCCTATGAGCGCATCGCCCTTTTTTTGGAGCGCATTCGTCCGGAAAGTCTGTTGTTGCGTGAAAGCCCTGCAGGAGAGATAGTGGCGCAGTATCATGGCCAGTTGCTGACAGCTATCCGTAATGAGTTTGAGCACAACCTTTCCCAGCAGGTTTATATTTCTTCCGCACTGTGGGAAGCCACCTGCCTGGCCAGACAGGAAACTGTGAAAATAATAAATCTGGCCTTTGGGCAGCTTAATCAGGATGCACCCGCAACCCAACTCTCCTCCAAGATTTTGGAAATGGCCGCCTCCTTGAAACAAGAGCCTTCGGATGTGGCATTATCGCTGTTGCATCAGGAAGTGATGGAATTGTATTAAGGTCCCCCTAAACTTTAACCTACAGTTGCTGGATGGTTTGCAGGATATCCAGCACTTCGTCCACATCGTTGGAAGTCAATAGTTTCAATTTGTATGCCTTGAGGTTTAGCATTCCTTTGAAATAGGGTTTGTAGTGCTTGCGCATTTCCAGCAGACCTGTATGTTCCCCTTTGTGGGCGACGGCCATGCGGAAATGCTGTTCGCACACGTGGGCGCGCTCTTTCAAATCAGGTTCCGCTGGAAGCGGTGTGCCGCTCAGCAGGGCTTTGCACTGTTGGAAAATCCATGGGTTGCCGATGGCACCACGCCCTATCATCAGTCCGTCCACGCGGGTTTCCTGCCAGCGGGCAAGCGCAGTTTCCGCCGATGTGATGTCCCCGTTGCCGATGACAGGAATGTGCAGGCGCGGATTGTTTTTCACAGCTTTGATGAACTCCCAGTCGGCTTCGCCCTTGTACATCTGTGCTTTGGTTCGCCCATGTATGCTGATGGCCTGGACGCCTACATCCTGCAGCCGTTCGCTCAGCTCCACAATCGGTTTGCTCTCCTCGTTATATCCGATACGGGTTTTGACGGTGACTGGAATGGAAACGGAGCGTACTACGGCTCTGGTAATGTCAATCAGCAGGGGAATGTTCTGCAGCATTCCTGAACCGGCGTTTTTTCCGGCAATTTTTTTTGCGGGGCAGCCCCAGTTGATGTCAATGAAGTCGGGATGGTGCGAGGCTGCCACTTGCGCTGCCTGGCAAAGGCTTTCCGCATTGTTCCCGAATATCTGGATGCCGAAGGGATGCTCCTGTGCTGCGGATTTCAGTTTGCGTTGGATTGCCTCAACATCTCGGATCAGCGCGTCGGAAGCGATGAATTCACTGATGGTGATGTCGGCTCCCATTGATTTGCACAGGGCACGGAAAGGGGCGTCGGTCACATCGTCCATCGGGGCGAGGAACAGGGCGGGGCGGTCGTATGTGTAAGAGGCTATCTGCATGTCAGCTGATTTGTAAATAGTCAATTTTGGAAGAGGGGTTGGCCTGCAGGTGATACCGGATTTCAGCATTCTCCTCTTTCTGTAATATGGGATCCCGCTCCAGCACTTGAGCGGCCAATTGGCGGCAGTAGGCAATCAGTTTTTCGTCTTTGGCCAAATCCACTATGCGGAATTCGAGCATGCCGCTCTGTCGTGTGCCTGCCATGTCTCCGGGACCACGGAGCTTAAGGTCGAAATCGGCTATTTCAAAGCCGTTGTTGCTGTTCACCATCGCCTGGATACGGCGGCGGCTTTCGTATCCCAGTTTGTCTCCGGTCAGCAGCAGGCAGTAGGATTGCGCACTGCCGCGTCCTACCCGTCCGCGCAGCTGGTGGAGTTGGGAAAGGCCAAAACGTTCCGCATTCTCTATGACCATTACATTTGCGTTGGGAATGTCAATCCCCACCTCAATCACGGAGGTGGCCAAAAGCAGCTGGGTCTTACCCGATGCGAAGTTTTCCATCTCCCTGTTTTTCTCTTCGCTGCCCATTTGTCCGTGCACATAGCTCAGGTGGTAGCGCGGCTCAGGAAAGTAGAGGCGGAACTGTTCGTAACCGTCAATCAGGTTTTGCAAATCCAGGGCTTCCGATTCCTGAATCAGTGGGAAGACCACAAAAATCTGCCGACCTTCACCGATTTGTTGTTGGAGAAATGGGACAATCTGAGACCATGCGGTTTGTGGAAAATGACGTGTGATGACAGGTTTCCGGTTTTTTGGCACCTCATCGATGACGGAAATGTTCAAATCTCCATAAACCGTCATGGCAAGTGTGCGTGGAATGGGGGTTGCGGTCATAATCAGCACATGGGGTGGAGGATTGTTTTTCCTCCACAGTTTGGCACGCTGGTCCACACCAAATCGGTGCTGCTCATCAATGACAGCCAGTCCAAGGGAGTGGAACAAAACCTGCTCTTCTATCAGCGCGTGGGTGCCGATGAGAATTTGCAGCTCCCCGTTTTTCAGCTGTTCCAACAATATTTTTCGTTGTGAGGCTTTGGTGCTCCCGGTCAGTAGGGCCACTTTTACCTCCATCCCGTCCAAGAATTTGCAGATGCCTTCGTAATGCTGTTCCGCCAGAATTTCGGTGGGAGCCATCAGGCAGCTTTGAAATCCGTTGTCCATGGCCATCAGCATGACAAGCAGGGCGGTGATGGTTTTCCCGCTTCCCACATCGCCTTGCAGCAGCCGGTTCATCTGTTTTCCGGAAATCAGGTCTTGTCGGATTTCCTTGATGACCCTTTTTTGGGCGGCGGTGAGTTCAAAGGGAAGCTTGTCGTAGCATGCATGGAAAAGCGTGCCCACTTTCGGCATCGCAAACCCTTGTGCCCTGGTGGTGTGTATCAATTTTTTCTGTAGAAGTTCCAATTGCAGGAAAAACATCTCGTCAAATTTGAGCCGGTATTGTGCCGCCCGCAGAAGTGCATTGGACTGGGGAAAATGTATGTTAAGCAGTGCTTGGCGTTCCGGCATGAGGCGACAGGCTTCGCGCAGGTAGGCGGGCAGGGTCTCGGTAATATGGCCGCCGTATTCGTTGAGCAGCTGCAGGCAGAGTTTGCTTATGCTGCGGCTGTCCAGTCCGGCCCGTTTCATTTTGTCGGTGGTGTTGTAAAAGGGCTGGAAAGCGATTTGGATGCCCTGCTTTGGAGCGTTTTCCGTCACCGGACTGATTTCCGGATGGATGATGCTGTAGAGGTTGTTAAAAAGCTGAGGCTTTCCGAAAACGATATATTCCTGGTTAGTTTGCAGGTATTTTTCCATGTATGGGATGCCGTGGAACCAAACCAGTTCCATGCTTCCGCTTCCATCCTGGAAAAGGGCGACGAGCCGCTTGCTCCGGTTGGCGCCCGTTACTGTCAGGTGGGTGATTTTCCCCTTGATCTGCAGGTGTGCCTGTGGATTGCCAGGAATGTCGCAGATGCGGAAAAAATGGGACTTGTCGGCATATTTGTAGGGGAAATAGAGCAGCAAATCCTGCAAAGTGAACAGGTTTGCCTCCTTTTTCAAGATTTCGGCCTTTTTGCTGCCGACCCCTTTCAGATATTCGATTGGTGTTTGGAAAATGGAAAGCATCCTTGTTCTTTTTGTTGCAAAAGTAGCTAAAAAAGAAATATCCGCAGGTCCATATCCTAAAAAAATGCGTTGAAGCCGATGCTAATTTTGGCGGATTTAAATTTAAATCCCTGATTGTCATGCGCTGCCAAGGCGTAACTCATGGAAAAAATTCCATTTTTCGTCTGTAGGGAAAAGCCGCTGCCGAGTCCTATCGGAAAATCGTGGTAATAGGCTCCGCCCAAGGCGCGTTCGTACCAGCCAGCATCGGCAAACAACTGTACAAACAGGTTGTTGTTGAGAAAAAAGCGGATTTCTTCCGAAACAAAAAAATAGGCCGATGCACGTAAGGACTGCTCCTCCACACCTCGCAGGCTCCTCAATCCTCCCAAGAGGAACAGGTTGCTTTCATACAGTTGTTTGTCGTGGATATAGCCTGCAAGCAGACGGTTCGCCTGTACCCATCTTCCACCTAAGGGAAGATAGCTGCTTCCTTGGCAGAAACCGTTCCAGGAGAGATTTACGGTTTCCGTCTCCCTGTTTTTCTTTCTGCCGGCCTCGATGCAGCTCTCCCAATGGAAACCTTTGCGGGGCATTAGTCGGTTGTCCAATTGTTTCAAATGAACAGTCAGCCCGGAATAGTGGCCTTCATAATCCTCCTGTTGTAGCTGGCTGCTGCCGTTTCCGGTTATTTTCCCGCTTTCGTAGCGGTAATGGATTTGCAGGTAATGTGGAGCTTTCAGCAGGTAGCTGACTCCGACGGGGACGGATAGCCGGTAGTAGTTGGTGTCATTCCTCAGCAGGGAAAATTGCCCGTACAGCCCGAAAGGGCTTTGGAACAGGCAGGGATAATGGCCTTCCAATGAGAGGGTCTGGTAATTGGTCCGAAGGCGGTTCCAGGAGACTGCAAAGGTTTCACCCCGTCCGAAGCTGTTGGCCAGCTGTAGGTTCAAATGACCGTAACATTGCAGACCGCGCCCTCCCTCCTTGGAGGAGAATCCGATGTATCCGTCAAAGCTGTTGGCATTTTTTTTGTTCAGATAGAGGTAGAGCGCAGCGGTTTCCGTGGTGAAGGAAGGGGAGGGCTTGCGCAACAGGGTCACGTAGTCTAAAGCTTCCAGAGCCGCCGATGACTGCGTCACCAAATTTTCATCATAGGCTTTGCCTTTCCTGATTTTCAAATAGGGTGCTAAAAATTTTGGGGATATTTTGGCATCTCCTTTTACCACAATGCTGTCCCAGACAATATAATGGTTGGCAATCACCTGAAGATGGAAAAAGGGTTGGTTCCCTTCATCCGTCTGCTCCGTCAGGCGGATTTCCGCGAAGGGGTATCCGTTTTTTTCCAGTATACACAATATTTTTTCCGCTAGCAAAGCGGCTTTTTCGGTATCGCCATAGCTTTCTGTATCAGGTAGTTTGTATAGCAAATCTTGCAAACTGTCGGAATAGCTGGTCACGATGCGCGGCTGCGCCCCCAAAGCCCCCAATTCCAAGAGCAGCGACATGAAGAGGCAGAGACGAAGGCGCATTATTCAAGATTTTGGAAATACTGGTTCACTTTCTGCTTGTAGAACTGGTTGAGCGAAGGAGGTACGGTCTGGTACAGCTCTGTCTGCTGTTTTTGCTTGTTTTGTTGTTGCAGCCAGTCTGTGGGTGGGGTGCGCGGCACCTCCTTGCCCTGCTTGGACTCCCGCTTGTCCTCCTTTTCCCGCTCCATTTCCGCCCGTTCGGACTGCAGCATGCGGGTGGTGATGTTGCGCTGCCGGTTGATGGTCTCCTGATTGAGGATTTTGTTGACCAGTTCCTTCTCGGTCTGTTCCATTTCCCGCATCATGCGCTGTAGGTTGCCCATTTCTCCGGAGTTGTGGCCGCCCTCCTTCTGCATTTTGGAGAGATACTCCTGGGTCATGCGGCGGATGGCCTCTTGCCGTGCCGCCATGCGGGCGAACTGCTCGCTTTGGGAACCCGCGCCCTGTTTTTTCCCTGATTGGCCGCCATCCTTGTCGCCGCCCTGCTGCTGTTGCTTTCGCATCTCCTCCAACTGTTTGTTCAGCTCCTCCTGCATCTGCCGCAGCGATTTCATGTCCTGTTTGGAACCGCTTTGTCCGCCCGGCTTGCACTGTCCTTTTTTGCAGGAAGAGGAGGATGAGGAGCTGTTTTGCTGCTGCTGCATCTGGTTGAGCGATTCCGCCAGCATCAGCGCGAGGTCGTTCAGTCCGGTCATGACAAACTGCTGCTTGCTGACCGCGTTGTTGAAGTTGTTGGGGCGGTAATAGTAGGCGTTGGGCTGCTGGGTTTCGTTGATGGCGTTCAGAATCTGTTTCTGCGCGTCGTTGATTTTTTGGATTTGTTTGTTTACGAAAGGTTTGATGGCCTGCTGCCGTTTGGCTACGGCGGATATGCTGTCCTCAATCATACGCAGGTTCTCTTTCAGCACATATTGTTCCTGAATCACCTTCTTAAGTTGCGGATCCTGCGGTTTGAGGGAGCCCAGCTGCTTCATCAGCTGCTCCTGCCGGAGAGAGGTCTGAACAATGCGCTGCAGGATTTTCCGGATGTTTTGGGCATCCTCCGCCAAATTCTCCTCTTGTGACTGTGCGTAGGCCTCAGCCATCTGCTGTTGCATCTGCTGCATTTTTTTGCCCGCCTGTTTCTGGTGCCCGGAAGCTGCGCTCTTCTTTTTCTCCTGCAGGGCGTTTTGCGCCTGCTTCATCTCCTGACGGATGCTTTGCTGCAACTCTTTGGTGTCGGGCAGACGGTATGGCTCTTCCAAATTTTCATTCATTTGCTGCAGGTTTTCCATCTCCTTTTCCAGTTGTTGGAAATCTTCCTGAAGGTTTTGCTGTTTGCGTGCCGATTCTTCTGTTTCGCTGTCCTTTTTTTCGGTCTCGTCCGCCAAATCCAGCTGCTCCTTGGCCAATTTCTCCGCCTTTTGCAGGACATCCTCCATTTTTTTCTCCACCTCCAGGCGTTTGAAAAGGGCCAGATCCTGGTCCAGCTGCTTGTTCAGCTCCTCGGTGGATATTTTGATTTTGTCCAGAGCCTGGTTGAGTTTCTCCTTGTCAATCCCCTTTTCCATCAGCCGCTGGATTTCCGACATGGTCTGCTTCATCTCGTCGGAGAAGAGCTCCTCGATGCGTTTTTGCAGTTCCTCCTGCTTTTGCAGGATTTCCTCGCTGCTTGTCTCGTACTGTGACTCCATCTCCTGCTGCCTTTTTTGTGCCTCAGCCGCCTCTTCCATCTCCTTTTTCAGCTCCTGCCATTGTTTGAGCAGGTTCTCCATCTCCTTTTTCTCCTGCCATCCGGCGGCGTTTTTCTCCAACATCTTTTTTTGCAGATCCTCAATACGCTGCATCAGCTGCTCGTTCTCTTTCTGCAAATCGGAAAGAGCCTCTTTGGTTTGTTCCTGCACCTGTTCCGATTGCGCCTTTATCTCTTCGGGACTTGGCAGTTTGAAGACCGATTCACTGGTGCGTGCCGCCTTGCTGCCGTTCACGCCGTCGTTGTCCCACACCTCAAAGCAGTAGTGCAGCTGTTCTCCAGGATGCAGCTGCATGGTTTGCGCGTCAAAGTAGTGGTAAAAGTTTTGTGAGAGCGCATCCCGCAGGAATGGAAGGCTTTGCTTTTCGCGGGGCCGGACAGTGTCCTTTCCGTCAGTGACAAAATATACAAAATACAAATGGTTGAAACCGTGGTCGTCGGCAATCTGTCCCTTGAAGTAGAAGCGGTCGAAATAGAGTGAGTCGTTGCTGCTTTCAACCTGAATTTCGGGATAGGTGTCGGGAATGACATCGATTTCGTATTGCAGGGAGTCGCGGTTCACATAATGTGCGTTGCTGGTGGAGACCGTGTAGGAAATAGGGGCGCGGGCGACACACCGGTAATGGAATTGGTCATCGCCGCTTTGCAGCATGTGCGCCTCCCCGTTCAGCCGAAGCTGCACCTCGTCGGTGTGGGCGGTGTGGAATTTCCATGTGATGCGGGTTCCTTCGGGTACGGTGATGTTTCCGTTGTTGTCAACGCTTTCATTGGTTTTATGGAGATAGGCGGGGTAGTCAAGGGAGACGGAGAAATGGATCATCATCGGTTTGGGCAGCACATGCAGAGTGTGGGAAGTCGACCGCACCTCCTCGCTGACGAAACGGAGGGTCAGCTCCTTCTGGATGTTCTTCAATGTGTAGGTGAAGTCGGTGGCGGACAGTTTCTCCATGCTGTAGCGCACCCCGTCGATTTCCGCAAATGCCTCTTCCGGTGTCTCCTCACCGATAACCTTGACACGCAGTTCCAAATCCTCATGCTGGAAAACGCTGTCGGTAGGGTTGTCCCATTCAAGCCGGTAGGGGGCAGGCTTTTCATAATAGGTGTTGTAGTGGACAATGCGCTGTGTCGGGCTGGTGAAGAGTTCCGCATTAAGGAAAAGCAGCAGGAGTATGGTCAGGGCTGGGACAATGGCGTATTTGGCGTAGCGCAGGCTTTTTTTGAAATCCACCGCCTGATGGAAACGGAACGGGCGCATCTGCGTGATGCGGAGGTCAATGGCGGCCTGCCACAGCTCCTTTTGGCGTTCCGGAACCTGTTCGCTGTTCTGCAGTTGCAGGGTGTTCAGCAGCTTGTCGTCGATTTCCGGAAAATGCGCCCCGATGAGCCGTGTGGCCTCTTCACGGGAAATACCTTTGAGCCAGCCTTTCTTGCGCATGAATGGCAGTAGGATCATGCCTGTGAAAATGCCGCCGTTCAGCAGCAGGAAACCGTAGAACAGCAGACCTCTCACCAGCGAGTTGCTGTATGAGAAATATTCAAAGAGCGAAACCGTCAGGAAAAGGGCCAGAAAAATGGCCGCAAAAAGCAGGCTTCCCCGCAATATACGGTTGTCGTAGTATTTGCGGATGAAAAGATCCAGTTTTTCCGTCAGTTCGTTTCTCTCTTTTTTCAATGCGATAAAATTTTTATGCCTTTGCGAAGGCATAAACGACGGAAGGGGATGTTTTATTGTATGTAGCTTCCTTTTTTTTCCTTTCACAAAATGTTGTTGAAAAATAATCTGGAAAAAGACCTTTGCGAAAAAACGGGGCGGCTATTTTTGCATCCAATAAACTTATTTTAATGTCAAATTGGAACAAACAGCAGCGATGAAAAAGATCTGGTTTTTTAATACATTGATTATTAGCGTTTTATTTTTATATAACGGGTCGCTTTCCGCCCAAAAAAGCCAAACATATCTCTCTCCAAAAATGGAGATGGACATGGCCCGTGAGTTGTTTCAAATGCAACAGTATGGCGCGGCCAAAGATGTTTTTTTGAAAATATACAATGCCACGCCGGATGTGCAGCGTCTGCAGCAGGAGGAGGCGCTGTATTATGCTGCGGTCAGTGCCTGCCTGCTATATCACCAGGATGCCGTGCTGCTCTGCCAGCGTTTCACCAATGAATACAAGGAGAGCATCTATTTGAGTGATGTTTACCTGCACTTGGCACATTACTATTTCAACAACGGCCAATACCGTTCGGCGTTGCGTGCATACGAACAGGTGGACGAGAACAGTCTGGATCAGGATGAACGTATCACCTACCTGTTCAAGAAGGGATACTGCCATTTTACGGAAAACCAGTATGAGGAGGCGAAGCCTATGCTGGCTGAGGTGAAGGATACGGAAAGCCAATACAGGAACAAAGCGCTATTCTATTATTCCCATATTCTCTATCTGGAACAGAATGCACGGGCGGCTCTGGCGGGGTTCCGGCAGTTGGAGAAAGAGTCGGGCTATGCCGCCATTGTTCCCTTCTACATCGCCCAGTTGCAACTGCAGCTGCAGGATTACGATGCCATCATTGCCGAGTCGGATGCCTTGCTGGCAAAAAGTACGGAGAAGCGCGTGCCGGAAATCAACCACATCATCGCCCAAGCCTATTATAAGAAGGCGCGCTATACCGAGGCCATCCCTTATCTGGAAAACTATTTCTCCCAGATGGAAATGGCAAGCTGCGAGGACTGTTATGCCTTGGGTTACTGTTATTACCAGCAGGGGAACTATGACAAGGCCATCTCCTACCTGACCAAGGCGATTTGCCGCAATCAGGACGAATTGGGCCAGCAGGCCTATTTCATCATCGGGGACTGCTATTTGAAGAAGAATCAGAAGGAGTTCGCAGCCAACACATTTTATGCTGCCTATGAGATGAAGAAGAACCCCTATCTGACTGAGGATGCACTTTTCACCTATGCGCAGCTGCAATATGAACTCTCCTCAAATCCCTTCTCCAACGCCATCTCCGCATTTGAGAAATACATGAACGAATATCCTAAGGCGGACCGGCGTGCCGAAGCGGAACGCTATCTGTCCAATATCTACCTGACCACCAAGAACTACAATGCAGCCATAGCCTCTTTGGAAAAAATAAACCAAAAGTCGGCGGCGTTGAATGAAGCTTATCAGCGGGTGCTCTGTTTCAAGGGAATGGAACTCTACAACGCAGGCAAATATGAGGAGGCGCAAAGCTATTTCACCAAATCTATGAACCAGCGGTATGACCCAAAAGTGTATGCGCAGGCGATGTGCTGGCATGCTGAGGCCTGCTACCAGCAGCAGAAATATGAGGATGCGGTGACTGGCTACAGCCGTTTTTTCGCTACGGAAGGTGCCCCGCAAATTGCGGAGTATGCCCAGGCCTATTACAATGCGGGATACGCCCATTTCAAAAACCGGCAATATTCCCATGCCCTGCAGCATTTCCTGAACTTTGAGAAAATTGGCGGGGCCAAAGACAACAAACGGTTGGAGGCGGATGCGGATAACCGTATCGGTGACTGTTATTTCATGCTTTCCGATCTGAAAAAGGCGCAGCAGTATTATGAGAAAACCATTGCCTTGGGAGTGTATGATGTGGACTATGCCATGTACCAGCGTGCGCAGGCTCTGGGCAATATGGATCGCTACAGCGAGAAAATCGCCGTGATGGACCAGTTGCAGAAACAGTATCCCCAGTCCGATTACGCTGCAGGCGCCCTGCTGGAGACTGCCGACACCTATCTTTCCATCGGACAGAATGAGAAGGCTGCGGAAATATACAAGGCATATATTGACAAATATCCCAATAACACGGACACAAAAGGGGTGATGCTGAAGCTGGGCATGGTCTATTTCAATGCGGAGGACGATGCGAACGCCATGAAGATTTTCAAGCGGATTGTGCAGGATTACCCGCGCACCAAAGAGGCCAGCACCGCCTTGAAGAACATTGAGAACCTATATTCCATTTCCGGCAATGTGGAGGAGTTCTTCGCCTATGTGCGCAATGTCTCTTTTGCCAACATCACGGTGGAGGCGCAGGACACCATCACATACAACTCTGCGGCGGACAAATATTTCAACAAGCAGTTTGTGGAGGCGGAAAACGGTTTCGACGCATATATCAAGAAATTTCCGGAAGGCATTTTCATCACTCATGCCCATTTCTACCGTGCGGAATGCCTTATGCGCCGCTCTCACCTGAACGATGCCCTGGCCGATTACGAATATGTCATCGCCCATCCGCTGGACCAGTTTGAGACCATTGCGATGGTGAATGCCGCTGACATCCAGTTGAAGAACAAGAATTACAAAACAGCCATCGAATATTACCGCCGTCTTCAGGCCAAGGATTTGCTTCCCTCCTACCGGCAGAACACCGCCTTGGGGCTGATGCGTGCCTATTACGCGGATTCCAATTTCAACAGTGCGGTCAATATGGCCAATGTGCTGCTGGAGATGGAAAAGCTGTCAAAGGAGTTGGAGGAGGAGGCGCGGATGACCAAGGCTCGTTCTTCCATCCAGCTGAAAAACTGGGGTGTGGCGTTGAACGAGTGCAACTATTTGAGCCGGAACTCCCAGTCGGAGTATGCCTCCGAAGCATTGTACCGGCTGGCTGAAATCGAATACTTGAAAGGGAATTTGGATGCGGCTGAGAAAAAGGTGTTTGAAATCCTGATTAATATCGCATACGAGTATTGGTCGGTGAAGAGCTACATTCTCTTGGGAGACATTTACGCCGATAAGGGGAACACCTTCCAGGCCAAGCACACTTACCTCTCCATTGTGGACAATTACGAGGGTGAGGAATTGCGGATGGTCGCGCTGAACAAGTATAACGCCATTCTTGCGGCGGAGGAGGCGCAGCAGAAAATGCTGCAGCAGCGTCAGGACAAGCTGCAGGATGACAACAACAACATGGAATTGGGAAATTAATCGGATTATAAAAACCAACAGGATATCATGGATAGTAAATTGAAAAAGACGGTCGTTGTTTTGTGCTGCATGGCAGGCTCCATCCTGTACGCGCAATCCCAATATGAAGTGGTGGTAAAATCCGCTTTCAGCCCAGTAATCCAGGATGCGCAAAAAAAGATGAATTTTCCTGCCAAAATCACCGACACGGTGCAGGCGCAGCAGTCGGTGGACTACGATGTGCGGGTCCGTCCGCTGCAACCCCGTTTTACGCCGGAACCAATTGTCGCGCCCAAGGTGGGAAAGGACCAGATTGACCGGTTGTACCACCATTATCTGAAGGCAGGTGTCGGTTACCTGCAACCATTTTTGGAGTACGATTTTTCCACCCTGCGTTCAAAGAAGAGGGCATTCGGCCTGCACCTGCTGAGCCATTCCTCCTTTGATCAGGTGAAGAATTCGGGTCCTTCCTCCTTTACCAACAACCGTTTGAATTTATACGGGCAGCAGTTTGCCCAAAATTTCATTTTTGAGGAGCAACTGGGCTACGGCTTCGACCTATACCATTGCTACGGATATCCAGCCGATTCCCTGGAAGCGGCGCACCAGTGGACTCAGACAGCCCAACAGATTGCACGGCACTACCACCAGGCCATTGCTGAGATGAAAGCCTATACCAGATATGGGAAATCTTTGAAGTTAAACCAAATGTATACAGGAAACTATGATTTCCTGTATGACAACTACCGCTCCTTCGAGCATCGTGCCCGTGCCTCCGCACTGCTGGACAAACGGCTGATGACCTCCCGGATTGACTACTTCAAGTTAGGCGGTCAGCTGAATGCGGAATATCTGCACGACAAATGGGATACGAGCGGTGTGCTTGAGGATGTCTGGCTGTTCGGCATCAATCCCCACGCCCGGATTACGGAGGGGCTTTGGCAGTTTCGTATGGGGTTGCAGTTCTCAACCGCGTTGCAGAACGGGGATTTCCATTGGGGGCTTTTCCCCGATGTGCGCATCTCGTATGATATTGTGCCCAATGTGTTGTCATTTTATACCGGAGCCGTTGGGGAGATACGTTATTTGAGCTATGCGGAGCTTTCCCGTGAAAATCCGTTCTTGGCACCGAAGTTGGAACAGGATTTTGACCATATCTACCATTTTTATGTGGCTACCAAAACCAATCTCTCCCATGCCTTGTCCTTCGGGGCGCGGGTTTCGGTCACCAATTACTCAGCCATGCCCTACTTCCTGCCTGACACAACGCCGGTCAAGGTGAATGACACCATTTCGCTGGCTTTGAAGAACACTTTTCTGATTGAGCAGGCGCGAGTGCTCTCCACAGATATCCACATCGATTTGTCCTACCGCTACAAGGAGGCTTTGCAGTGCGCGTTGAACTTTGACTATAATTCCTATTCCACCGCCGACACCGTCACCATTTATTACAAACCGCACTACATCTTTTCTTTGGATATAAACTATTCCATGAAGCGGAAAATCAGCATTGGAACGCAGTTTGTGCTGAAAGCCGATGCTTATTATCCCGAGTTTACGGCGGGTGATGTGGACAAGGAACCCATCGCCACCTGGTTTGACTGGAGTGTGAAGGCGGAATACAACTGGAGCCGCCGCCTGCGCTTCTTTGCAGATTTGAACAATTTGATCGGCAGGAGCAACCAAATGTATGACTTTTATTACAGCGAGCGTTTCAACTGCCTGTTCGGGGTAAAATATATTTTCGGCGGCGAGTAGGAGGGCAGATGTTTTTAGAGAATATCCAGCTGCTTCATTTCAAGAATTATTCCGAAAGCAGATTCGTTTTTTCTTCCGGCATCAACGCCATTAGCGGGAAAAACGGGGTGGGCAAGACCAACCTGCTGGATGCCATTCATTATTTGTCAGTCTGCAAGAGCTACTACACCGCTTCCGACCAGCAGAACATCCGGCACGGGGCCGATTTTTTCGCCCTGCACGGTTTTTTTCAGGAAGAGGGGATTGACGGGACGACCCAAGTCTCCTGCATCCAAAAGAGAGATGCCAGAAAGGTTTTTAAAATCAACCAAAAGGAATACGGACGGCTGTCGGAGCACATCGGCCGCTTCCCTTCGGTGATGATTTCCCCCTACGACCAGGATTACATCCAGGGGGGCAGTGAGTCGCGCCGCCGCTATTTCGACGGTGTGGTTTCCCAGTCCGATCATGCCTACATGGAGCAGCTGATCCAGTACAACAAGCTGTTGCTGCAGCGCAATGCCCTGCTGAAGCAGGCGTATGAAAGCGGACGGCTGGATTCCTCCGCATTGGAGGTTTGGGATGATCGTCTGGTGGCGTTCGGAGCGGAAATCCATGCCGCACGCCTGCGCTTTCTGGCCGATTTCATGCCGGTTTTCACCGCCTATTACCGCTCCTTGGCGGATAATGACGAAACGGTTGGCATACGGTATGAGAGCCAGTTGGATGACCGGGACATGGCTTCGTTGCTTGCAGAGGGTCTGCAGC
>CAJOQK010000032.1 GCA_905236885.1 uncultured Bacteroidales bacterium
ACGTTGGTCTGATACCGGATGATTTCCCTGACGATGCCTGTCCGTTCCACGATTCCTGTAAACATATTGATTAGGTGTTATGTTGTTAAAATGTACCTGACTATTAACTCTCTTCTTACTTCTTACTTCTTACTTCTTACTTCTGTCTTCTAACTCATCCCCCTTGCCGCTTTGATCCGCTGGTAGGCCTCGTTGATTTCAGCGAAACGTTTTTCCGCCTCCTTGCGGGCGGTTTCACCGAGATGGGCCACCTTGTCGGGATGGTTGTCGATGGCCAGGCGCCGATAGGCCTTTTTGATGGTGTCGTCGCTGTCGCTACTTTGGACACCGAGCACCGCATAATCCTTCTCCAAGGATTGTCGTCCGGAACTGTAACCGCTGCTGTAACCGCCCTGATAGCCGCTGTAACCCTGCTGCTGTCCGGTATAGGACTGCCGGTAGGAATAGCTGTAGGTAAAGGAATTGTGCAGGAAGAGGAAATCCTGCTGCCGGATTTGGAAATACTGTGCGATTTCCCTTATAACATTCAACTCAGGCTGGCTGATGTTGCCGTCAGCGTAGGCCAGCTGGAAGAGGTAGCGCAAAATTTCCAGACGTTCCGTGTAATTCAATTTCAGGTTCAGTTTCCCGACATGTTCCTGCAAGTTGATGTCACTATCCTTTAACACTTTCAAATGGTCAATGGCTTTGCCCGCCGCTTCAGAACCGAACCGTTGCAGAAAAAAGTCCCTGAAGGAATAGAGTTCCGACTGCATGATGCTGTTGTCCGCCTTCATGACCGCTGCAAACAGGGCGGAGATGTGGTACAGCACCTGATCGTTGATTTTGCCGTTTGGCCGCGAGGCCTTGCTAAAAAAGCCACCGAGAAGATAGCCGAAAATGGCACCGACAGGTCCCATGACAATCCCTCCGACGATGGCACACAAAATGGGGAAACATCCGATAGAATATGTTCTCATTAAGATATGCTTAAAGTGGTTTTGACTAAGGAATAGTTGTGGATGGCCTTGTGGGTGACAGAAATGGCCATCTGCAAAATAGTGATGCGACCGATGAACATCAGCAATACCAGCACACTTTTGCCCACCACGCTCAGTTGTCCGCATATATTGACCGACATGCCCACATTGCCTAATGCGGAACAGACTTCAAACAAAATCTGTTCCAGTCGGAACTGCGGGTCACTGACGGAAATGATGACGACACTGCTTATAATGAGTAATAAAGCTAACATTACCACTGTGTAGGATTTGTCAATCAAGTGACCTGGAATGGCCCGTTTGGCAATGCTCACCTCCTTTTTGTTGGTTATTGTGGCGATGGTGGACTTTATCAGGATGTAGAAGGTGGTGATTTTGATGCCTCCTCCGGTGGAGGAAGGGGAGCTGCCGATAAACATCAGAATCATGAAAATCAACAGGGTGGGCATGGATAAAAGTCCGGTGTCCACAGTGCTGAAACCGGCGGAACGGGCAGATGAAGCCATAAATAGGGAATTCATGCAGCTTTCGCCCAAAGGCAGGCCTGCATTGGAATTGCGGTACTCGAACAGAAAATAGCACACTGTGCCGAAAACCACCAGCAGGGCGGACATGCCGATGGTGATACGGGAAGAGATGTTCAACCGTTTCCAAAAACTTTTACGTCCCTCCCGATATATAATGTTGCGGTTGATGTCATGCAGGGTGACAAAACCCAAACTTCCAATGGTGAACAGAACAAGTGTGACCCACTGTGTGTAGTAATCTTCCAGGAACAACGGGTTCATCATGCCTTCATCCACAATTGAAATGCCTGAATTGCAGAATGCGGCAACGGCGTGGAAGGCAGATAGGAAAAGGTTGCGGCTCACCGAATCGCTATAAAAGTGATTGTGGTTCCAATGGAGGAAAAAAAGCAGAAACCCGATGGCTTCAACAATGAAAGTGTAAATCAGAATGGTTTTTAGCAGGGGCTTGGATCCGGAATAGTTTGTGTTCAGAATCTCCTTCATGACAGACTGGGTGTGCACCTTGTTTTGTTTGTAGGAAGTTGAGAGAAAAGTGGCAAAGCAGATGATGTTGATGCCTCCCAGCTGCATCAGCAGCATCAGCACGAACTGTCCTTTGACTGTAAAGGCTGTGGCGGTGTTAACCACTGTCAGACCGGTTATGTTGCTGGCACTTGTGGCCGTAAAGAGCGCATTGATGAAGGAGATGCCGTTTGTGGTCATTTCCGGGAGCATCAGCAGTCCGGTGCCGAACAAAATCAGCATCAAAAAGGAGCTGATCATCCATCCTCGGGGACCGAAACGGAATTTGTTGAAGAGTTCCCCCACGTTGGAAAGCTCCGTAATCATCATGAAAAAGAAATAAATCTGCACCAGAATCATGGTGATGTTGCTCAAATTGCTCACTTCCGTGGCGTCCAGTCCGGAGGCGCTTCCTCCCGTGAGGTTGCTTTTGATGAAGACAAACCAGAGGATTATGAGGAAAACAATGACACCTTCACCTATGTTTTTCCGGAAAAATTTCGTGGTGTGCAGTGAAAAGAAGGCTTCGGTAAAATATTTCAGCACGTAAAAAATCAGACTGCAATGGATTAGCAGCTCGCAGATGCGTGCGCTGCTGACGGTTTGTGGAAAACCGTAATAGTAGGCAATCACCCCCATGGTGAAGGAGACCACAAAGATACTGATGATGCGCAGGATGTTGTGCACCTTGTCGATGTAGTCCCAGATGAAGAATTTTATGTCTTCCCGAAGTTTATGTAAATGTAAGAATTTCAAATTAATTATTGATTTCTACAAATTTTTCAATATCTTTGTTCTTGCCGAAAATCACTAGAATATCATCTTTCAGGATGACGGTCTTTGTGTTTGGCACGCCCAGCACATGCTGCCGTTTTTTATTGCCCCATTCCTCCACATTCCGGCGGATGGTGATGAGGCTCAGCTTGTACTTGTCCCTGAAATCCACCTGCTCGTATTCCAGGTCGCAGATGTGGCGGGGGGCGATGATTTCAACCACGCTGTAGTCTTCAGCCAAGTCCAGATAGGAGACCAGACTTGGATTCATGAGGCGGCGTGCCACAGATACTCCAATCTCCTGTTCGGGGGAGATGATTTCGGTAATGCCCATCTTGTTGAGGATGAAACGCTGGTTGCGTCCGATTGCGCGGCAGATAATGCGCTTGACCCCGAAGTCCAATAGCAGTGCAGCGCAAAGCAGGCGCTGCTCAAAAGGGTTGCCGATGGCGACAATCACTGCGTCAAAACTCTTGATGTCCTGGGCAAGCAAAGCCCGCCGGTCGGTGGCGTTCAGCGTGACGGCATAAGCCACATCGTCACTGATGTTCTCCACTTTCTCGTAATTGTTATCGATGGCCATCACTTCCGCACCCTTTTGCGCCAAATTGAGGGCGATTGATTTTCCGAAATTTCCGAGACCGATAACGGCAAATTTTCCTGTCTGCATGCGTTCACAAATTTTAAAAACGCAAATATAGATGAAAAGGAAATATGTTTTTCCGTTTTGGACTGAAAAATTTTTCACGGGACTTCAAAAAAGAGTTTTCTTACAATTTTGAGGGGGAGTCCTAAAAATACTATGCGGACAATTTTGAATTTCTTTCAGAAAGATTTTGTCTTTTGAAAGCGATTCTTGATTACTTTTGCAACGGCTGAAACAGTTCGGAGAAATTCAACTGTAGGTATTGATAATTAATAATTTGTGTTTATAAAACAGATGGAAGCGGAAGAGATTGTCAGATACAGGCATGCCCTGCATGCGCATCCGGAACTGTCCGGAGAAGAAAAAAGTACCCATAATCTGATTGTTGATTTTTTGCAAAAGTGTAATCCAACGCAGTTGTATAGTCATGTTGGCGGTTTCGGGGTGGTGGCCGCATTCGGCGAAAAAGGAGCTCCTTGTGTGGTGTTACGGGCCGACATTGATGCGCTTCCAATTCAAGAGGAGACAGTGATTCCCTACCGTTCCGAACAAAAAGGTGTGGCGCATAAATGCGGCCATGACGGTCATACTGCCATTCTGCTCGCGGTGGCGGAGCGTATTGCGCGACATCCGGTAAAATGTACTGTGCTGTTGCTTTTCCAACCGGCGGAAGAGACAGGGGAGGGCGCTGCCCGCGTATGGTCGTCCGGCATTCTGCAAGGTTACAGTCCACGCGCCATCTACGGCCTGCACAACCTGCCCGGTTTCCCTAAGTCCTGTTTGGTTTTTAAAGACAATACTTTTGCAGCGGCTTCTGTCGGCTGGGTCATCCGTTTGCAGGGTAGGCAAACCCATGCCGCCTTTCCGGAACTGGGTCTCAATCCGGCATTGGCGGTAGCTGAAATCATCAGTGAGGTGCTGGCTCGCAATCTCCGTCCGGAAGTTGGTGAGGCACAATTCCATCAGGCCACGCTGATACACGCCCGTATTGGGGAGGTCGCTTTCGGTACGGCGGCTGGAGATGCGGTCGTGATGTTCACACTCAGGGCTTTCACCAATTGTGAAATGCGGCTTTGGAAGGAACAACTTTGCCAGTTGCTCCAACAAATCGCCGAAAGGCATGGGCTGAAGTCGGAATGGGAGTGGAGGGAACCTTTTATGGCTACCGAAAACCATCCTGCCGCCATGGAAAGGTTGCGGCAGGTGGCGCAGGAAAACGGATTCAGTTTCCAGGAGATACAGCAGCCGTTCCGTTGGTCTGAGGATTTTTCCCTTTATCTGACAAATTGTGAGGGGGCCTTTTTTGGTATTGGTTCCGGTGAGGAAACACCAGAACTCCACCATCCCGATTTTGACTTTCCGGATGGGATTATTCCTACAGCGGCTGATTTTTTTGAAAAATTGCTACGCTCATATTGAAATTTTAGCTACTTTTGCATTTTGCGTTTTGAATCATGGGGCTGCTTGGTTTTGACAGCTCGTATGTGGGAACGTAAGCATGCCGGACGTTGTAAGCAGGTTCCGTAACAGCTAACTTACATGCCAGAATAAATGGCGAAGAAAATACTTTTGCTTTCGCTGCCTAACAAAGGTTAGTCACGAAGCTGTCTCCCCGGAAGTTCATCCTCCCGACGTCCGGACCGAGGCATCGGAAATGAGAGGATAGGAAATGGCCGCCTCGTGCCACTTCCGAAATTTTAGAGGATAAGTCAAAGGACGGTTTAGCCTTGGACCAACCTTTGAACGAAAACCAAAGCAAGGATAAGCATGTAGAAAGCGTTTTTGCAGCGTGTTTGGACGAGGGTTCGACTCCCTCCAGCTCCACTAATTAGCTTATCATCAGCATTTTGCCTATATAATGAAAGGTGGCTACTTGGTGCGCATATTAGGTGTGTTCGGGCTGTTTCTGATGGCTTCGTGGCAGGGGGTATTGGCCCAAGGCAACGCCAAAATTTATGGACGTGTGTGTGATACCTTAGGACAGCCACTGGAACAGGTGAATGTGGTGCTGAACAGCCAGCCAATCAAAGGAACTATCACCAACGAAATGGGACGCTATGAGCTGCCTGTTACCGCCGGACAGGAGTGGGTGGTACGTTTTTCGATGACAGGATATCAGACCATGACAGTGACGGTAACGGTGGAGGCGGGGAGGCGCAAGAACATTTCCGTCCAGCTGCTGCCGGACAATTCAGTGCTTCCTGACTACGAATTCCGCGCCCATTACGAGCCGAACAACGGAGTTGAATATATGGATCCCAAAGCGGTTGTCCAGATGCCGAGTATGGGAAGCGGGGTTGAAAACCTGGTGAAAGTTGCCGGATTGGGTGTGCATGCCAACAATGAGCTGAGCGCACAGTACAACGTGCGTGGCGGGAGTTATGACGAGAATCTGATTTATGTCAATGGCACAGAAATTTTCCGTCCGTTCCTCATCCGTTCCGGACAGCAGGAGGGGCTGAGCTTCATCAATTCGGATCTTGTGTCGGCGGTCCGTTTCTCATCAGGGGGCTTTGACGCACGCTATGGCGACAAGATGGCTTCGGTGCTGGATGTGGACTATCGCAAGCCGGAACAGCGGGAGGGCAGTGTCTCCCTGAGCTTTTTGGGTGCCTCCGCGCATTTGGGCGGCTGTTCCAAAAACAACAAGCTCACCTATATGACAGGCGTGCGCTATCAGTCCAACGCCTATATCTTAAGACAGATGCAGACCAAAGGAAGTTACCGGCCCAATTTTACAGATGTGCAGGCTTTGGTACGTTATCAGGCCAATGAAAAATGGGCTTTCTCCTTTTTCGGCAATTTCGCCCGCAACGAATACAAGCTGATTCCGGAATCCAGCTCGGCTGTTGTTGGCAACCTGCTCACCAGCCTGCAAAAGCTGAACATCTATTATGATGGGCAGGAGGTGGATGCATACCAAACCCTTTTCTCTTCATTCTCAGCTGACTATGAAATAGACCGGTTCTCCAAGATTTCTTGGGTGACTTCCTATTTCCGCACTTCGGAAAAAGAGACCTTTGACATCAATGCGGAATATTGGCTGAGCGATATCAACATGAATTTCGGTTCCGAGGAGTTCGGCGAGACCATCTCCTCACGTGCAGTGGGCGGGGAGTTGCACCATGGCCGCAATTTCCTTACGGCGGATCTGCTGCAGCAGGCCTTGCGAGGAGAGCATGTGTTGGGAATCCACCTGTTGCGATGGGGAGTGTTGTATCGTTTTGAAAATATTGAGGATCAGTTGAAAGAATGGTATATGTACGATTCCTCCTATTATTCGCTGCCGCATCCATACACGCCGCCCGGCGATTCGGTGGCATGCGATGATTCGGCACGCATATTCTTATCCTCGAACTATTTGAATACGGAAAACAGTCTGGTGAACCATCGTTTTTCCGCTTATCTGCAGGACCGGATGGAATTTGGTTTGGAACGTTTCCGTTACACCTTGACTGGCGGAGTTCGGGCCTCCTATCTTCATTTTAATCAGGAGTTTTTCATCACGCCAAGATTGCGGTTGGTCATCCAGCCGTTGAAACACAAACGGCTCTCCTTTTATGCGGCTAGCGGACTCTACTATCAGCCCACATTTTATAAGGAGATGCGTAACAGCCATGGAGAACTCAACGAAGGTATCCGGAGCCAGAAATCCCTGCATTTCATCGCAGGCACTGACTATCTCTTCCAATGGAATAACAAACCGTTCAAAATAAGTGGAGAAGCCTATTACAAATATCTTTGGGATTTGATTAGCTACCAGTTGGACAATGTGAGGGTTATCTATTCGGGCAGCAACGATGCGAATGGTTATGCCTTGGGTGCGGATTTCAAAATCAGTGGGGAACTGTTACCCGGCTTGGAATCCTGGTTTTCCGTCTCCCTGCTGAAAACCATGGAGGATTTGCACAACGACTGGTATGTCCGTTACCTTGACAGTGCGGGAAGCATCCTCACCTCGGCGGAAGGGGCGGTGACTACAGACACCGTTTATCCGAAATGGATTCCGCGTCCTACCGACCAGCGTGTCTCCATCAACCTCTTCTTTCAAGACCGGATTCCCAAAATGCCCTCCATGAAAGTGCACATCAATATGGTGTACGCCACACCGCTTCCTTTTGGCATTGCAGGTTCACCGCAATACACCCATACCTACCGTGGAAAGGCCTATTTTCGCACAGATATCGGCTTTTCCTGGCAATTTCACACCCGTAAAGCAGACCAAACTTCCCTCTTTTCTTTCCTGAAATCGGGCATCCTTACAGCGGAAATCCTCAATCTGTTCAATTACTACAATGTGGTCTCCTATACGGCGGTGACAGACATCGACGGGCATCCTTATCTGACTGCCAATTATCTGACACCGAGATTATATAACCTGAAAATCCGTTTTGAATTCTGATGACAGGCTTTCACCCTTCCCAACGTATCCGATATTGCCCCTTTTGTGGAAGTGCGCGCTTTGTTTGGGACGGTGTGAAGAGGCACCGATGTCAGGATTGCGGCCATGTTCTCTATACCAATGCTGCAGCGGCAGTCATTGCTGTGATTGAAAACGGGCGTGATGGGCTGCTCATGGTCAGGCGGAAATTTGATCCGGCCAAAGGCAGCCTGGACTTGCCGGGCGGTTTTGTCGATTTGGGTGAAAAGGCTGAAGAGGCGTTACGTCGTGAAGTGATGGAAGAGGTGCACCTGGAGGTGGTGGCGAGCCAGTTTCTTATGACATTGCCCAATCGCTACCTGTATGATGAATTGTGTTATTTCACTGTGGATTTGGTTTTTCGATGTCAGGTAGCATCCCTACAGGCGTTGCAGGCCGGTGATGACGCCGCCTCCGCACAATTTTACCCTTTGCAGGAAATCTGTCTGGAAGAGATAGGGCTGGATTCCGTCCGAAATGTTGTCCGGTGGCTGAGGGTGCACGAAGTATGACGTAACTATGACAATGACACTTGCCGTGCAAGCCGAGCGCCATCAAGTTTACTTGAATGGCCGAAGCGCAGCCGGCATTCACGGAACGAAGTGACGTAACTATGACAATGACAATGACAATGACAATGACTATGACTATAAACCATAAACTATTAACTCTTAAACTTCTTAAACCCCTTAAACCTCTTAAACCCTTCCTTCGTCCGCCACAATCATGGCTGCGGTTTTCAGGCCGTCCAAGGCGGCGCTGACAATGCCGCCTGCGTAGCCTGCCCCTTCGCCGACGGGGAATATGCCTCTGATGTTGGATTCCCGTTGGTCGTTGCGCAGGATGCGTACTGATGAGGAGGAGCGGCTCTCAATGCCGGTCATTACAGCGTCAGGATGGTTGAAGCCCCGGATTTGGCTATTCATTCTGGGAATGGCTTCACGCATCGCCTCCACTACGTATGGGGGAAGACATTTTTTGAAATCACAGTAGATTACACCGTGCGGGTAGGAGGGGCGGACTGAGGCCGCCTTTGAAGCCACTTTGCCGTGCAGAAAGTCGCCGACAAGGTTGGCGGGGGCGCGGTGGTCGCCCGCCACTTGGAATGCAAGCCGCTCATATTTTTCCTGAAATGCCAGGCCGTCCAGCGGGCTGGCATGATAGAAGTCCGACGGACGGATGTCCACCAGCAGGGCACTGTTGGCATTTGCTCCGTTCCGGCTTTTTTCGCTCATTCCATTGGTGACTATGCGCTGCGCTTCGCTGCTGGAGGCCATGACGTAGCCTCCGGGGCACATGCAGAAGGTGTAGACGCTCCGCTCTTTCAGATGAACCACCCCTTTGTAGGAGGCTGCAGGCAGAAAACGGGCGAATTTACCGTATTGCATTTCATTGATATAGGATTGCAGATGCTCGATGCGCACTCCGATGGAGAAAGGTTTGGCCTCCATTTGCAGCCCTTTGGCGTGCAGCTGCCGGATGCTGTCGTGGGCGGAATGCCCCAAACAGAGCAGCAGGTGGCTCGTCTGGTAGCAGGGTGGCATTTGCGATGTTTGCTCTTTCAAAATGGCTGTAGGGTCTGAGTTCGCTTCTGTCTGCTCCTCGTGAAGTCCTTTTTCTAGGGCTACGGAATGCTGCGACGCTTGTTCTGTGCGGACAGTAAGTGTTTCCTCATGATGTTCAAAATCGCTGAAAAGGGTGTTGAAATGGAATGTTCCGCCCAACTGTTTGATTTCCTCCCGAATGTTGCGCACCACCTTTTCCAGATAGTCGGTGCCGACATGAGGTGCGCTGGAATAGGTTACATCCTCGCAAGCTCCGTGGAGGTGGAACTCCTTTAAAATGAATTGTATCCACGGATGGTGCAGGTTGGTGGCCAGCTTTCCGTCGGAAAAGGCTCCTGCGCCACCTTCGCCAAATTGTACGTTGGAGTTGGGGTTGAGCCGTTTGTTTTCAAAAAAGTCGGCCACCTCCCGTTTGCGGATTTCAATCGGGCTTCCCCGTTCAATCACCACTGGCTTGGCGCCGCATCGTGCCAAATAGAGAGCTGCGAACATGCCGGCGGGTCCGAACCCCACAATCACCGGAGGCAAAGGATGTTTCCATACGGGGTAGTCCATTTCCGGTGGAGGGGAGTAGGGGCTGATTTCCGGCAGTTTCAGCAGTTCCGGATGCTTTTTTTTCAGTTGCAGCCTGATTTGGTAGTCATAGTAAACTGCATCCCGTCTGCGGGCGTCAATTGCTTGCCTTAATATTTTAAAATCAATTACTTCCGATTCTTCTAAATAGTATTTGCGCAGCAGTTGCCGCCGAAGCTGTCCGTTCTGGTCTACTCGAATGCGGAAGTTGTTGATTTTTATATCCATAGTTTTTATTTGTTTTATCTGTTGGTGATGACCTTTTTTATTGGATCCTGTTTTTGTATTGGGTTTGTGATTGGTTATTTAATTGAGTATTTTGAATATAATGAAAATTTAAAAAAGTTATTTAAAATATTATTTTATTTGATAAAAAATTTTAAATATCGAATAGCTAATTCTGTTTTTAATGTGTTTTTTGAATATAATATGTGATACTATTTTTCAGAAGAATCATTTATATGTTTATAGATCACATAGCCGCAGGCGCAGGCGAAAAAAAGGTTATATCCGCCACAAACGCCATCTATGTCAAGCATCTCCCCACCAATGTAAAGACCTGGAAAGCGGTGCGCCTCCAAGTTGTCACCCACTTCCGAACAGCAGATGCCGCCATGACACACCTGTGCCTCGTCCCAATTGTAAGTTCCTGCAATCGACAGCTGGAAATGTTTCGGATCAAAGGGTTGGCGCTGGAAGAGCTCGTTAAGTTTGGGATGCAGCAGGCCGTTGAATGTGTGGAATTCCTGCAGGTGCCGTTTCGGGTCAATTTCGGGGTGGGCGTACAGAAAGTCCAGGGAAAGCATGCAGTCGCTACGGTCAGAAAGCCTGGCGTAATATGAGGAGGCGTTGAGAATCACAATTCCGGAAATGCCGTCCGCCTTGAAGATGACCTCTCCCGCTTCGCGGAAAAGCAGCCGTTGCCTCTGGTAAAGTGAAACCTCCGCTTTGGTGCGGCATCCCTCCAGCCGCCGCACAGGATTTTGGACCCGGAATCCCACCAGGGAGGGCGACAATGGTTGTGTGGCAAATTTAAAGGGTTTTAAGTAGGTGTTGTACGTTTCGGCCCGTTCCAGGCGCAAACCTGCCGGGGAACCGCTGCAGAGCACCACTTTGTCAAATTGTTCCGTCCCGTTGTTGATGAACCATTTCCCATTTTCGGAACGGATCTCTTTCGCTTCGCACTCATAGCGGATTTCCACGTTGGGTTGCAATTCCTGTAGCAGGACGTCCAGCACGGTTTGGGAGAAATAGGTCATGGGGTAGCCGCGCCCTTCCTCGTCACAGCAGGTGGGCATGCCGAATGAAAGCCACAGTTGACGCATCTTTTCCGCGTCCACCTGTTGCAGTATTCCGGTTATGAAATCGGGACGGTTGTATTGCTCCGCCTCCACGGGCAGGTGGAAAAGGTTGGCGCGTCCGCCGCCGGAGGCCTTGATTTTACGTCCTGCCTTGCCGCTTTTTTCAAACACGACCGCATGGTGCCTGCCCTGCATGGCAAGCAGTTTGGCGAGAAACAAACCGGTCGCGCCCCCTCCGACAATCCCTATTTTCATATCTTCTTACTTCTTACTTCTTACTTCCGTCTTCCGTCTCATTCCCCTTTTACCAGCGTTTTCACGTCCAGCACCTTTCCGCCGGGGGATTTCAGCAGCACGTAGTAGGTTCCGACGGGCAGCTCCTGCACCTCCATGGTCAGGCTGCCCTGCGGTTCGTTCAGCGTGATGATCTGCTGTGTTATCCCCAATTCATTGGTGATTTGGATGCTGGCGTTGATGTAATTTCCTATTATCCGGTACTCCATATGCACGTTGTCGTTTGTGGGGTTGGGGTAGAGGGTCACAATCTCACCCTCCGACACATGCACGCAAATGGTGTCGCGGGAGACATAGCCACACAATCCTCCGGTGGTTTCCAGAAAATAACACTGGCTGTAGGCCGGCACCGCTGTCATGCTTTCCCCTGCACTCAGCTGTTCGCCTCCTCCGTTGTACCAACGGTAGCTTTCCGCCCCCGTTGCGGTGAAAGTGGCGCTTTCTCCCTGAACCAGGTCGGTGTCGCCGTTGATGTGCACCGTGTATTCACAGTCCCCGCTACGGATCGCCTTGTAGTGTTCGCCACCCACCAGTTCGCTGACGGGGATGCCGTTTCCCTCATACTCATAGTATTGGACAATGTCAGCATGGAAGGTGCTATTCTGCGGAACCAGCCTGTTCTTGAACTGCACTGACATTTCCATATAGTATATCCGGTTTGTGTCCATCAGCAGGTTGCAAAGCTCCGCGTTTTCTGACTGCAGCAGTAGCGAGGAGTCAGGCTGAAGGAGGATTCCGCTGCTGGAGAAGCCACCTATTTGCCATACATGGTACAGGGCTGTGTCCAAT
>CAJOQK010000033.1 GCA_905236885.1 uncultured Bacteroidales bacterium
CGCTGTTGCAGCAGTTTTTTAAGCCCATCGACCCAACGGTCCACCAAGGCCTGCTGCAGACAGCCGCCACGGAAAGCCATGCTCTCCTCAGGCCGGAAGCGGCCATGCCCGTCAGGTGTGAAATGAAGGTACTCCTCATAACGGCTCAAAAAGTAGAAACAGGCGGCAAAAACATCCATTTCCACATCAGCTTGCGGATGCGTGACGGGGAAACAAATCTTCCCCTCATGACCATCCACAAGTGAAACAGGCAAAGCATGCACCCCCTCTTCAAACAGCAGCGGATGCGGCGGCATGAATAGGGCATCGGGGCGCCAGTTTGCGGTATAATTAAGTACCGCAGCCTGCACTGCGTCCTCATGCGCCACGCCTTCCTGTGCCACCAATTCCGACGGCACCAATTCCGACGGGTCGGTGCACAAACGGTACGGCATGCCGAGCATCACCTCAAACACATGGTGCAAAATATAGGACAAACGCGCCGTTTTTTTCTCCGCCAGAATGATAATCATAAAGAAATAACGTTATTTTTCAACACTTATTTTGACAAAAGCCAAAATAACATACTAAAAAATGATTTTTTACGTTTGCATTTAAAATAAAAGCCGCAATATGAACCTGAACGACATCATGAGAGCACTCTATTTCCGGAAAGAGACCTATTTTATCGACATTTTCGGAAAAGTCAAACACAACCAAACCACGCTGTACGCCGACCGCAACAACTGCCATTCCGCCGAACAGATGGAGCACTGGCTCTCCTTCAACGACCTGCTCAATGTCAGCGTGTACCTGAACGACGGCTGGCAACCCGACTGGAGCCAACCGGACAAAAAATATATTGTCTGTCTGCAAAAAGACCGGCCTGAAGTGAAAGAGGTATCCGAGCCTTGCAACCTTGTCTATTTCAAATCAGAAGAGGCCGCCCGCCAGGCAATCGAGCTGTTAGGTGAGGAAAAAGTGGCTACCCTGTTGAAAGGAATAATCTGAAACCACACAACTTCCCTTTTTTCGTGCAAGCACTAAAGAGTTTAAGGGGTTAAGAGGAGTAATTGTAGGGGCGCAAAATTTTGCGCCCTAATCACTGTTCATACGTAAGGTCATCGCGTGCGGCGACCATTCTGAAGGTTCAAAGGGGTTTAAGGGTTTAAGAGGTTAAGCGGCCTATTGTTAAGGTTAAGGTCAAGGTTAAGGTCAAAAGGTCATCACTCCGGAATCAGGGAATAGGTCAGAATCATGCGCAGCCTGCGATCCGGCTCGGTAACCGACTGCGGCCCGACAATCTGCAGGCGCGTGGCCTGCGTGGCGGCGGCATTTACCACAATGTAGAGGGGATAATCCGAAGAAATGGTTCCCATCAGCAACTGCTGGATGTAATCGGTCAGCAGAAAATGATAGCTGTAATCCGACGTATCAATTGAGCCACCGAAATACTTCCCTCCCAATTTCAAATAATCCGGCAGATAATAGGAGGAGGAAAGACTGGAATCCTTTTTATAATACATGGTCAGAGTTCCGGGCGCGAAATAGGGGTTATAACCGTCTGTGGTGGCCGCCCGTGACAATATCAGCTCCGCCTTGTGGATGGCAAGATGCCTGCCCTCATAACGGCTAAGAAAAGGAAATTTCACACGCAGTTTCAAACCGCTTCCAGCCTGCAAATAGGCCACCTCCCCGCAAGCGCTGTAATCCTGCTCCAACTGAGCCCTTAATGCGGAGACAGCCTGTTCGTAACGGTGCGTAATCTGCGAGAAGAAATTGGTAGAGTCATTGGAAACCAAACGGAACGAGAGGCTGTCGTGTTGGTTGTTATGGTAATACAAAGTGATGGCGGCATTGTTGGAAAGCAAGTTCATATATGCCAGACAGCCTGAGCCGCCCCTTCCTTCCGTTTTCAGCACCACCCCTTTGAAATATTCCAGAAAATGGCTGTTGTTGGACAGCTCTTCCCCTCCGGACTTGCCCAAAAAGCGTGTGGTGAAAAAAGCCTTATCCAACGGAATGCGCAGCTGCGCCTCCATCATTTCCCCATCCACAAACTGCTTGGTCAAAGGATGGAAAGTGAAGACAGGACTGCCTTCCACCAAATTCTGCGCATGACAGGCAAGCCTTTGGGTAGAATAATAGCTGGAATCGCGGTACAGCGGTTCCGACAACTCATACACCCCGATTTTCAGGGCATTCGAAGTGTCTCCGAAAAAACCTCCATAGGGGACGGAAAGCACAACCGAATCGAGTTCTGCCTCTTCCCCAAAATTTATGGCGTTGGCTGACAGCCGGAACTGGGCATACAAATCGGCCTTCACAACTCCAAAAACCGGATCCTGAACTTCACCCAACAAATTGGTTCTCACCCTACTGGTAAGAAGGGAATCCTCCCGCACGGAAAAAAGGGAAATGTCGGTCAAAGTGTCCACATAGAGGGAATCCGTACTGATTTGCAAGCTTCTGCCCACAATATCCCCCTCTTCTTTGCAGGAAGGACATAGCAGCAACAGGCACAAAACCACCACGCAGACGAAGCCTTTTAGCAAAGCCGCGTTAAAAATCCAACAATTTTTCATAAAGTGCAATGTAGTAAGAAATGAAATCCTCTTGCGGATGAATCATGTACAATTTGCCCGAATCGAAAATATAATCTTTTATTTCTGCAGGCACCTCTTCATGGCCGATGACAGCGGCATCGGAATAATCGATAGCCAGCTTGGTTGTTTTCATAAAATCCGACCCTTTGTACTGCATCGCATCCTTGTTCGGCACATTGGTGGATTTCAGTTTGGAGACGAAGGAGCGGTTCAACGTTTTGGTAAAAATATCATTGTAAACGGAGTAAACCACCTTGGAAAGGGCAAAAAGCGGATTTTCCGCATACAGGGTTTTCACATACAGTGGAATCAAACAGGAAATCCAGCCATTGCAATGGATGATGTCCGGGCTCCAGCCCAAATTCTTAACTGTTTCCAACACTCCTTTTGCGAAGAAAATGGCACGCTCGTCATTGTCAGAGAAAAATGGGCTGCTTTTGTCCCCAAGCATGCTTTTTCTCCGAAAATAATCGTCGTTGTCAATAAAATAGGTTTGCATGCGCACCGAAGGAATCGAGGCGACCTTGATAATCAGCGGATGATCGTTGTCCTTGATGATGATGTTCTGCCCTGAAAGACGGATTACCTCATGCAACTGGTTACGACGCTCGCTCACCAAGCCGTAACGCGGCATGAAAGTACGTATGTCAATACCCGTATCCTGAATGTTTTGCGGCAAAAACCGCCCGATTGTGGAAATATACGTATCCTCTGTATATGGCGTAATCTCTTGATTTACATATAAGATTTTGTATGCTGACATATTTTGTTACCAGTATATTATTCGCATTGCAAATTTACATGAAATTTCAATACAAACCGCACGGACAGCCAAAAAATTTTCACAAAAACTATCGTGGACATCTGAAAAATCCCATATACCAGTTAAGGATGGGAATCGCACTGTAGTGCAGAACCCTTGTGCACATAAGCCGAATAGTGCTTAAATGTGCCTGTGAACACAGCGGAAAATGATATAATGTGAATTATATGACCAATCTGTCAGCGCACCACGTGTGTGAGGAGAAGTGATAGTATCAGAAATTGAAATGCGGTAATGTGTAACCGACCCAAGAAGCAGCTTTGTCTCCTTCTCCCCATGAATAACCGGTCATTTTTTCCGACAGCAATCCGCTATCATCTCTGACACGCCAAGTGCTTCTGCGATAAAAATCACATCCGGAGACACCACTCAAGGTTTCGTTACTGATATAGCAATTTAAAAACGGCACTCCAGTCTCTGCTTCAGGATGAAGTATTACGCTAAATATTGAACCTGCATTCTCTTCTTTCACATACGCATAGCAATTTCTCACCTCACATGTGGTTTTTTCAACACGACCGACAATATAGGCGATATATATACCGGCCATATCACATACGGCATAACAGTTACACAACTTGCCGGCCTGCATTTCAGCTATGATAGCTCCTCCATAGTTACCCGCACCGGAGCCTACCACCTCAATGATTCCCTCATTATAGCCATTCCACACGGCAGGTGCAGCTTTTCCAACTTCCTGCTCCTGCAGACATACAAGGCCGCCCACCTTACCAGCCTTCAATTTGCATAGTCCAGCAACATAACAGGAATCCAGCTGTCCCTGGTTTGTATGGACAATGCCACCGAATTCCGAGGCGGAATTATCCAATGACAAGTTGTCGGATATGAAGCAGTGGTGGATGTTTGCGCCTCCTTTGTTGAGATACACCACACCGCCTACTTTAGCGCTATTTGGTGAGACATTATTGTTGTAGCTGACCTTGCAACCGAAAATTTCACCCGAATTTTCATAGCAGATTCCACCCAACTTACTGACCGTATATCTGGCGGAAGCCGATCCCTGCGTGCACGATCTGATTTTACCTGTACTTGAGTTGTAAATGCAAACGCCCGCCGCATTTTTGCCCGTAGCCGTCAAATCGCCATTGTTGTCACAGGAGACAATGGTTCCGTTGTTGGTCACACAAATGCCAGCCAAATTGGCAGCAGCTGTGACTGAAGAATGGTTTTTGCAGTTCACCAATGTGCCGTTGTTCTCCTTACACAAAGGGGAAAAATCCTCCGTTCCGTCATACGCACTTGTTCCGCGAACATAGAGGTAGGAAACCTCCCCTTTTGCTGCAATGGATTCAAATATCGGATGTTTGCTGTTATTGGTGATGCCAAACTCTATAGGATTGTTGCTTTTTCCCACAAAATGTCCCTTGAAATTCGAGATGCCCTCATTCCAATTCGATTCATTCAGAACGATATCGGTCCGCGCCAATTGGAAATAGATGTTATCCGCGGTCTCATCACTCACTGTCTGACCATTAATGACGACTGTTCCTGCCTTAAAGGCATTCCTCACCAATTGTAGTTCACTTGCCTTGTATATCATAAAAGGACGGTCCTTAGTACCATTGCCCGACAAATTGATGGAGCATGTACTACCTTCCCCACTCCATTCTCCAATACACAACGCCGGAATGGGCGTGATACGGTTACGGTTGGTGTTTCCGCCGAATGACTTGACAAACGTTCCGCCATCTTTATTCGTGACGGTCATTTTTAACTTGTAATTGGTGGGGGTGGGACCTACCAAAGCTGGCAGCACCAGATAAAAAGTCAGCAATTTGTCAGGGCCGATGGTGTTGTTGATATTTGTAATCGTAATGCTGTTGGAAGACACCGGTGATTCCGTCGCTGTCAGATAGGGGGCATTTTCCTTGATACTATTAATTGTAAATTCTCCAGATATCTGTTTGCTCGTCGCTGAGACCTCCTCGAATTTGATTTCCTTTATTTCCTTATCGGCTGTTGCAAACAACTGGATCCGCATCATGGAACTTACAGAATGGAACAACATGGATTGGGATTCCTCCTTGAACCAGGCCACCATCGGGAAGGAGAGCCGGCCGAAAGAATGGTCCTGATGCACGTCACCGGATGAACGGTAAGGCTGCTCTGCAGGAAAATTCAATCTGGTGATGTTAGCGTCAACTTTGCTGCGATAGGGGAATATCGCATACCTGTCAGGATTACCTTCATTATCCGTATAAGAACCGATGAACATGGCCGTGTCTGTCCCCGCACCGGTCATCAACGGATAACTTTTGTCCTCGTTATCCAAACCAATTTGGTCACCCAACTCCCATCGGATGTATGTCTCATCATCGGTCAGGTAGTTTTTTTGGTTGGAGTCCCCATCCAAAATAGGCTGCTCCAACTGTGCGGACATGGAAAATTCCACAATTTTCGGTTTTTGGCAGGCCACAAAGACAGACAGCAGTGCCGCCGCCAACATCATACCTTTTATTATCTGCTTTTTCATCTTCCTAATTTAAAACCATTCACCTTCTTCATTCTCTCCTGACGCATCGGTAAAATGACTGATTTCCTCTTCATGTCTCACACTGTCGGTTGACAAGGCGAAACCTTTTTCCAACACATAGTCATACACCGTTATCTGCGGTGCCTCGTAAGGCAATTTTTGCTGTTGTTGATACTCCTTTTCCATTGCCCACTATTTTTTAATCACTTTCTTAATCCAAATTCCCTTGTCGGTCACAATCCTCAGGTAATAGGTGGCGGAAGGATAGTCGTGCAGATCCATCACATACTCGTCGCCATCCGTCTCCACCTGCCATAAGAAATGACCCAAGGCATCCGTCAGAGCAAGACGTTGCATGCCCCTTGCCTCCACATGCACCTTTCCACGGGTAGGATTGGGATACAGAAGCACCTCAGGCTGCTCAACCACAGGCTGTACCGCCGTATGCTTGTATACAGACAGGTTCAATATCAACAGACTGTCGCAACCATGTACGGTAAGCAGGCTGTCCACAAACTGGAACACTTTCACCTCCGCCGAAGGATCGTTGCCCCACAGTTTTTTCAAAGTTTGGGCGGAGATGTCAAATCCGTAGGCCTGGTAACCGGCATCCAAATCGGCGGAATCCTCCACCTCCTGGCTCCGGCTCTCATGCAGTGTCAGCATCAGTGTCATTGTACTGTCCACAAACATAGCCTCATCAACGCAGGAGACCGAATAGGTGCCGCTTTCAAACAGCTCCCTGCCGTTCCATTCGTAGGAATCGCAATCCTCCACCACCAAGGTGTCACGCACCTGAATCAGGTCAGGCTCTCCGAAAATAGGATAACCGTTGTTCTGGTTGCTGAAGTCGGAACGCCATGTGCTGTAGAACTCTTCGCCATGCTCCCTCACCCAAATGTTAAGCAGACGGGTAAGGTTGTTCACACCATTGATATAATCCTCCGTCAAACAATTGTTCGCCTTACCGGAGAAAGAGGTGACCAGACGCTTGACAGGCACACGCTCGCTGCCCACCACCGTCTCGGCGGAACCGTCCAGATAGTAGCAGCGGTCAATATTGACATCGTTACCCATCAGAGTGACCAAGCTGGAGGAGACGACTCCGGCCTCCATGTCACCATAGACATAGTTGTTGGCCATGTCGGTGCTTTCAGCGGCCCCCACCAGTCCAGCCACACGGGAGGTCCGGATACTGGATGAGAGATGGATGTAATTGTTTTCATATTTGGCATGCATCAACACCTTACTTCCCGACTTCTGCCTTACTCCTTTTGTCCTCCATGCGGAAGGCATGGCCGCCTCATCCGCTGATAAGTGCTGTTTCGGCAAAGCATTTTTCGCCAAATAGGCGGCATACTCTTTGTCAACAGCCGCCAAAGCTTCAGGCGCACAGGCCGAATAGGAAGTCACACCCATTGTGTAAGTTGAGGTGCTTCCCATATTATTACCGTTGGCTTTCACCAAAGTCAGCTTGGCAGTTTTTGGAGTTTCAGGTATACTGTTGTAAACTATCTCCCTTGAGAACTGGTGCGTACCGTTGTAGGCCACACCGGCGGTATAGATAACCAGATCCGAGGAGACAAGCAACGGGCCGATACTGCTGCTCGAACCAGTGTTGTTATTGTCGGGTTCCCCATACAATTCATAATGCAGCTGGTAATAATCCAGTGAATGGTATCCCGCATTGAGCACCTTTCCGGTAATCTTCAAGGTTTTGTCATTGGAATTCCAGCTTACAATTGCATCTGCAGCCTGGGACTGTGTCTGCACAAAAACCACATTATTCGCATCAGAGACCGGCACCACCGTCAGGGTACAGGTTTTTACCTGATTGGTATTGCTTATGGAATTGTAATCCAAAGCGGCCCACACCGTAACATCGTAGCTTCCAGCCTCTTGTTCAGTAAATTTGAACATTCTTACAAATGAATAGGAGGATTGTGCCGGTATACAGCTGTTGTCCATAGTGATGGTGGTGTCAAACTCCTTGACATAACCATCGGATGTAGGAGCATTCGTCATGTTCATCTTGGCTTTCACATACAAGGTGCAGACAGGATTCTTGCCGCTGTTGTAAACCGAAACACGCAACGGCAGCGGCTCATAGGATGGCGCGGAGGCGGGCACGCTGATTTCGGTCAATGTAATCTCATCGCCGTTCACCACCTGAACATCCTTTCTTTCACTGAGGTTCAACACCACACCGGCGGATGTGCCCTGAACAGGCTCGGTCGTGCAGGTGCAGGCAACCATCACATAATAGGATTTAGAAACATCGAACTTGGGCAGATTAGTGGCTGCGTCAGAAGTCAAAGCCAGGGTTTCAACAACCGACCCGCCATATTGAAGGTTGAAATCACTGCTGCTTACCTTTGTCGCTCCGGCAACTCTTACATCTCCGTTCGTACTGCCGCTGGCCTGCTCGTAAAGTACACATTCCATGCTATAGGAGGCCAAACTCTTTGAGCCCTTGTTCTGCAATGTAACCTTTACCGTTGCAGTGCTGCAGGGCTCACCATGCGCGAACAATGCGGGCACAAGCTCAGCTGTAATCACAGCATTCACACTGTCCACCGAAACATCCGTACCGGAGGAAGAGGCGGCGGCTCCACCGACATACATGGCATTCAAATAATCGGCGGTAACGTCACCACTATTGTTGAGCAGCGTGGAACCGTTGTCCGAACCGACCAGACCGCCGGCCTCAATTGCATCGCCCAACAAGGTAAGCTTTGCATCAGAGGTTCCTGCCGTCACTGAATTAACTTCAATTTTGTCGGCCTGACCGACCACACCACCGACACAGTTTCCGCCGCTGACCGTACTACCTTTTATATTAATATGGTTGATGTCGGTCTCATTCACGGCACGGGCTGAAATGCCAGCAGCAACATTTCCGCCCTGCAGATAGGAATTCTCCAAGGTGAAATAGGAAATGTTGGCACTGTCGGTATGGCCGAACAAACCCACATAGGGAAGGCTCTTTTCACTGGCATAAATGCCTTTGATGATTACTGCATCAGGAGAAGTAACCCGAGTCCCATCCGGATTTACACCACGGAACACACCACGGAACGGATGGTTGGTGTTGCCAAGCGGAGTCCATTTGTATTGGGACATGTCATACTTGTCATCATCTCCATTATTCGCCACAATGTCAATGGTGTCATATACAAAGGTCTTCGCCTGCTGATAGTTCAAACCATTCACGGTGGAGATAAGCCAAGCCAGACCCTCTTTTGTGCTGATGGTTACATGGCCGTTATAATCCACCACATAACCGGCAGGTTGGGTTTGCACCACCTGATACCAGTACTGTTTGCCTGACTGATCGCCCGGAGCGCCGAAATAGGCGGACACAGTGATGTCCTTGTCCGGCACCGTCACATGCAGGGTCGGACCTGCCGTGACTGAATAGTCCCAAAACATGAAAGGATTGTCACCTGTGGGTTCAGCGGTCAGCGCAACCTCATCGCCCGGATAATAACAATAAAATTTATCCGTATTATATAAGTCATTCGTACCCGCAAAATAAATCACCCCTCTATCAGACTCCGGTTTCACCTCCGCCATCAACCTGTATGCCCGATGGATATGCAGGAATTTAGGTACGCGGCTGCCCGTTCCGCGGAAATCGCTGCTGTCAATTCCCGGGGCAGCAACCTTATAGCCGAAGCCTTTGCCCAACCAGTTACCATCGTCCGAATAGTTTTCCAAGCCAAACACATCCACCACACGGATGGCCATCTGCTTGCGCACCGCACATCCGAACAAATCGGTGGCCTCAACCTGGAACACCATGGGATCCCGCTCGACCACCACTTGAGATTGAGTGACAGAAGCTAAAGAATAGTCAGGAATGTCCACCATGTAGGTATTTTCGTGCTCCATGCTTTTTTCCTCCTTCAGCACCGAACCGTCAGCCTGATTATACCAGGTATAGGTGAAGGGCGCAGTTCCGCCACGCTCGTCAAAACGGACAGTAAAACGGTCCTTGACCAATTCATGTGAGGAGGCCAGCTGGCCTGTGAAGAAAAGACTGTCGGCGGCCTTCTTCATGTGGAAAGTACAGGTATGCAGATAAAGGAACGGATAGGGTGAGGTTGCGGCGGAAAGCATTGCCGTATCCAGTTTTTCCGTTGTATCAGAGAAGAAAACGCCCCGTTCATACGCATCCTGCACAAATCCGTCCGCCCAATTCTCAGTCTTGGCAAAAAAGATTGTGTCGCGCTGGGGAGTGCTCGTGTTGCGCGTAGGCAGCCACTTGGTGACACCCACCTTACTGCCAGTCTGCAATGAGGCGTACAATGTAATATAGGAGGTTTTGGCATCATCGTACACCCAGTCCTTACCCTCTGCCGTGTTGGAGGTACGGCTCAAATAGACATTGTTCCATCTGCCCGACTCCAATGTGGTTGTATTGAAGGCATATACATGTTTATTCTTATTATT
The DNA here is from genome assembly GCA_905236885.1 of uncultured Bacteroidales bacterium. Classification (GTDB taxonomy): domain Bacteria; phylum Bacteroidota; class Bacteroidia; order Bacteroidales; family WCHB1-69; genus UBA1195. Next base: position 10,358 of record CAJOQK010000033.1, read on the forward strand.
CTCCTGAACCACACTCTCATTGAAGAGCGTAGAGCTGACATCCGAACTGAAGATATAGTTCCGCGTAATGTTCACGATGTTATTGTCCTGCAACCCGATGCCCAACAATCCGCCATCATTGTAAATACCCGCCCCGTTGTTGTGGGAAGGAGTCGCATTCGCATTGATCACCACATTATTGTACAACTGGACACGGTTAGACAACAACACCTTGGGAACTTCATTCTCCAATGTCTTTTGCAAACCGATGGCAGCACCGTAACAGGTGAATGTATTCTCACCACTGGTTTCTGTCCACAAGCCATTTGCATCGCTCACCACACTGTTGAACATCCCTACAGAGAGCAGTTTCAACTCCGCACCATCCTGCACCCAAATCAAAGGAGCCTCGGCCAACAGTGTAGAGCCCTGTTTATACCAATTGTCGGTGCTGCCCTCATCCGTAGTATATTCAGTACAGGCACTTCCATTGAAATCCAGGTAGTCGGCAAAAAATTTGCCACTGTCCTTCAGCACCACCAAAGGTCCCAGATAAGCACAGTTTGTACCAGGAAATTCCTGGTGACTGCCGGAATAACGGATAACCTGCACCCGCTCTGTCAGCACCTTTTTGCCATACAATTTATCCTCATACTTGGTCAAATCCACATTTTCGTCCGCAATCACCACCTTATCCATCACAGCAATGACATCACCGGGTAAATACACCTGAAACGCCTCCTCAAAAGTGGTAACATACTTTTCAGGACTTTTTCCCATCACATTATCCGCCACAAAGGCAGAACCACCATATCTGTTCAATGTTATATTGTCTCTTGTGATCGAAGAGGCAGAAGCCATGTAAATGGTGTCCCCCCTGCTACGGGTCCGGACATTCAACGTAACGGTGAAAACTTCACTTCCACCGCCATTTTCCCAATAGAATTCCAATTCAACATGACCTGCCTTGGCACATTCCGGGAAATTCACCAAACAGTTGTACTGCAGAATGACATCCAACGCCGCTACGGAACGTCCGTCAAGACAGCCCAAATACCGACCCTTTCCGCCATTGTCGCTGAACGCATAACCGCTGGAATTTTCATTCTCAAAAAGAGTGGCATTCGTATAGCCATCCAACACATTGAACGCATTGCTCCGGTTAATCCATGAGACGGAAGAGGGAATATTCGCCACAATTTCGGAAGGTTGCACCACCACCGAGAATTTGTTATAACAATCCAAATTGGAAAAATCATCATTGGCTTCTCCCAGCGTGAAAAAAGGACCACTGGGGAATGCGGCCGAATAATCTCCTGCTTTGTCGTCATTTTTCCAGGTCACCTTTTTCAAATACAGGTCGCGGTTTCGGTCAAAGGTGATTGGGAAAACCACATGCCTCGAACTTTCGTTGGTGTAGCCACCGTTGTACATGGCAACCGCCTCCAATTCATCATCCTCAAATTCGGTCTTGATGGTATAAAGATTGATGGTCACCATTATAGGGGCGACCAAATGTTCTTTTCCAGATGCGTCCGTATAATATTCGTCCAAGGTCACAAACAGACTGGCTGCCGTAGTAGTCTTATAATCTTTGGAATAGGTCATCACAAATTCCAGCTTGGGTGCAGGAACGTTTCCATCTGTAACCGGACTGAGAAATGCCCCAACATCCATTGAATAATTCAACATTTGGTCCTGTGTCGGCAAAATATAGTTGGTTCTGAAAGTTTGGGGTATTGAAGCCGCTATGTTAGGACCATTGACCGAAGAGAATCCTTCACCGGTATAGAAGAGCAGGCCGAAAGTCTTGTTGGGATTTGACAAAATTTCCCCTTTCTTGATAGCACCACCCGTAGGACCACTGTTTATATCCACCCACGCAGGAGATGTGGCATCCGGCTGGTAGGCCTCGTTAGTCAGAGTGACGAAATCCTTGTTCTGATCCAAGGAGATTTCCCGAATTCTGTAATAACAGCTTGTGTTCCCGTTTTTCCTGTAGACCGGAGGCAAATCCAACGTCACCTTTTCCGTATAGTAGTAGTCGCTTCCCGTTTCCGACCCCACTATACACTGTTTGGTGGCATCTCCCGATGCTATGACATTGATTTCCCTAACACGTGTACCATCTGCTTCCCCAGATTCCCAAATACGGAAGGTGGCCGGATAATCCGCATTGCGGTAATCCATCTCCACATTGGTACCTTTATCCAGACACAAGCTGAAAAATCCTCCGTCAGTGTTATGCTCCGAAGAAGTTTTGAGCCTGGCAAAAACATAGGATTGGTAGCCGTCGTCGGCAGCTAAGTAGCACCATCCCTCCACAGGGCCATAGGTTTCATCGAAACTGCAAATATTCAAATAGGTGCCGTCCTTGATCAGCAGCACATTCTGGTTCCGCTCCGCATCATACAGTTTGCATCGGTTATTACAGTCATTGTAATTGGAATTTAAGGTAAAACAGTTTGAACTTTCTGTATATAAGCTCACTGTACTGCCTTCATACACGTACGGTGCTACAGGGGAGGCATACTGGCTCCTCATCGAGTCGATGTAAATTCCGGGTGTCGAGATGGCAATGATATTGTCCGTGTGCAACACCAGGCTGCCGATACGGCACAAGCTGTAGGAGGGGGAAGGATAGGCATAGTACAAGTCCTTCTCTCCGGTCAGGTTCGCATTCACACCGTCCAATATAACCTTGTCGGCACGCTGTATGGAGTAAAAGCTGCGGCTGAACCTGTCGCAGTCGTTTTCCCCGTAATTACGCAACACAATCTTACGGCCATTGTCACCGCCTTCGGTAGAGGTACCTGCCCCAACAAGGCTCGCACCGAAATAGATTTCAGGCCGTCCGTCTCCGTGGCCCTCGAATCCGGAAAAATAGTTGGTGCCGTCCACCAGGATTTGGGTTTTTCCACCAATCACGCCAGGCACATCGAAAGTGGATTGGGGACCTGCGTCACCGTAGTCGGAACCTGCATAAATACTGCTGCCCACACGCAAGGTACGGGGATTCGCCAACTCTTCGGTAGTGGGGAAGACAGCATTATAATTAATGTTGGCATAGTTGTCACTGTTGGTTTTCACCTGCCGGATGGCCTCCACCCCAACATTCACCCACACGGAACCGTAAACCGTTCCCTCATAACCTGCACCATAAATATTATGTATAATCTGACCGCCCAACACATTAACTATGGAGGAGGGACGGAGTGTGGTATTGTTTGGAGTTGAGGTGCTGTTCACTCCTTTGCATTCATAAGGATAGCCGTCATCCACATATTCGCTGCCGCCATGGATATCCCTGATCACATAGCCGTCATACATGTTCAGCACCTTCAAGCCGTACACCAGCTGAAGTGCGTCTGCACTTTTATCGTAATTTTGATCCGTGTGCAAACCACCTTCAGGCCGTCCGAAGAAATGCTTTCGGGTTTCCCTTGGCCGCACGCCCTTTGCTCCCGCATAAATATGTTCTGCATAACGGCCACCATTGACATTCAGGATAATCTGTCCATATTTGCTGATTTGACTTTCCAAAGTGCCGCTATTGCGCAGGGTTGAATCCCCCACCAGGGACATTTTGCCTCCACCATACACATTGCCGGCAAAAGAGATGTCGCTGTTGGTAAAGGATTCGTCCTTGAGGGTGAAGGTGATTGTATTGCTGCCGCAGATAGTGTCATAAAACTTACCCTGCCCCAATGCACCTAAATCGCTTATATAATTATAGTCCCCGTTGCCGCCGCCATAGGCCGTGACAAAGTTTCCCTGCCAGATGGTCAGCTCGGTGTTGTTCACCCAACCGGCATAGTCGTTGCCCCCGAACACCTCATCCGCAACCAAAGGCAAACTCTTGTTTCCCTTAATATTTGTTTTTGCAGTTCCAGAAATGATACCAGCCAGACATCCGCCATAGATGGCCGGAATTTTCAGGGAAAGCGTGGATTCGATTCTCAAGTCGGTATTGGCCGCATCACCTGCATAACCGCCACCCATGATACGATCACAAAGGCTGGAGGCGGACATGTTCCTCACCACCGTGGTCGCTGTTCCGGTCACATTACCGCAATGGGCAATCTTTTGCCCTATTTTGGAATAGTCACCGCAACCGGCTCCGAACACGCGTCCGTTAATAACCAAATCGGATCCGTTCACTTCCATATAACTGTTTGTCACATGACCTGCAAAACCGCCACCAAACACATCATGATTGATGGTTCCGGCAACCAGTTTTACCTTTGTTTTAGGAATCTCTCCGGTTCCAACTGAATTTGGAATACCAGAAATCAATGTGTGGCTATAATCCCCGCTTACCAATACTTTTGATGTATAATAGGCGTTGTGTCCACCAAAAACCCTGTCCATTGTGGCAGTGCCGTCAACACGAACATAAGTGGAATCCGAAACATTGCCACTCACATCGTTTCCGCCAAAAACGTACTGCATGGTACCCGACAATATCTCCACATGCGTGGTGTCATACACATTCGCAGCCTTACAGCCACCAAAAACATCCCCGCCAATGGTCTGTCCCTTGGACAAATTCATGCAGGCAACCATCAAAGATGCTGCCAAAAGAAGCCTTAAGCAACCTGTTTTTCCTATCATATCAAGTGTTCTCACTCTATTTTCCTCTCTGTTTTTTCCAATAAACTATTTTTTTGCATGCCATTATGACACACAAATCATTTTAATACAGCAAAAGAGAATTGATTTACAAATACATACCAATTCCAACAATTACTCTATTAAAACTTGCAAATATATAACAAATAGGAATATGATTTGCAAATGGGCTAAAAAAATTGCATGAATAAGCAAAAAAAAGGATAACGGCCTGTTTTGAGGCACGGCCTTGATGTGACCAGAGCAAATTATGGGGACATCTACGGCGGACAGGGACAAAAAAAGGGAACCATCCTCGGATGATTCCCCTGTAAAAAGACGGGCAACGACCTACTCTCCCACACATGTGCAGTACCATCGGCGC
>CAJOQK010000034.1 GCA_905236885.1 uncultured Bacteroidales bacterium
CGAAAGCGTGGCAAACCTCTCCGACGAGGTTGTCGGGGAGAGCCGCTGGCTCAACGCCATGGCGGTGGTGGCCGATGAAAACGCCATAGCGGAAATCGCACGTCTGCCCTTTGTCCGTGCGGTACTGCCAATTGAGATGGAAATGCGGCTGGCCGGTCATGACGAGGACACCACACACCGGACTGACAATGACTTAACCAGCCAGACCAACAATAACACAACCCGCCGGACTGACAATGACTCAACCCACCAGACTGACAGCGTGAACTACAAGGCAGGCTTAACCCGACAATTGCTGCGCATGCAGGGGGAACTATTCCGCAAAAATGGGATTGATGGTCGAGGCATACGCATTGCGGTGCTTGACGGCGGTTTTACCCGTACGGACAGCCACTTAGCCTTCAAGCACCTCCGCGACAGCAACCGGATTATAGCCACCTGGAACTTCCAAAAGAAAAAGGCCGATGTGTACAAGTGGGACGAACATGGAACATACGTGCTTTCCTGCATTACCGGCATCATTGACACCATGCAGCTGGGCTTGGCCACCGGCTCCGAATTCCTGCTGGCCCGCACCGGTTCGGAAACGGGAACCTTCAAAAAGAATGTTGTATGGTGGATTCAGGCCTTGGAATGGGCCGACAAGAACGGCGCCGACATCATCAACTGTTCGCAGACCTACCACATCATCTATAAAGTGAAGGAGATGGACGGGAGCTCAATAGTGGCGAGAGCGGCCAACATGGCAGCCAGCAAGGGAATGCTGCTCTGTGTGGCCGCAGGCAACAATGGTGAAGATGACGATTGGAAAATCATAGGTACACCGGCTGATGCTGACAGCGTGCTGACAGTGGGCGGCATTACCGATTATCGGCATTATGAACATTCCTATCATTCTTCCTATGGACCTACAGTTGACGGACGGCTAAAGCCCAATGTATGCAATTTTTTCTATGTCCGCACCGCAGATGTGGAGAATGACAGCGCATACAGCAGGAACCAAGGCACCTCCTTCAGTGCTCCGATTACAACAGGATTCGCCGCCTGTGCGTGGCAGCTGCGACGCGACCTGACCGCAATGCAGCTCAAGGCAGAAATCGAAAAAAGTGCGGACCTTTACCCCTACTATGACTATGCGCTCGGCTACGGCGTACCCCAGGCCTCCTATTTCACGGAGCCGGAACCCCCAAAAAAGGAGACGACTTTTCTGCTTAAGGACAGTGCGGCCTATATCCTGTTCACACCCCTGTCGTATGACAGTTCCAATTTTCTGTTCCTGCATGTGCGGGACAGCAGCGGATTGGTGAAGAAATATAAGGAATATTCTTTCGGCACCGACTATAGGCTGTGTGACACCATATACCCGCTTTTCATACCCAAAAGCTGTATCGGAAATAACATATTGTGTGTCTGTTACAACGGCTACGTTTCGGAGTGCCGGCTAAACGATTCGGACAGGGTAAAATATCTGGAAAATTATAAGGATGATGAGGATATCATCGTGTATAACAGAATGTTAAGACACAACACAAATATTCCGGACAGCGTTGGAAATGAAGAAAATAGTGAGATTAGTTCAAATGATGATTATGACAGTGACCGTTTTGACTATCCGGATCTCTCCCGGACACTTTCTGACAACGAAATCAACTGGTGGGCAGAACGTTTCTCCACTGAAAACCAGATGGCGTTCGGTATAATGATGGGCATGGGGAACGAAGTGGCCTGCAAGACATGGTCACCCAGTTTCCACTATGGTGAGAAATACCTGTTGCGTCTCCGCAAACAATGGTACTGGATAGGCGCCAGTTACGGTTTCACACACACCATTTTCAACCGTCCGGCACAATTCGGGATAGATACGGCAAACAACTCACGCTACCGCACCACGCTGGATGAAATTTCCCTGCAACTGTTCCAGCGCATCCGTTTCACCAATATTGGAGCATACAACCTTTATTGGGACTTGGGCATCTACGGCAGCTACGGCTGGACCCGCGACAAAGCACGGATAAAGTCACATCCGGACGCGGCGGCCTCCAAACAGGTTCTGATCCGTCCTGACAGGCTGGAGGACTATCGTTGGAACTACGGTGTGACAACAAGTTTGAATTACCATGGCATCGGCATTTATGCACGCTATCGTATGAACGGCCTTTTTGGCGACGACGGCAAGCATCCCGACATGGTTCTACCCCGTCTGTCGATAGGCATCTGCATTAAAGGCATCATCTCACGATGGTAGAAAACAGCTTTGCGAAAAAACATGTCGGATTAGGGGCAAAGAAGTCCACTAAGGGGACCTATAAAAATTACTTTGCGAAATAAGGGGACTTCTAAAAATTCCCCTTAACTTTTTTTTCAGTCACCCCAATTCCGTATTGAATTTTCTTATACATTTGTATTTTGTATCTAATTAAATTTTCATCCTTATGGAAACACGCTATATATTTGTCACAGGGGGAGTTGCATCTTCCTTAGGAAAAGGGATTATTTCATCTTCCTTGGCCGCTTTGCTGAAAGCTCGCGGATATCATGTCACCATCCAAAAACTGGATCCCTACATCAACATCGATCCTGGGACTCTGAACCCTTACGAGCATGGGGAGTGCTATGTAACTGAAGATGGTGCCGAAACCGACTTGGACTTAGGCCATTACGAAAGATTTTTGAACACTTTCACCTCGCAGGCCAACAATGTGACAACAGGGCGTATTTACAATGATGTGATCGCCAAGGAGCGGCGTGGGGACTTTTTGGGCCACACCGTGCAGGTGGTGCCGCACATCACCGATGAGATACAATACCGCATCAAACTGTTGGGTGAAACCGGACAATTTGACTTTGTCATCACGGAAATCGGCGGAACGGTGGGCGACATCGAATCCTACCCTTTCATTGAGGCCATCCGCCAGTTGCGCTGGAAATTAGGCAAACATTGCCTGAACATCCACCTGACTTTGGTCCCCTACCTGAAAGCGAGCGGCGAACTGAAGACCAAGCCGACCCAACATTCGGTCAAAGCTTTGTTGGAGCAGGGAATCCAGCCCGAAATCATCGTATGCCGCACCGAGCACGACCTGAGCGACAATCTGCGCCAGAAAATCGGACTTTTCTGCAACGTGAAGCCTTCATGTGTCATCCAGTCCATTGACGCCAACAGCATTTACGAAGTGCCGTTGCTGATGTACCAGGAGGGTTTGGACAGGGAAGTGCTGCAGCAGCTGCAGATTACCGATGCCAAAGAGCCGGATCTGACCCACTGGAACGACTTCCTGCACAAGCTGAAATATCCCAAATCCAACATACGCGTGGGATTGGTTGGCAAATATGTGGAACTGCACGACGCCTACAAATCCATCGTGGAATCCTTTATCCACGGAGGTGTTGCCAACGAGTGCAAAGTGAACATCGAGTTCATCCATTCCGAGCGGCTGGACGACAGCTCCGTACAGGAACAACTTGGCGATTTGGACGGAATACTGGTGGCTCCAGGTTTCGGCGGACGCGGCATTGAAGGCAAAATAACCGCCATCAAATATGCGCGTGAGCACAAGATTCCATTCCTCGGCATCTGTCTCGGAATGCAGTGCGCTGTGATTGAGTTCGCCCGCAACGTTCTCCATTGGAAGGACGCCCATTCCACTGAAATGGACAGCAATACCACCCATCCGGTCATTGACATGATGGAGGAGCAGAAAAAAATCACAGGAGCGGGCGGCACCATGCGTTTGGGAGCCTACCCCTGCACCATCAAAAAAGGAAGCAAGGCCTACGAAGTCTATGGAACAGAACAGATTTCCGAACGCCATCGTCACCGTTACGAATTCAACAACGACTTCCTCGCCGATTTCGAGAAGGCGGGCATGATTGCTTCCGGCAAAAATAGCAACCAGAACTTGGTGGAAATCATTGAATTGAAAAATCACCCATGGTTTATCGGGGTGCAGTTCCATCCGGAATACAAGAGCACTGTGGCCAAATACCATCCGCTATTTGCAGCCTTCATCAAAGCGTCCAAGAAATACAAGGAACAGAAGGGCGATTCCGGCAATGCCGCCTTGTAATCTTTGCCGGTCGCCACATCAGACTGGTCGCCACATCAGACTGCACACAACATCAGATTGGCCACCACAAAAATTAGCGGCCACAAAAATTGTCTGCCACATCAGATTGCACGCCACAAAGACTGCCTTGCAAAGCATTGACACATAAACCTATATACTAATGCAAAAAACCATCTGCTGCAAAGGGAGACTCGTCTCTTTAGAAAAACCGCTGGTCATGGGCATACTGAACGTGACCGAAGACTCATTTTACGACGGAGGGGAGCACCTCCACAACTATTTGCAGCATACGGAACAGCTGCTGGCGGAAGGGGCTGACATCATTGACGTTGGCTTTGTCTCCACACGCCCGGGAGCACGGGAAATGTCAGAGGATGAAGAATTAAAAAAATGCGATAAAATTTTGGGAGATTTGATAAAAATTTTTCCAAATATCCTTTTTTCCCTAGACACTTGGCGGGCTTCAGTCGCACGCCTTGGAATCCACATGGGAGCGGCCATCATCAATGACGTGTCCGGAGGAATGTTCGATCCAGCCATGTTCGACACGGTGGCGGAACTGCAAGTCCCCTACATCCTTATGCACACCACCGGCAAACCGGATGTGATGCAGCAGCAGACGCAATACAAGGATTTTATCAAGGACATTTATTATTATCTCAGCCAACGCATTGACAATCTGCGCATGCGCAATGTCAAAGACATCATTGTCGACCTCGGTTTCGGTTTTGGCAAAACTCTGGAACAAAATTACCGGCTGCTGCACGAACTCCCCACTTTCCAATCACTTGACTGTCCCATACTGGTGGCCCTTTCCCGTAAAAGCATGCTGTACAAGCTCACCGGATGCACGCCTGCGGAAGCTCTGCCAGCCACAATCGCCGCCAACACCCTGGCCTTGCAACAAGGGGCAAACCTGCTGCGCGTGCACGATGTGAAGGCCGCCAAGGATGCCATCGCCGTATGGGAGGCGTTCCGCCGCCAGTGAAAACCCGCATCCGCTGAACCAACGATAAAAAAATTTTCATCACAAGGGAAATCATATTGGATTTTCTTATACATTTGCAAAATATTTTTACAGTTTACATTTTGCAAAAAAACAATCCTGATTGGAAAACAAAAAATAAATATCATCACTTAAATATTCATACGATGAAAAAGAATACCTTACTTTTATTGCTTTGCTGCTGCGCATCGCTCCCATTATGGGCGACCAGCGCCGGAAATTTGAAAATTGTCCAGTCCGGAACCTCCTCCGCCGAACCCAAAGGGGGTTGGTACATGGGCATCGGCGAACGGGGCCAAACCTACACCCTGACGGCATCAGCCATTGCCACCCTGTTGGATTCCAATGACAATGACCTCACACTCTGCTTCGACACCATTTTTATCGACGGCAATGTGAACATCAACAGAAGCGGCATTTCCAAAAACCAGTATCTGCAGCTCATGACAAACGACTACCGCACAGGTGCGATTGTGTTCATGAACAACGCAACCCTCACCGTCACCACGGCGAACAAATACAAATCCTTCGTGACACTGTCCTGTGACAACATCAAAGGATTTCCGCAAATCACCGCCACGGAGGTCACCCTGTCAAACGTGACAAAAAGCTACCAGCGGATTGAGATGAACGGCTTCACCAACTGGCACCAGTGGGAAATCGACTCCCTGCTGGCACATGCCGACAAAGTGGGTCCCGACATCGGAAACGGAGCCTACGATTTCACCAACAACACCCGTTTTTCCATTGACAGCAACCATGTATTTTCCATGAAGGCACAGACCTCGTTCCAAGGCAAGAAAATGGGATTCAAAAACATGGACAGAGGGGGCACCCTGCTTCCTGACGACTATTCCCTTGGCGCCTATCCGGACAGTTTCTATGTGGATCTCTCCAAAGCGGACGGCATCCGGTTCAAAGTCGAGCTTCAAGGCAGCGCCTCCAGCTTTAACATCGGTTTGTCAAACTGTCTGAAAAAAGGGCAATGGCACGAGCACTGTTTTGAATACTATGTCTATAACATTCCGTTTTCCGCTGTGGACAAGGACGGATATGTGACCCTCCCCTTCTCCATGTTCGAACGAGTTTCATGGAGCGGTGAATGGGATCTTTCCATACTAATTGTCTTTATTATGGAGGTGAGCGACGCCGCCAACAACACCGTGGTCTCCTTCAGCGATGTGCACGGATATACCATCGGTACGGAAACGGTTCCGACTTTGACCGTTGGTAACCTCAAAATCAACGGGGCATTGGAACTTTCCGCATCCAACGGATTCATCCGCCAGCTGCCCGGCACACGCATTGAAGCCACCAGTTGTGACATCAACAGCGACAAGAATGTGATTTTGGACAATCCTGACAACAATTTCGGAAGCACCATTAATCTGAGCACGCCTTACGCCTACCTGCAGCTGCGTTCCAAAAGCACCGGTAGCACAAAATACGATTTCAACGCCAGTTCGCTCCTGCGCTATGACTTGTACAAAGTTTGGGCGGACAACGTGAGCCAGGGAGTCAAATACAACTATTCCCTCACCACCAGGGACACCCTGCCGCACAGCTATGAAATCAGCTACAACTCCTCCTATTTTACCATCGCCACCGACCATGAGAAGGAGTTGTGCGAACAGGAGGAAGGAAAACTGGTGGTGACAGGTGACGGTAAAGCCTCACAATACCATTGGTTCGACAACCAACGTTCCCTCGGAAATACCGACACCCTTGCATGGCCATCCCAAAACCTGCCAGGCAAATACCGCGTTTACGTGGAACTTGACACCCAAATCATGGGCAAATACTACCACATGACACAAAGCACCAACATTGAGGTCCACCCCTCCTATAACCTTTTTGACAATGTCACCATCTGCGCGTCCGAGCTTCCCTACAAATGGAATGACACCCTGTTTGCCGCAGGCACCACCAGCGGAGATTACATCTTCTACCGGAACACAACACACGGCTGCGACAGCATCACCACACTGACACTCACTGTGAACCCAGTTTACGCACAGCAATTTGCCGATAGTGTGTGCGCCGGCACATATTACACATTACATGGTTTCCAAATCCAAACCACAACCGGACAGGGAGGCCAGACAATTTTTGACACCATTCCGCTGACCACAGTTTCCGGATGCGACAGCATCTGCTACCTGCAACTCTACCTTTACCCGCAATCTGTAACAGAAATCACCGATACTGTAAAGAAAGGTGTCAGCTACATGCAACATGGGTTCAACATTTCCGGAACAGAGATTGGCACTGAAGATTTCAGCGACACGCTCACCAACGCCAACGGTTGCGACAGCATTATCATATTGCACCTGACCACCATCATCAACGACGGCATTCCAGACTTTGAGACCAACAGCCGGTTCACCCTCTATCCCAACCCTGCCAAAGAGGTGATCCGCTTCCGGCAGGAGACTGGGAACGGAAACATGGGAGGCGCCTCCGAACTGCGTCTGACCGACCTTTCAGGACGACAGCTCCGCCAAATCCAAATGGAAGGGAACAGCTGCGACATCTCCCTGAACGGGCTGGCCGCCGGATGCTACTATCTGAGTATTTACAACACACAGCACCAGCTTATTGGGGTAATGAAAGTGTACAAGAAATAACACTTCCCGTCCGGATTATTTTCCGATGGGCACAATAAAAAGAGGCGCAAAAACTTTGCGCCTCTTTTTTTCACCTAATAGGAGGCTTCCCCAAATTCCCCTTAAACCATTAAACCCATCGGAATGGCCGATGTACACATCGGCCCTACAAATCTGTTTCGTTAGCCGCCGCACGCGACGGCTCTACAACCTCTTAAACTCTTAAACCTTTTAAACTCTTCCTTCAGTCCCGCACAGGCGCACAAAATGTAAAGCGGGGTGAAACCGAAAAGGTAGCGCGCCCTGCACTCAAACAGCATTTCAAAGAGTGCCAGCAGCAAAAGGGCAATACAGACAGTTTTCACCATCGGATCAGAGCTGAGAAAACTGCCCACCATCCCGAAAAAAAGGATGCCAAGCCATAAAAAGAGCACAAAGTGGCAATATATAGGGAAATACACTCCGCCATAATCCTTTGTATAATAAATTTTTCTGGTAACAGAAGAGATTGGATTGCTTTTTTCCGGATAAATGGTTTTAAAGAACAGGCCCTCCTTTCCCCAAGAGAAAGTGCCGTCGCCATATGTCAAAATGGTTTTCTCGCAGATATGTCGGCAAAAACCCAAAACAGCCATGTCGGAAATTCTTCGTCCCGTTTCACGCAATTCCGCTTCGGCACGGGCGAGTCGGGTGGGATACTCTCTGGAAAAAACCACATCCTCCGGTGCATAATCCCCCATTGTACGGCTGTTCATACCCATGAGCAGGTAGTGCGTCATTCCGAAAGCACGATCCTTGTTTCTTAAAATACCCATGGCATTTCCGGCAACAGTTGTGAAGAGCATTGATGCGATGAAGCCAATGATTATCAGCGGCAACGAAGCGGAACGGAACCATCTTTTGAGCAAAGGGAGACCATTCCGGCCGGCACACGGGAAACGGACCAGCAGCAGCGCGATAAAGACAAACAGTATCTGTGGCTTGACCGCATAGCCCACACCAGCAAAGAAGGACAGCAAAAACCATTGGAGTCCGGGCTTTTTCTCCAACACGGAGGTCAGTGCCAGCCAGACCATCCCCATGCAGAAAAAGAGACTGAACGTGTCCGAATAGGGAATTGAGAACCATGGCGACAGTCCGACAAAGAGCAGGTAGAGCAATTGTCCGAAAAAGGCGGTTGCAAAGCCGTAGCAGCGGAAAATGGTTTGGAATAGCATCCATGAGACCACAATACCCAACAGACACTGCAACGCCAATAGCGGAAAAATTCCCTGCAGACCAATCCAGCCGCCGACTTTGAAGATCTGAGCAAACAAACTGGTAAGAAACAGATTGTTGGGGCATTCGCTGAAATACCAGGAAAAGCTTTGCAGAGCCACCCAGTCCCCACATGCCGATGCCTGCGCCGCACCCACCAGCTGCTGCACATCCCATTCGGTCTCAAAATAGTAATTATATACCAGCAGCCATTGCAACAACAGGAAAACCAAACCCAGCCACAAAGCGGCGTATTTGCCGTTTTGCACCTTCCGGAACAGCAGGCGGCATATTGCATGGAGGAGCACCAGCAACGTCACCCCGCACAGCAGCAACCATACGTAGGAACAACCAATCTCCGGCATCAGGTAATACCAGGCGGCACGGGGAAAAAAGTCCTTGAAACAAAGCAGCAGCAAAACCGCCACCATCATTCCCCCGTACAGGTATTTCAAACAGGAGGAGCTTTTTTGCCAACCCAAATCGTTCTTTAAATTCCCCATCGGTTATGAAAGATTTTTGATATTGTTGTCAAAGTCCCCGCCATTTTAACAGGAAAGCCGAAACATTATGATACGGAGCTCCCAAGACATCAGAACGCCAGTCTTAGTGAGAAAATGTGGGAATAGAGGGCTACGGAGACATTACCGAGATTGGTGAAGGCGTAATCCACGTAGAGCCGCTTTTTTATGCAGACTCCGAGACCCGCATTGATTTGGCAGGAGGTGTATTCACTGTTGTCAAAATCGGTTTCATGCTGGAAATTTCCAATGCCCGCACGCAGAAACACAATCTCCTTGTAGCCTGTCTCCACACCGAAATGCGGATCCAGCGAAAAAGTGTTCCCGCTCAGCAGCGCATGCCTCTTCCCATCAAAATAGGCATCCGCATCCAAGGAAAAAAGTGTGCTGAAATGCTCCTTCCAGGGCAAAAGCCATGCAGCTCCGAGAGAGAGGTGGGGTAATGTGTATTCCATCCCGTTTTCGGGCAGTTCGTTACCTGTGGAGATAAAGGCGGCCCGCTCCTCTTCGCTCAAATGGTACGACCATGCATTGAAGGTGGTGGTCACATCATGGAGCACCGCCCCGAGCTGCCACCGTAGGCTCATATAATGCATTCCCAAATCCAATCCGAATCCCCACGCACCGGCAAAATCCCCGATTCGGCGGCGGATAACCTTCACACTGCCTCCCAAGGAAAGCATACCGCCATCAACCCTATGCAACATCTCCCGCGCATAGGAAAGCATCAGCGCCCAGTCAGCCTCAGTGAAATAGGAGATGCGGCTATAGTCAATGTTCCCTTGGTCATCCACCAACAGGGTGGTGTTTGGAATATCCTCTATAGCAAATCGGAGCAGATTCACCCCAAGGCTCTGCCGCGTATCGGTTTTCCAGGCAAAACCGGCATAATCGTAGGCGGCAATACCGGCAAAATATTCCGCATGCATGAGCATGGCAGACCGCCGCAGATATGGCGGCTGTTTCCAGGATTCTTTCGAATAATGGGCGAGTCCGGCCGGATTCCAATAAACGGCAGTCGCATCAGTGGCCAAGGCAGTTTGTGTGTTGGCCATGCCCAAACCTCTGGCACCCGCACCCAAATTCAGGAACTCATTGCTGTACCTGACCTGCGCCGTTACAAAAAAAGGAAGCAGGAACAGTATCATTCCCATGCTTCCTATCCGATGTATCCATGCCTTGTTCATCCGCAAACGCCTTTCAAAGTAAATGAACAACGCCAGTTTTTAAAAATTAGTATCAAACACCCCTCAAAAAAAATCACCTTGTGGTAATTTTCCTTTAAGGAGCCAGCCAAAACCCTTAGTCTATGCCACTTGTCTGCTGCAAAAATGCGGATCCCTCCTGCCTGAGTCCCGACTCGTTCACCCGAAAATCGGAGCATTCACGCTGCTCCAACGCACCAGGTTGCCGCTGGTAGGCCGGTTTGCTCAAATAATCGGAGATTTCGGTATCGGACATTTTGCGCAACATATTATTGTCGTAGGAAGGAACGGCGTGATAAGAGGAATTCCCTGCTGAGGGGGCCGCCTGCCGCATTTCGTTTTTGCTGTCACTGGAGGTCCCGTTCAATGGAATGCGGATGCGCTCCTGTTTCGGCTGTGGGTTTGTATTGGAAATCTCCACTTTATTGCCTTCTCCACTTTTTCCGTCATCCTCCTTGGCACGGACAGTGATTTCCTGATTTTCCTGATTTTTCACTTTGATTTCCCCTTTCGGTTCATCGGCATGCTCATGGAAACCGGTGGCGATGATGGTCACCTGGACCTTGTCGCCCAAAGTCTCATCAATGCCGTGTCCCCAAATCAGTTTGTCACTCATGTTGCAGGTCTTCTGCTCCAAAGTTTGGGTAATCTCGTCAAACTCCGCCATGGTAACCTCCTTGTTGTGTGAATAGGTGACAAACAGCAGCACCTTTTCCGCACCGTAGATGCTCTTCTGCTCCAACAAGGGACTGGCTATGGCCTTTTCAATTGCATCCTGGGCACGCTTCTCCCCTTCTCCGACACCGGACCCGATGATGGCAGTCCCGCTGTCCTTCAGAATTGTCCTGACATCGTTGAAGTCAACATTGACTATTCCGTGAATGGTCACAAGTTCGGCAATGCTCCGTGCGGCAATCAGCAACACGTCATCGGACTTGGCGAACGCATTGGAGAAGGTCAGATCGGGATAAAGGCTCTTCAACGCCTCATTCTTGATTACAATCAAGGCATCCACATTCTGGCGCAGTTCACTGATACCCTCATTCGCCGCCAATAATTTGCTTTTCCCTTCAAACTCAAAAGGATAGGTTACAATACCCACGGTCAGGATATCCATATCACGGGCAATGGAGGCCACAATGGGTGCCGCGCCGGTACCCGTACCGCCTCCCATACCGGCGGTCACAAACAACATTTTGGTACCCACCAAGGCATCCTTAATCCGGTTTTCCGCCTCTACAGCGGCATCGCGAGCCACTTCCGGCACCGCACCGGCTCCCAAACCGCTCTCCCCAATTTGGATTTTTACGGGAATCGGGCTATGTTCCAACGCCTGCGCATCGGTGTTGCACAGCATGAAATCCACCCCATATATGCCCTGATTGTACATGTGTTTGACGGCATTGCCGCCACCGCCGCCAACACCCACCACCTTAATGATGGAACCCCTTTCGGCGGGATTGGTGGGAACGTTTTCCACTACAGGTTCAATATCCTCAAAATCAACTGCCATATCATCCATAATACGATTATTTTTATGTTAAACTCCAATTATTTCTTATTCGTCATCCTCCAAAGAATCATCTTGCATCAGAATTACTTTGGTGATAAAATCGGCCACCCTGCCCTTGGGACGATATTCGGAAGGCTGCGGGGGACGTACCTCGTTACGCTTCACCTCGTTGCTGCTTTCAGTCCGGAGGTCCTCTTCATTTTCAAAAGATTTCACCATCAGACCCAACGCGGTCGCATACATCGGATTGCAATATTTCTGACGGGTTTCCTCACTGAAAACCACCTTCTCTTCCGGATAGCCCATGCGCACAATCATGCCGGTATGGAACTCTGTGAATTCGCAAATGCCGGAAAGCAACGCACCGCCGCCTGTCAGCACAATGCCACAGCCCAACTTGTCCCGATATCCGGAGGCATCGATTTCCACCATCACGCGGTCAATAATCTCCTTCATGCGGGCCTCAATCACCCGCGCCAGCTCATTCTGTCCGATCTCAATCTCCGGCCTGCCGTGAATGCCCGGGATACAAATCACCACATTCTCCTTGCTCGGATCGGGAATGCAGGAGCCATGCTTCACCTTGATGCTTTCGGCATCCTCCTTGACAATTCCCTTGAACACCTGCTTGATGTCCTCGGTAATCACATCACCGGCGATGGGAATGACTGCTGTATGGCGCAAAAAACCGTTGTAATAGATGGCAATATCGGTTGTGCCGCCACCAATGTCCACCAGCACCACACCGGACTCCAGCTCCCTGTCGTCCAAGGTTACACATGACGATGCAATCGGTTCCAAAATCAAGTCTTCCATTTCCAGGTCACACTGCTTGACACAACGGGCTATGTTTTTGATGTGTTGCTCGTTGCCGGTAATCACATTGAAATAGGAGCCGAACTGGTTACCTATAACCCCTTTAGGATCTATCAAATCGCGGTTGTTGTCCACATAGTACTCCTGCGGGATTGCGTCAATCACCTGTGTGCCGGGAGGCATGCTCAGGGAGAAGACATTGTCCACCAACAGGCGGATATCCTCATTGTCTATCTCCTTGTTGGGGTTTTTGCGCTTTATTTCCTCCTTTGAATGGATGCAGTTGACATGCTGTCCGGCAATACCGGCCACCACCGTGTCAATCACCACTCCGGAGGAGACACAGGCCTGCTTGATGGCCTGGCTGATGGCCTGTGTGGTTTTGGCAATGTTAATCACCTGACCCCGCTGGACACCGATGGAGATGCACTCTCCCTGCCCCAAAATTTCAATCCTGCCGCGCTGGGGTTCCTTACGACCCACAAAAGCCACCACTTTGGTTGTACCGATATCCAACCCAACTGCGATTTTCTCCTCTGACTCTTCAATCACAGGTTCCTTATCCTGCCTGCCTCTTCTTAATTTCATACTGCCTCCTTTTTTTACATGATGCGTTTCTCACAAGGAATCTTATCGCCGAATTGTAAATTTACCTTAGCGTAACGATACCACCCTACAACATTCAATCCTTGCTTATATAAATTCCATAAATTGTCAAATTTTTCCTCCATCCGGCTGACATCTCCGAAGGTTATCAGATGGTTGCCCATCAAGGGGGTCAGCAGGTACATGCCCTTTCGTTCCACATACACCTGAGTGATTTGCGCCTTCCAGAAAGGATGCGAATCAATGTAGTCCGCCAAGGTCAGCAAATCGCGACAAAGGGAGGTGTCATGCAGTTCCATGTTATAGTCGGCACGATAGCGGTCCGGAATGTTTCCGCTGACCACCAGCACACGCAACGGACGATTGGGAAGAAACGGCACGAGCTTACCTCCGCTTCCCTGTCGGGCAAGATAAAAGGACTCCCCTCCAGCATTGATTACCCTTGCCACCACTTTGGCCTGTACCATCTCAATGCGGACATTGCCGTGAATGTCCGTAAAGGTACGCACGCTGTCACAATAAGGCCAGCGGCGTATTTGCGCCTCAATCTGCGGCAGGCTCACATTACGCTTCAACTCACCCGCAATGGGATTGCAGCATTTCGCCAAGTATCGCTCCAAATCCTTGGTTTTCACCAAGGTGTCGGAATGATACAGGATGCTGTATTGCACACTTTTGTAGCTTTGGCGGTTGCTCCAGACAAAATAGAGCAGAAAAAAGAGCAACAACAACAGTATCACTACAATGAGTATTATTTTCCTTTTCCTTGACTTCATATCTTATAATGCGTTTTTTATCTGTTCAACCAGCCTGTCAATATCCCCCGCCCCCATGGTCAGCAGCAGCTCCGGACGAAGTTTCCGCAACAGGGGAATAAGCTCTTCTTTTGTACACAAATATTTGTTTTTCAATGATATTTTATCCAACAACATTTGGGAATTGACCCCCTCTATCGGTTTTTCACGGGCGGGATAGATGTCCAACAGCACCACCTCGTCCAACTTTGAAAGCTGCATGGCAAATTCATCCGCGAAATCCCTGGTGCGACTGTAGAGATGCGGTTGGAAAACTCCGCAAAGCCGCCTTCCCGCATGCCATTGGCGCGCCGATTCGATACAGGCTTTCAGCTCATTGGGATGATGAGCATAATCGTCAATGTATACTAAGTCAGGCCTGCGGATGATGTACTCGAAACGCCGCTTCACCCCCTGATAGCAGGCCAGACGCTCACGAAGCAAGCCCTCTCCTACTCCCTCATGCAAAGCGACAGCCGCAGCAGCAACGGCATTCTCCACATTGTACAGACCGGCTGTCGAAAGCAGCAGGTCACGGATCACACCGTCGGGCGTATTAAGGTCAAAAAGGCTTCCGGCCTCCGTAATGCGGATGTTGGAGGCACAATAGTCCGCCGCCCTGTCGTGAAGCGCATAAGTGCGGACTTCGGCCAAAGTGTGGAAACCGGTGCGCAGGGACGGTTTGGTGAAGAGCACGCCGCCTGGGCGGATCTGTTGGGAGAACTGGTCAAAAGCCTCCCGCAAATGCGCCTCGTCGCGATAGATATCCAAATGGTCGGCATCCATTGCGCTGACCACTGCCACATCGGGATAGAGTTGGAGAAACGAACGGTCAAACTCATCCGCCTCCACCACCATCAGTTGGGCGTTTTCCTCATCCAACAGATTGGAATGAAAATTATTGGCGACACCGCCAATGAAAGCCACCACCGGCTGTCTGGCGCTGCACAACAAGGCGGTGAGTGTTGTCATGGAGGTTTTTCCGTGTGTGCCGGCCAATGCAATGCAACGATGGCTACGGCTGATTTCACCCAAAAGCACAGCCCGCTTCACCATAGGCACCCCACTCTCCTCCAATTGGCGCCACTCCCGGCTATCCTTAGGAACCGCCGGAGTGTAGACCGCCTTTTCCACGACGGCAGGCAGCAGGGCCGGATTATCTGTGTAATGTATGGCAATGCCCTCCGCCTCCAACTGTCGGGTCAAGGGGGATGGCGTACGGTCATAGCCGGCCACGGCCACGCCACGGCGATGGTAATAACGCGCCAATGCGCTCATGCCGATGCCTCCGATGCCTAAAAAGTATATGTACCGCCGCTTTTCCATATTATGCGCCTATGATTTTTTCAATTTCCCTTACAATGCTTTGGGTCGCCTCTGGAAGGGCAAACTGCCGTATGTTCCGGCTCATGGACTCACATTTCTGCCGGTTTTCCACCAACTCCCAAATCTCATATTTCAGTTTTTCCCGTGCCACCGCATCCGGAACCAGCACCGCAGCCCCCGCATCCGAAAGCACACGGGCGTTCTTGGTCTGGTGATCCTCCGCCACATTTGGAGAGGGAATCAGAATACAGGGTTTCCCAACAATGCACAGCTCGGAAATGGACAACGCACCGGCCCTGGATACAATCACATCGGCTACCTGGTAAAGATAGTCCATCCGTTTGACAAAAGGCATCATCCTCATGTTGGGCAGGTTTTTGACCATCTCCTTGTAATTGTTGAAATAGTACTCCCCCGTCTGCCAGATGAACTGGATATCCAAATCCCGCAAGTCATCGATGAAACCCCGCACACTTTCGTTGATAGTCCTCGCCCCCAAGCTTCCGCCTACAATCGCCACGGTCGCCTTTTGCGGATTCAGGTCAAAATAGGCGTAGGCAGGAGTCTTGTCCTCCGGAAAATTAATGATGTCCTTTCTTACCGGATTGCCTGTCTTGACCGTTTTTTCCTTCGGAAAATAGGATTCCAGATGGTCGTATGCCGTGCAGATGCACCTAGCCTTTTTTGCCAGTATCCTGTTGGTAACTCCGGGATAGGAATTCTGCTCCTGAATCAGAGTGGGAATCCCCATCTCCGCCGCCTTTTTCAGCACCGGAGCACTCACATAGCCGCCGACACCTACCACGATGTCGGGTTGGAATTCCAAAATAATCTGTTTGGCCACGCCCATACCTTGCTGTAACCGGAAAGGCAGTTTCAGGTTTTCCACAATACTTTTGAAAGACAAGTCCCTGCGCAAACCATAAATGTCAATGCCCTTGATGGGATAACCGGCTTCCGGCACCCGCTTCATCTCCATGCGCCCGTTGGCACCGACAAAGAGGATTTCGGCATCCGGCCACCTTTCCTTTACAGCATTTGCAATTGCAATGGCCGGAAAAATATGCCCCCCGGTTCCTCCACCCGAAACTATCACACGCTTACTCATGTTCACCCTCCGAAATTATGGTTGTTTTCTCGTTTTTTGTCTTACTGATATTCAATATTATTCCAAAACAAATACTGGTAATCACAATGGAGACGTTTCCCCAGCTCACCAACGGCAGTGTCTGTCCCGTATTGGGCATCACCCCAACGCAAACACTTATGTGCATAAGCGCCTGCAGGGTAATCCAAAAGCCCAAGCCTCCGGCCAGATAGGCACCGAAAGCGTTGGATGTACGCTGGATAATCAGGAATATCCGGTAAAACAGTATCAAATACATGGAAAGCAGCAACGCCCCTATGATCACGCCATATTCCTCAACCGCAATGGCGAAAATACAGTCGGAATAGCTTTGGGGCATGTTGCTGTAAATGGAGTTGCCCGGCCCGTTGACCGGCAGATAGCCTCCTGTGGAGACAGCCCCCTCCAGCTGGATGTCCTGACGTATGTTGTCCACCTCCGCCTCAGTCATGTTCTCCACATAAGTCTTTGTATCCTCCGGTGCATTGAAGAAACGCTCAACACGCGCATGCACCGTGGCAAAACGGTTCAGAAATCCGATATGGAAGCCACTTGTGGCCACCAGCAACAGCACAACCGCCACCAAAACGCCCACCGTAAGCCAAAACGGTTTCCAGCCCAAATCGGAGATGAAGAGCATAAACAACGTCGTGAAAAGCAGGATGAGGGAAGTGGAGACGTTCTGGGACATCAGCAACAGGCATAAAGACCCGACAAAGCCCAAAAAGGGGAGATACCTCCGCTTGATGTCATTAATTTTGGTTCCGGCATGCGCCAGCTCATTAGCCATGTAGATGATAGTCAGGAAGACCACAATGTAGAAAGTCTGTATCTGCCTGCCGAAAATTGTGACGGAACGCCGCACAATGTCGGTCTCACTGCCTCCAAAAATCAAGGTATAGAGCAAAAGTCCCAAGGCAAGCAGCCATGCGATGCGTGAAAAGGGGGCGATTTTCCGGTAATCGACAAATTGGATCAGAAAGGCCAGCAGCCATCCCAACAGCACGAACATGCCGTGGGCACGCACAAAAGGCATCAGATTGTGCCGCTCGGTCGGGCTGAATAACTGGTTGGAGGCGGCACTGTATATCAGCACCATGGAGCAAATGCCAAGGAAGAACAGGATGAACCATATCACCTTGTCCCCCTTCATCTGCGCAAATAAATTTTTCATTTTACCCATAATCCTGCTACAATTCAGATATCGCTTTCCTGAACAAATCGCTCTGCTCCTTACGGTCCGCATACAGGGCATCGCAGGCACAGGCGGAAGAGAGCAGCACAGCATCCTCCCGCTCCGCAGAATAATAGGCTGTCTTCACAGCATGCTCCATGCTTTTGCACTCATAAATGGTACCTATGTAGGGTGAAAATGTCCTTTTCAGGTTTTCATTATCCTCCCCAATGCATATCAGCACCTTCACCTTTTCCACCGCCAGCTGCAGCAGGCTCCTGTAATTGACATTGCTGTCATCACCGCCGGTAATCCACAGCACGGGATGCTGTATTTTCTCCAACGAATAGTAAAGCGACTCCACATCCTCGGAGTGGGAGTCGTCCAAAAAATAGACCCCTCCGAAACGGCTGATCTCCTCCAAGCGGCGGGAGGGCTGCACCGGTGTGTGTAAAAGCTGCTGCAAATGTTTGTTACGCGCATGGATCAGCTGGCTTTCAAAGAAGTTCGCCGGCTGATATGCGGTCATTTTTTCCGTTTCCTTTAACAAGACTCTCTTTTTCATATCGTTCATTAACGTAATTTCAATGTAACTATGGTCATTACCGCCAACAGTATCCCAACAATTATGAAGCGTTGCACAATCTTGGCCTCATGAAATCCCTTTTTCTGGTAATGATGGTGCAAGGGGGTCATGAGGAAAGGCCGTTTCTCTACCGGCACAATCTGGTCGGGACGCAGCTTGTATTTGCGACGGTAATATTTGCAATAACTGGTTTGGATGATGACAGTGACACTTTCCACCAAGTAGATGCCACATAAAATCGGCAGCAGGAACTCCTTACGGATGATGATGGCGAAAACCGCGATGATGCCACCGATGGCAAGCGAGCCGGTATCCCCCATAAAAACCTGTGCCGGATGGCAGTTCCACCAGTAAAATCCCAAACAGGCTCCCAACATGGCTCCTGTGAAAATCATCAGCTCACCCGTATTGGGGATATACATAATGTTCAGATAATCGGCAAAGATGGTGTTGCCCGACACATAGGCCAGCACACCTAATGCAAACACAATGACAGCCGCCGTGCCGATGGCCAGACCGTCCAGCCCGTCCGTCAGGTTTGCACCGTTACTGACCGCACAGATGATGAAAATGATGATGGGCAGATATACCAGCCATGCCCATTTTTCATAGCCGTCGCCTAACCATTTCAGTAGAACGGCATAGTCAAACTCGTTGTTCTTGAAAAAAGGGATGGTGGTTTTGAGGGATTTGACCGGCTCCACGCACTGGTAGGCATTGCTTCCGGCCGCATTTTCATTCTCAACTTTGAAAACCGATTCCGTCTGCACGTAATTTTCCGCCGTACATTTCTCCTTGATCACCACACCCGGATGGAAAAAGAGCGTCAAGGCGACCACCACACCCAGAACACACTGGCCCAGCAGTTTCCCTTTGGCAGACATACCCTCCTTGTGTTTCTTGAACACCTTGATGTAATCATCCCTGAAACCCAACAGGCCCAACCATACGGTGGTGAATACCATCAACTGGATATAGATATTGTCCAAACGATTGAACAACAGCACAGCCACCAAAAGGCTGGACAGAATGATCAGACCGCCCATGGTCGGCGTGCCTTTCTTCTGCATCTGATCAGCAAGCCCCAAGTCGCGAATTTCTTCACCTATCTGCTTTTTGCGCAGGAATTTAATTACAAACTTTCCAATCACCATGGATAAGAGCAGCGAAGTGATGGCAGCCATGGCCATACGGAAGGAGATGTACTGGAACACACCCGCACCCGGCAAATCAAACTGCACATCCAACCATCTGAAAAAAGTATATAACATTGGTCCTCCCTATAAATATTTTTTCACTATTTCCACATCATCAAAATGATGTTTTACTCCATTGATTTCCTGATATTTTTCATGACCCTTTCCGGCTATGAGCACAATATCGCCCGCATGTGCCAGCCGCACTGCCAGCTTGATGGCCTCCGCACGGTCGGCAATGACAAAATAATCAGCATCGCTTTTTTCAGCAAGACCCCTCTTCATATCCGCCAGAATGGCCTCCGGAGCCTCAGTTCGGGGATTGTCCGAAGTAAGTACCAACGTGTCACTGAGGGCAAAGGCGATTTGCGCCATCTCCGGACGCTTGCTCTTGTCGCGGTCACCGCCGCAACCCACCACTGTAATGATGCGTTGGGACGCCTGCCGGATATTCCGGATAGTCTGCAGCACATGCTGCAAAGCATCCGGCGTATGCGCATAGTCCACAATTGCCGTCACCCCATTGCATCCGCTGTAACAGGCAAAACGCCCTTCAGCCGCCTCCAACGCGCTCAAATGTCGCAGCACCTCCTGCCTCTCCTCACCCAAAAGCAGTGCGGTGCCATAAATGGCCAGCAGGTTATAGGCGTTGAAATCACCAGTCAGGCGGCTCCACAGCTCCTGACCGTCCAGCTGTAGCTGCATACCGTCCAGGTGGAGCTCAAGAATTTTGGCCTTAAAATCCACAGCACCCGATTTCAAGCCATAGTAATGACTCTTCGCCTTCGTATTCTGCAGCATCACCCTGCCATGGGAATCGTCCGCATTGCTCAAGGCGAACGCCGTGGCGGGCAACTGGTCAAAAAAGGCCTTTTTCGCCTCAATGTAGGCCTGGAACGTCTTGTGATAGTCCAAATGGTCATGCGTGATATTGCTGAAAATGCCTCCGGCAAACTGCAATGCGGCCACACGATGCTGCACAATGGCATGCGAACTGACCTCCATGAAGGCATACTGGCAGCCGCTCTCCACCATTTCCCGTAACATGGCGTTAATCCGCACCGCATCCATCGTGGTATGCGTGGAAGGGATGACCCTGTCCCCAATACGGTTCTCAATGGTACTTAACAAACCTGCAGAATGACCCAAAGCACGGAACAACCTGTAAAGCAATGTGACTGTAGTGGTTTTACCATTGGTTCCGGTAATACCGACCAGTTTCAGCTTACTTGAAGGATGGCCATAAAAGGCATCGGCAATGAAGGCCAATGCCAACGATGCGTCCCGAACCTGCAGATAACAGACATTTGCATCCAACCGTTCCGGCATCTCCTCAAGCACAATGCAGACAGCTCCCTGCGCCACAGCCTGACCGATAAAGGCATGGCCGTCCACCTGCGTGCCACGTTGTGCCACAAAAAGCGAACCCGGACACACTTCACGGGAATCAAAGCAGACGGAGAAGACCTCCCTGCCCGTATCACCAATGCATTGCAGCACCTCTATGGATTGTATCAGTTCACCAATCTTTTTCATCGGGCTTCATTTTTTAATACCAGAAAGGCTTCATCATTCTTGAAGGCCACATCGGAAACCTTGCCGGCTCCTTCAATGTGCACACGATATCCCCTGCGTTCCAGCAGATAAACAGCATCCTTCACCGAAGCCCCTTTCAAATATTTGTACAGATTCTTATCATCCTTTGCATGCGCATTCACCAGGCTGTCCCTGCCATCGACCGGCGATACCGAGACCCAGTAGTTTTTGGGCATTTGCTGAAACCTGTAACCCATTTGGGTATATAAGGTGTACAAGTCAAACACATTACCCAGCGCGACTGAAGGCATTTTGTTCCAAAGCGACTCCCTGTATTTGTAGTTCTGCAGGGAGAGATCCCTGCTTTGGATTTTCTCTGCTATTTCCAAACAGACAGGTGCGGCCACGACACCTGCATCCAGGGAGGTGCCGGAAATCAGCACAAGGCAGGTATATTGCGGGTTCTCTGCCGGAAAATAGCCCACAAATGTGGAGTTGTTGTAGCCTGCATATTGGCGGGACTTCGCGTCATAGATGCGGGCGGTTCCCGTCTTCCCGGCCAACAGCGGCCTGACGGTGCTGTCCGTCTTGACCATGCGCAGGTAATAGGCATCCCTTGCTCTGGTGGCGGTCCCATGTGTGACCACCCCCTCCAGACAGGCCTGCACCTTGGCAATCACATCCCGATGCGCAATCTGTGCCTTCACCACGACCGGACGCATCACTTTACGCTCACCGTTAGGGTATGTTACTTCCTGTACCAGATAAGGTTTCATGTAGCAGCCGTTGTTGGCGATTGCATTGTAAAAGGCCAGCATATAGACAGGCGGCAACTTGACGGCATACCCGTGCGTAACATGGTTGTAGTCAATGTCGCTGAGCCGTTTTCCGTCCAATGGGGCATACCTGGCATTGACCGTCTCCAAAGCCAGATCCGTATTCAGTCCCATAAGGTCAATTTTCATCAAAAACTGGTCAATATGCTTGAATACACCGTGAGTGACATTGTAGATTCCGTCGTTGTCCGAAATTTCAAACGCCCGCTGCACAGTCAGGCGGCGGTTTTTGGTACAGGCCACCGTATCGGTGACCTCAGCCCTGCGGGTGTCCAGTGCCGCCAGCAACGCAACAGTCTTGAAGGTGGAACCGGGTTCGTAACTCTCCGTAATGGCGTGATCGGCGATATCCTCATACACACCATCTTTGTTCATCATCAAATTGGAGATGGCCTTAATGGCACCAGTTTTGGTCTCCATCAAAATCGCGCAGCCCCACTTGGGACGGATCTCCTCCAATTTTTCCCGCAACACCTGTTCCACCATACGTTGCATCTCAATGTTGATGGTGGTGGTGATGTCACAGCCGTTCTGCACTTGGATGTGCCGGTTCTCCCTCAACGGCACCAGCACCCTGTTCACATATAGTTTGCGATATTTCAGGCTCTCACCGGCCAGCAGGCTGTCATAATAGCCTTCAATGCCACTGTAGCTGTTGTCTTCCCTCTTCATTCCGATGACCGATGAGGCATAATTCTCATACGCATTATGGTGCACATAACGCTCGTCCACGCGGAAGCCCGCATAGTACACACCCTTGCGTTCCTTCTCCCCCACCAGATGGCGGATGCGGTCCCAATCGGTATGGCGAACCCATGAATCGGGATGGATGTCAACCGAAATCTTGATAACCTCATATTTTTTCCTGACAGCGGCTTTCAAGTCGGCCAGCTCGCGCCGGCCCTGTTCCTGCACGAATTTGTCCTTGCTGCCCTTTTTCAGTGAGGCAAGCCTGCATTTTGCATAATAATCCAGATAGGCCTCCTTGATGCGCTGCTCGTACATCTCCCGCGAAACCTTAGGGGTCAGTTGGCACAAGACACTGATCAGCGTATCCACACGCGCCATGAAAAAAGCGGAATCCTTCGGCTCCACACCCACCTTGTCCATTTCCCAATAAAGGTCATAAATAGGAATGGTAGTGGAGATGATTTCGCCTCCATCCGCATAAACATTGCCTCGGAAACCCTGCTTGTTTCCCTGTTTAATCTGGAAATAGCGGTTCCCGACGGTCAGGGTGTCATCAAATTTTCCCAGATAGGCGTCCCTTCGCTGATGAACCAGGGAGAAAGAATGGATAATGATGATAACACCCCAAATCAACAGCCCCAAATAAACCACAAAAAGCCGAAGCGACAGTTTTTTCATCTTTTCCGTCCCTTTCTTTCCTTATGAATGTCATACACTATGCTGCTGTCGTCCACAAAGCCCTTTTCGCGGAAAATCTCCAGGAGGGCATCCTGACGGCTACTGTCCACATACAAGGTCTCACGCTGTTCCATGATTTGGGCATATTTGTCATTCAATTCAATACGTTCCTTGTCCAGCATCTCCAGCTTTTTCTGTTTGGACAATGTCAACAGGTTCTGATACACCAGAAAAATCAGCATGGCCACCACCAAAAGGATAAAGGGGAGATTTTTCCTGAAATCAATTTTGCGGAGATACTCGGCTCCCAAAATATACAGAATCCATTTTCTCAATCCCTTATACGCCTTTTTCGGCTGCTCCTCCCCAGAAGGCGGAACCTCCCTGTCCGGCACATGTCCTTCACGCTCCTGCGCTTGTGGAGCATGCTGCATTTTCGGCTGTTTCAAATCAGGGTTGTATCTGTTCGGCATAACTATATTTTTTCACATATTCTCAATTTGGCGCTGCGGCTGCGGCTGTTCAGCTCCATCTCCGCCTCATCAGGCACAATGGCCTTGCGGGTCACCAGCCGGAAAGGTGACTGGCTGTTCCCGTAAAAATCCTTCTCCACGGTTCCCTGCAGGTTGCCGCTACGCATAAACTGTTTCACAAGCCTGTCCTCCAACGAATGGTAGGAGATAATCACCAGCCTGCCACCCGGGTTCAGTAGCGCTATGGTCTGCTGAAGCATCTCCTCCAACACCTCCATTTCCTGGTTCACCTCAATGCGCAACGCCTGGAACACCTGTGCCAGATAGCGGTTTTCCCTGTTTTTGGGCGCGCACTGCATGACAAGCTCCCGCAAATCCGAAGTGGTTGCCACCGGATGGTGTTCGCGCGCCTGCACAATCATTTGCGCCAGACGGCGTGCATTGAAAACTTCACCGTAACGGTAAAACAGGCCGGCCAATTCATCTATGGAATAGCTGGCCAGCACATGGGCGGCTGTCAATGACTTGCGCCGGTCCATCCGCATGTCCAACGGACCGTCGAAACGGGTGCTGAATCCGCGCTCCGCCACATCAAACTGATGCGACGAGACTCCCAAATCACCCAAAATGCCATCCACACGACTCACCCCATGATACTGCAGATAGTTCTTCAGATGCCTGAAATTTGCCGAGATAAAGGTGAAACGGGAATCCTGCGGCGCATTTGCTTGCGCATCAGCATCCTGATCAAAGGCCAACAACAGTCCGAAAGGGTTCAGCAGCTGTAATATTGCCTGGGAGCTTTGTCCGGAGCCAAAAGTCAAATCCACATAAATACCATCAGGACGGACATTCAAGCCCTCCACACTTTGACGGAGCAGTACGGGATTATGATAGGCTGTCATAAAAGTCCCCTCCTCCAAATATTTGATTGGCTATTTCATTCATTGCGTCCGCATCGTTGGCGGCGAACTGTTGCAACGAGGCCTCATACAGATCCGGATTCCACAATTCAATAAATGCCGGAGTGCACACAATCAGCAGGTCTTTCTCCAACTCCGCATACTGTGCCAATGGCTTGGGAATCAGCATACGGTTCTTCTTGTCCAAACTCACCTCCGTAGCACTTCCCATAAAATAGCGATAAGCCTGTCGCATGGCCGGTTGAAAAACATTCACCCTGCTCAAACGCTCGCGGTACACCTTCCAGACATCCATCGGATAAAGGGTGATGCATTTCTCAGTGCTGCGGTTCATCACAAAACGGCCTTCCGCCTCCGGACGCACCTCCTTCACCAGCACTGACGGAAACTGGAACCGCCCGCTGCTGTCAATCGCACTTGAAAATGTACCCTCTGTCGCTAACATCATTCTTTTAGTTTTAACCGGCACGGGAAGGCAGATTTTCCCAAAAATTGCATCATTTTTCCCAAAATTCCCCAAAATTCCCCGTTTCTTTTCACCA
Organism: uncultured Bacteroidales bacterium; assembly: GCA_905236885.1. Taxonomy (GTDB): domain Bacteria; phylum Bacteroidota; class Bacteroidia; order Bacteroidales; family WCHB1-69; genus UBA1195. The sequence goes on from CAJOQK010000034.1 coordinate 25,478, forward strand.
TTTTTAATCTGTCTATCATTTTATTCAACTGATTATTATTGATTTACAGAAAACAAGGCTGGGATGTGCTCTTCTTCCCTTGCTTTATGCAAAGAAAAGCAAAAAAATAATGCGAAAGACACACTTTTCAACTTTTTTGCAATTTTTTTTGAATTTTTTACAAATTATTGATAAACAATGGTATATATTGGAAAAAATTAAAAAAGGGTTATTGGACCCCACAAAAAAGAGGAAAGTTGTTCACTGTTTTCCGGCTTTTGTCGCCTCCAACAAGATACTTTCTTCATTTTTGTTGCACTGCGGTTCCGGACACCTCCAGCCACAACTCTCTACAATCACCCATCTGACTTCCGACTTCTGTCTCCTGTCTTCTATCTTCTATTCCTTCCCCTCCATCCGCACCGGTTCCTCAGCGGATCAAAGTGACATTCCCTTTGAGCAGGTTTTCCGTCCTGCCTTTGCAATGCACCTCCAGATAATAGACATAAACCCCCTGCACGCACTCCTTGCCCTTGTAGGTGCCGTCCCATCCCCTGCGCTGGTCGGTGGTCTCAAACACGCACTCGCCCCAACGGTCGTAAACCGCGAAATGCAGCCGTTCCACCAAATCACCCCGAACGTACAGCACATCGTTCAAACCGTCACCATTCGGGGAGAAACTGTTGGGCACATACACATAAGGATTGTCGCAAATGACATGGGTTACAATCAGGAGCACCGTATCCGAACGCATGCAGCCGAAAGTGTCGGTCACAATGACCTCATAAACCAAGGTATCATCGGGCGAGGCCTCCACACAACTGCCCGTGGATGGGGTAAGTCCCTCTGTCGGAGACCACTGATAATGGAAACCTGTTCCCAAATCCGTAGCATACAGCAAGCTTTTCTCTCCAGCATAAATTTCATAAGGTTCCGCCCAGGCATGTATGGGCTGGCTGAACGAGGAGGAATCGGTCACCCCGAAAACAAAGGTCCGCGTGCAGCCGTTGGCATCGGTCACCACTAACGAATGACTTCCTTTGCAAAGATTTTCCGTATTGGAACTGGTGTCCCCGTTGTCCCAAAAGTACCGGTAAGGAAGGCTTCCGCCCTGAACCACAGAGGTGGCCACGGCATTGCATATTTCCTCACAAGGCACCTTGGTGGCTGTAATTTCACATGTGATGGAGTCAAACTCCCTCAAAACTATCAAGGTATCCGTTCCACAACCGATTGAATCGGCCACATGCAGATGATAGCTGCCGGAAACAAGATTTTCATGCAGGCTGCCGCCCTCCACTCCGTTCCAGAAGAAATGGAAATCTTCCGGCTTGTCCCTTCCTGAGACGAACAGCTCTATCCAGCCGTTTGACTCTCCGCTGCAAACCGGTCCACGCGCACGGATACTGTCAATCACTATGGGCGGCGGATTCTTCACCTCAGGAAAAATGCGCCGGTGACACTGCCGTGCATCTTCAACCCAAATATCATACTGTCCTGCGCAAAGGTCCTGCGCATAAACGGAGGTCTGCCCCGTGCTCCATTGCAACGTATAGGGCGGCACCCCATGCGGAGCCATGGCAATGCTGCCGTCACACTTGTCCGGACAGGTGGCATCCCTCACCCGCACAGTCACATAAAAGTCGGATGTGTCACGGACCTCCACTGAAAAAGTGTCACGGCAATGCCGCGCATCCTCCAGATAAAAGCGGTATTGCCCGGCGCACATCGACTGCAGCAGAAAACCGGTGTCCCCTGTATTCCATACACAATCATAAGGCGGTTCGCCACCCTGCACCTGCAGCTGCACAAATGCCGCACAGGCAGCCTTGCAATAGGTCTGCAGATTTGAGTCGGCAATCAGTATCTGTAACGGCTGCGGTTCGGTAATATGCAGCAGATAACGGCTCGTGCATCCCAACGTGTCGGTCACCAGAACCTCGTAATCGCCTGCCGAAAGATGGTCTGCCACACTGTCCTGGCTCACATCCGGTATCCATTGGAAGCCAAACGGAGCCATTCCATTGAAAGGCTGCACCGAAATCCGTCCGTTCTGCATGCCAGGGCATTGTATTTCACTGACAAAACAATGAGCCTCCACCGTATCCACTGTCAACCTGAATGTGTCGTTCGCCATGCAACCGACCTGATTGGTCACCTGCAGGAAAACCGTGGAGGAATGCTCCGCCTTTACACAAAGCTGGGAAACCGGAGTTGAACTGCAGATTGGCAAACTGTTCTGCCACTGGTAGACGAGGGTGTCACCCAAAGTGTAACTCAAACGGGGCATGAGGCAAACCGTATCTCCGAAACAGGCCGTATTCTCATCCGCAGGGCGAATCCGCAGAACCGAAGCCTTGACTTTCAAACTGTCCGTCAAAACACAAAAGTCATTCCGCATCCGGAGATAATAGGTGGCCGTATGTCCATTGGCCAAATGAAGCTCGGGGGAGCGCAGCGATGCGTTCAGCGTATCCCTAAAATAGGGGCCGGAGGACCATTGGAAAGTGGCGGGGCCTTCCGGATGGGGATAGACATGCAGGCTGTCCCCCTGGCATACACGCATCAGACCAGGAAGCTGACCAATCTTCAGCTCCACCACATGCACCCGCACACGCAAGGTATCCACACAGTTTCCATCCGTAATGGTCATATAATAGGTCCTGTCCACGGTGTCGGAGGCGATGGGGTTGGAAATTTCCGTACCACTCAACCCATCCGCCGGATACCAGGAATAGGTGACATTGGAGGAGCTGGCCGGCGGAATACCAATCTGTATGAAATCGCCCTTGCAGATGGTCCGGTCGGGCAGCGTGTCCATGGAATTGGAAAGCACCAGCAGATCCTTGCACAAAGTGTCACTGACATTACAGCTTGAAGTGTCATAAACAACCAGCCGGACAGTATAGGTGCCCGACTTCACATAATCATGTGTCGGATTTTTCTGCGTGGAGGAGGTCCCGTCGCCAAAATCCCAATAGAAACTGGTGGTGGTATCTGTCACCACGCGGGAAGTATTGTCAAAAGCAATCTGATAGGGAGCGCAGACCACATTGGGCATGGAAAAATCGGCCACCACCTCCTGAATGTTGAAGTCAATCTTCACCACACCCAAATTGCAGTTGAAGCTCCGGTTGTACCTGGCTGCCGCACTGTCGGTCACTGGCAGGTCATTCACACCGCCGCAGCTGGCACAGATGGCCTGGTAGATGCAACCCTTGCGGTCAAAACGGCTGGTTCCGCCGTCAACATGGTCACCGGACGAAAAGCCGCCGAAAAAGCTGCCGAACAACATATTGGAAGCATCCTTATCCAAAGTGAAAAAGTAAAAGTCATTGTTGTCGGTGGTCAGTTTGAGCGCATCAGTGGAAAGAGGCAGACCGCGTGTTCCGCAATTTTTATTACCCACATGGGCGTTCACATCGGGTGAACCCCACCCCGAAAAATAGACATGGCCACACAAATCAACCATGAGTGCTGTAGGCGACAAATCGGGACCGGTACGCAAGGTGGTTCCGAAAGCTGTGGACCATACCACCTTTGTCAAAAGAGGGTTCAGTTTGGAGATGAACTGGCCTCCGCCGGAAACATACCACTGCGCATTGCTGATCCAGGCGAAGCCTGTGGCATCGGTAAGGCCCATAACATACACGTTATCCGCCTGATCCTTTTTGATCAGATAGGTTTGGTCATATCCCTCCTTTCCATAATAGGTCAGGGCTTTCAACTGGTTGCCGTTGGTGGAGACATGGGCGATAAACCCGTCGCTGACACCTCCGCCATGGCTGCCCTGCACCACCGATGAAGTGGTGGGCAGATTCCGGGACTTGGTGCCTCCGCACACATAAAGGTTGTCATTTTTGTCCAGCACCATGCTGTATAAAGCGTCGGAACTGTCCCCGCCCATATAGGAAGACCAGATCAGATGCCGCAAGTCATAGCTGAACTTGGCTATGCAGCCGTCCTGCTTCCCTCCGCCATATTGCGGCTGGAAGGCAGTTGCCGATACCGGCAAATCTTGGGAATTTGTACTGGAAACCACATATACATTGCTGTAGGCGTCCACCATGATTTCGCCTCGCACCTCATCTGCATAGTTTTTCCGCAGCCCCACATCCGTGCTCAAACCGTCGTAGCCGGAACCTCCAAAGTAGGTGGAACCCATCAGCTGCGTACCTGTGGCATTGAATTTTGCCACCGCTATATCTGATCCATTTATATAATATATAGTATTAGTTAGCACAAAAAAGGTAGAGTCTGTGAAAGAAAAAGTGGTGTCAAAAGCCTGCGGCAAGACTGGAAAATCATCCGACGAGGTGCTGGCCAGCACAAACAGCTCATCGTTGTCATTGACCACAAGGCTATGAGGCACCTCACTGCCATTTCCTCCCAAATAGGTGGAGAAAAGAATAGTGGTGCCATCGGAAGAGAACTTGGTGATGGCAATGTCACAGCTTCCGCCTAGGGCATATTTTGTCTGGAACGCGCCCAACGTGGTGGGATAGCCGGTGCCGAACGCTACGCCTCCGCCGTACAGGTTCCCGTGCCGGTCATAGGTGGCGGTATAGCCCCAATTGTCCGCTTTGGAACCGGTATAGGAGCAAAACACCATCACAGGGTCAATAACCAGGACTTTGGCGGTATCATATCTGCCCAACCGGAAAGTCACCCTCTCCCCTTTTACCACAAAGCGGCAGGCCACCTCACTCCGGTTTCCATAATCATCCTCCTGATAGGCATACGGTTTCAGTTCCACCATCTCATAATCGGCCATTCTGATGTAAAGGTTCCCCTCTTTCAAATAGAGTTTGTCCGCCCCTTCATACAGCATGGCAATCTGTGCCGGATCAGCCTGCGGCTGCAGATGAAACTCGTACTTGTAGGAGCTTTTGACCGAAGTGTAGTACAAATCAATGCCTTCATACAACTGCTGGTAACATACGTGCTCATACAAGCGCACCTCCGAAGCCCAATGCTGCGGATCCTTCCCCAAATAGTAATTGTGATAGTCTGGGAAAAGCCCCTCGCCCAACAGCCTGTGCGGCCTGGCGTTCAAAAAATGCACCCGCCAGGCATACATCCGCACCACCGGCTCCGGCAACTCCGCCGATTCGGGCGCGAACTTGCGTGCACGGAAGGCCTCCATATCCTCCGGATGCTGCATCAGAAATGTGACCGCCGACTCCTCCAAAAAGAGGGCTCCGCCCCTGAATTCGGACTTGAAACGCACACAATCATTCCATTGTCCCTTGTTCTCCACAAAGGACAACCCATCCCGACTGTTCGTGGCGGAAAGGGCAAAAAAGCTGAAAACAAAAAGTATGCAGATTCCTATTTGCCTTCTCATGGCTGCCTTCAAATAATTCTGCAAAGATATATTTTATTTCAATGCAAAAACAAAAATATTTAATAGAAAAATTTACTCGCTGCATTCAACTTACAAATGCAACTTTGGTTAAACATTAATTTTTGCAAAAATACTTATTAATTCAATAGGCCAGCCTGTTTTTATCATATTTTTTGCATGCCGGACTATAGTTTCATCTAATGCTGCCCGAATTTAAGGGACCATTATATTTGTGTATTGTCACCCAAACGGCTTGCAATGCGCTCCACCCCATTGTAATAATGCTTGGTGTACTCGCCGTTCTGGTTGAAGTTCAGGTAGGCATTTGGATAGAACATGGCACTTTGCGGCTGCAAGCTTAATGGTTGCGGCTCGCCGTTCACCCACTGGTTGGTGTTGAGCATGGAAAGCTTGTATGCACGGGTGTTGGCGGCGTTGTAGCCGTAATAGGCGAAGTCAGTTCCGGCATTGAAAAAAAGACGTAATCCATCGCGATATTCCGGCGTTAAGAACGGCAACTGTTTGAGTGAGGCGCAGCCGAACGAG
>CAJOQK010000035.1 GCA_905236885.1 uncultured Bacteroidales bacterium
AACTGCGCCCAGCCTGCGACCGGCACGGTGCGCTGCTCACCGTGGACGACCGTATCCACCTGCTGGAGAGCGGCCTCTTTGACGGAATTCATGTGGGGAAGAACGACATGCCGGTGGCCGAAGCAAAAAAGATTACCGGCAGCCGTTTCCTTTTGGGTGCCACCTGCAACACCGCCGACGATGCGCTGAAGGCGGTGGCCGACGGCGCGGATTATCTGGGCATCGGGCCCTTCCGCTTCACCGAAACCAAGAAAAAGCTCGCCCCGGTGCTGGGATTGGAGGGCTATGAAAGCATCATGAACACACTGCAGCAGCGGGGCATCGGCATCCCCGTATATGCCATCGGCGGCATCACTGCTGACGACCTGCTTCCGCTGAAACAGGCCGGCGTGTACGGCGTGGCGGTTTCGGGCATGCTGCTCAACAGCGGGGAGACGGCATTTGCATGCCGGGAAATTTTGGAAGTGTTCGCCTGATTCCTAAAAATTACTTTGCGAAATAAAACAAAATTGTAAACATTTTCACCACAACCCACTGACGTTCTTTGAACGTCAGTGGGTTGTGGTTTGGTGAAATGGTGTGGCAGATGCTATAAAGCGTGGAATTTTTAGAAGTCCCCCTTTACTCTTTTGGCAGCGACTTGAAGCCCAACCCCATGATTTCGTTGCTTTCCATGACATTCACAAAGGCGTTAGGGTCAAGGTAGCGAAGGTTGCTTTTCAGTTTCACAAGCTCCTGGCGGCTGACAGTCACATATATCATTTTCCGTTCGCTGCCTTTGTAGAGGCCTATACCGGAGAAACAGGTTGCGCCGCGTTGCAGCTCGTTGATAATGAAGTCGCTGACTGCTTGGATATTGTCGGTCACAATGAAGACTGTCTTGTAGGATTTTACACCGTCAATCACGATGTTGATGACCCATCCTTCAATGATTATCAGCAGAATGGAATAAATCGGGAGACGGATTTGTTTGAAGGCGATGAAGGTGGTGAGGGTGATGCAGGAATCCACCAGAATGGTCAGGGCGCCAAGGGAGAACTTGGTGTATTTGTGGATAATCATGGAGATGATGTCGCTGCCTCCGGAAGTGGAACCTGACTTGAAAATCAATCCGATGGCAATCCCGTAGATGCCGCCGGCAAGGACAGTGTTCAGGAAGTAGTCGGGTACAAAATAGGTCTCACTTTTCGGAATTTTCACCAATGTGTTGAAAAAGTTGGGGTCACAGTTGGAGATGTCGGTGAAAATACCTCCATGAATTACAGGATTATATCCCCATGTGGACTCCAGTACCCAGGTCGCTCCGAAAATGACAAAGGTGCTGAGAATGGTTTTGGTACCGAATTTCGGCCCAAGTATCAGCGTACCTATCAGCAGAAGCGGAATATCCATACAGATGGCATAAAAACCCACTCGCCAAGGCCAGACCGTGTTGAGGACGTTGGCCAGACCGTAGGTGCCTCCCGGCGCCATCAGGTAGGGGTTGACAAACATGATGTCTCCCACGGCGAACAGGATGCTGCCCGCAATGACATACAGATAGGAGGTGATTTGGTTCCAGAACGGTTTTTTTTGCAACTCAGTCATTATCTAAATACTTTATTTTTAATAAATTGTAACTTACCAAATATAGAATTCAAGAAAGTGCAAAAATAGATAAAATCTTCGTGCGGAACAGTATTTGATAAAAAAATCATTTCCCATTATCTGGAGGGAATTTTTTTTTTCTTACGGGAAGTTCCAAAAATTTAGAGGTCCCCGTACAATAATCCATTTGTTTTTTACGTTATATCATATTGGACAGTTTCATTCGGCATACGCCAGGAAACCCCGTAAACGTAACAATATCTTTATCTTTAAGAAATGACAAGTATGGGAGATTTTTTGAAAATAGCGGACAGAACTTTCCGTTCAAGACTTTTTGTGGGAACTGGCAAATTCCCCTCCAATCAGGTGATGGCACAGGCGATTGCAGCATCGGGGACCGAAATGGTGACCACCGCGCTCAAACGTTTGAACACCCAGGACAGTGCAAATGAGGATGTGCTGTCTTTCATTCCAGAAAACATCCAGCTGTTGCCCAACACGTCGGGCGTACGTAATGCCGAAGAGGCGGTTTTTGCAGCAAAAATGAGCAAAATAGCTACCGGCACAAATTGGATAAAGCTGGAAATCCATCCCGACCCGAAATACCTTCTGCCAGATGTGCGCGAAACCCTTCGCGCTACTGAAATACTTGTGAAAGAAGGGTTTGTGGTGTTACCGTACATCCAGGCGGATCCGGTTGCCTGCAAACAGCTGGAAGAGGCCGGAGCAGCCACTGTCATGCCGCTGGCCGCCCCGATAGGCACCAACAAGGGCATCAAAAATGAGGAGATGCTGCAGATCATCATTGAGCAGAGCAATGTTCCGGTTGTGATTGACGCGGGTATCGGAGCCCCATCGCACGCCGCATACGCCATGGAACTGGGTGCGGATGCATGCCTTATCAACACGGCTATCGCAATTGCCGACAATCCCGTAGAAATGGCCCGTGCCTTCGCCTTGGCTGTGCAGGCAGGACGTGCGGCCCGCCTTGCAGGATTGGGGCAGACCAATGACTTTGCCGTGGCCTCATCGCCGCTCACCGCCTTTTTGGATGAGGAGCAGCAGGATGTCGACCAGCATCTGCCAAAGTAATGAAATATCTGAATACATATCACTTTTTTATAAAATCAGCCTGCCATGACCGCATTTGATATGGTAAACCTTCTTTTTTCCATCCCGAAAACGCTGCGCTTCAATTTGCACTATTTTCCATTGAAGAAAGCATTGAAATTTCCTGTAATTGTGTCGCACCGTACATTTCTGCGTGAGCTGCACGGCAAAATCTGCCTGCCGGAAAAAGTGGAAACGGCCATGGTAAAGATTGGTTTTGGAGATGTGGGACATTACGACCGAAATCGTTCCCGCAGCATTTGGCAGGTGAGCGGAACTGTCCGCTTCGGCGGAAAGGCAAGCATAGGGCATGGTTCCAAACTGTCCGTGCGCGGCCTGTTGGAACTTGGGGATGGTTTCAACATGACGGCGGAAAGTACCATTGTCTGCGCCAATAGTATTACTTTCGGAAAAGATTGTCTGCTTAGTTGGGACATACTTGTGATGGATACTGACGAACACCCCTTGTATGACAAAAATGGGTCGCGTACCAATCCTGACAAGCCAATTACCGTAGGCAGTCATGTTTGGGTAGGATGCAAGAGTGTTCTGTTGAAAGGAGCCGTAGTCCCCAACAACACCGTTGTTGCAGCCGGCACGATGTTAAAATCTTGTTTTTCGGGTGAGAACCAAGTAATAGGAGGTAATCCTCCTGCGATATTGAAAGAAAGTGTTCGTTGGGAGCATGTGGAAATGTCCGTTTGATTTTTTTTCCCTCACCTCATACTAAAAAACAATTCTGGTACGTTATATTTAATTATGGTGGGCTGGTGCAAAATGCCCGTTATAAGAGGTTAAATTTGAAAAATATAGACCAAATGACAGATACAAACAAGGATATTTGTGGCGCTTTCCGGAACTCGGAAAAGATATATGTGGAGTCGGACCGTTTCCCAATCCGTGTGGGGATGCGCAAAGTGCAGCTGACCGACACTGTGGTGGAGGGAAAGCGGATTTCCAACGGAAGCATCAACCTGTATGACACCAGCGGCGTTTTTACCGATCCGGAGGTGGAGATTGACATTAAAAAGGGTCTGCCACGCTTGCGGGAAGCCTGGCATGCTAACGACGACAACGTCGAGCAGCTGGAACGCTTTTCTTCCGAGTACACCAACCGCCAGATGGACGACAGCTCTTTGAAACCTTTCATGTTTCCGGTGGTCAACCTGCCCAAAAGGGCGAAAAGGGGGGTGCCGTTCACCCAGATGGCTTTGGCGCGGAAAGGCATTGTCACACCTGAAATGGAATATGTGGCCATTCGTGAGAACATGGGAAAAAAAGGGGGTGATTCCTACATTACCGCCGAGTTTGTCCGCGACGAGATTGCCGCCGGACGGGCCACTTTGCCCTGCAATCCCAATCATCCTGAAGCGGAGCCGATGATCATCGGTGCCAAGTTCCTGGTGAAAATCAACACCAATATCGGCAATTCCGCATTGGGCTCCGACATCGCGAAGGAGGTGGAGAAAAGTGTCTGGTCCTCCCGCTGGGGCGGTGACACGCTGATGGACCTCTCCACCGGCGCACACATCCACCAGACCCGCGAGTGGATTATCCGCAACTGTCCGGTGCCGATGGGAACCGTGCCCATCTACCAGGCTTTGGAAAAGGTGGACGGCAGGGCGGAGGAGCTTACTTGGGAGATGTACCGTGACACACTGATAGAGCAGTGCGAGCAGGGGGTTGACTATTTCACCATCCATGCAGGGCTTCTGCTGGAGCATCTGCCTTATGCCGCCGAGCGGCTGACCGGCATTGTGTCGCGAGGAGGCTCCATTATGGCCAAATGGATGAAGGAACATCATGAACAGAATTTTCTTTACACCCATTGGGATGAAATCTGTGACATTCTGGCACAATACGATGTGGCGGTCTCCATCGGGGACGGCCTGCGTCCGGGCAGTATCCACGACGCCAATGACAAGGCGCAGTTCGGGGAACTGAAAACCATGGGCGAACTGTGTGAGAGGGCATGGAAAAAGGATGTGCAGGTGCTGATTGAGGGTCCCGGCCACGTGCCAATGCACAAAATCAAGGAAAACATGGAACGGCAGATTGAATGGTGCCATTCGGCGCCCTTCTACACCCTCGGACCGCTGACCACCGACATCGCCCCGGGTTACGACCACATCACTTCGGCCATCGGTGCCGCCATGATAGGCTGGATGGGAACTGCCATGCTATGCTATGTCACACCCAAGGAGCATTTGAGCCTGCCCGACAAGGAGGATGTGCGCAACGGCATCATGGCCTACAAGATTGCCGCCCACGCAGCCGATATCGCCAAAGGGCATCCTGCTGCCATGGAACGTGACAACGCATTGAGCAAGGCGCGGTTCGAGTTCCGCTGGAACGACCAGTTCAACCTCTCCATCGATCCCGAAAGGGCTATGGATTATTTCGGTGCCGAGCGTATCAAAAACACCCCGTTCTGCACCATGTGCGGCCCCAATTTCTGCGCCATGCGCATTTCGCGGGAGGTCTCGGACAAAGGGCAGATAGAGTGACGGTGTTTTCACAACTTGAAAATAATGCTTGAAAAGGGGAAGCAACAGGTTTTTTGAGTTGCCTTATGACTGGTAAAGTGATAAAATAGGTAAAGATGGAATTTTACGATACGATAAAGGATTTGGTTTGGGAGGAGGTGACCCGCAGCATTTATGCCAAAACTGACCATGACGTGCGCAGAGCCCTTTCCAAGGAGATGCTCTCTTTGGAGGATTTCAAGGCACTTATTTCTCCGGCAGCCGAGCCTTATCTGGAGGTGATGGCCAACATGAGCCGTGCGCTGACCCAAAAGCGGTTCGGCAAGGTTATGCAGTTCTATATCCCGATGTATTTGTCCAATGCCTGCAGCAACCATTGCATTTACTGCGGTTTCAACTACAACAACAAGATAGTGCGCAAAACCCTTTCTGACAGTGAAATCATGGAGGAAATAGCCGTTATCAAGCAAATGGGTTATGACAATGTGCTGCTGCTGACGGGTGAATATCCCGTGGAGGCCGGCGTGGATTACATCGAACATGCCATCCGGCTCTGCCGTCCGCATTTTGCCGCCATTAACCTGGAGGTTTTTCCCATGAAAACAGAGGATTATGCACGGATGGTCAAAGCTGGGGCCAACACCCTTTACATATATCAGGAAACGTTCAATGAAAAACGTTACAAAGTGTACCACCCCAAAGGGATGAAATCACACTACCAGTGGAGGTTAGGTACGCCTGAACGTGCCGCTAAGGCCGGTATCCACCGTATTGGCATGGGCGCTCTGATCGGTTTGGAGGAGTGGCGCACTGAAATGGTCTATTTGGCGATGCATCTGCGTTTTATGACAAAAAACTATTGGCAGCAGAAGTATAGTGTCTCCTTTCCCCGAATGCGTCCGGCTGCTGGCGGCTACCAGCCCTCATTTCTGATGAGTGAGCGGCAGTTTGCACAAACGCTGTGGGCTTTCCGTATATTTGACCACGATGTTGAAATCGCCATGTCCACCCGTGAAACACGGAACATGCGTGACCATTTTGTCACTTTGGGTGTCACTTCGCTGAGTGCCGGTTCCAAAACCGATCCGGGCGGGTATGCCCATCCCAATGAGAATCTGGAGCAGTTCCACATTAACGATGACCGCAGTCCCAAAGAGATGGAGGCCATGGTCCGCGCCCAGGGCTACGACGTCATTTACAAGGATTGGGACCGAGGTTTGGATGTATAGGGAACTTTAGGGGATTTATTAGAAGTTTCCTCAAAAAAGTAGGGACACAATGTTTGCGCCCCCTACTTTTGTCTGATAATTTAAGTAGACTTCTAAAAATTCCCCGCTACATTTCGCAGCACCAAACCACAGCCACTGAAGTGCAACCTTCCGTCTACCGTTTTTTCTCCGATTGGATTTTGCGGACGGTCTCTTTTATCTCTTTATCGCCATATTTATAGGCTTTTTTCAGATATTCCTTCCACCTCCTTCCAGTCCACGCGGTAGAGCTTCATTTTCCGGACAAATGCCGGAATCTCCTCGTCAATGAACTTCTGACGGCGGATTTGCAGGATTTTTTCCACTGCATCCTCGCTCGCGAAATAGCCTATACCCCGTTTGTTGTGGATGATGCCTGTCTGCTGCAGGTGTTCGTATGCGCGCATCATGGTGTTGGGGTTCACCTCAAACTGTACCGCCAGTTCCCTGATGGATGGTATGCGGCCTCCAGCTTCCCATTTTCCGGATAAAAGCTGTTCGCACATCCAGTCCTTAAGTTGCAGGTAGATGGCCTGTGTGTTGTTGAAATCCATGTCAGGCCTCCGTCTCCTTTAAGCGTAAATAACTCAGAAAATAGAAGAACAGGATGATGACCGGTCCGAGAATGTGCCAGTTCGGCATCATGGGAGTGGCAAACATGAATTGGGAACTCATGGTGTCGGATAAGATATTTACGGCAATAAAGAGGACGACCGACAGCAGAAAGGCGAGTATGTATGCGGCGATGATTTTGAGGCTGGCGTTCTTTTTGAAATAGATGTTGCCGAAAAAGAGGGTGGATCCTATAATGTACATGCTTGAAAGCAAGGGAATCAGTTTGGGAAAATCAGCATGATAAAACCAAACTCTTTGAACAGGTTCAAGACTCATAAACCCCCAACCGGCAAGGGCCGAAAGAACCAGCACCGGAATAAAATAGACGTTGTACAGCAGCAGGTAGGCGGTGGTTTTTTCCCTGTATCCTGCAGGTATGGTCAGAAAGTGCATTTTTGCTGTAGGGTTATGTAGCGGATTCCACAGTTTTTCCGCAAATAACCATATATATACGATCATGAGGGTGGAGATAAAACTGGGGAACAGCATGGCGAAAAGGACTGTGATTCCGAACAGCCAGAGGTCCCTTTTCCAGTTTTCAATAAAATAGGCTTTCAATAAACAGATGATTTGTTGTATGTTCATTTCTTCTTTTTTTTAATGTTAATTTTATAAATTTATTTTGCGCTAGGCTTGCACAACAAGCATCTCACTCCTCCTGTATCTCGGAAAACATTTTGATCGCTTCTTCCCAGGTCATTTCCATGGTGGTGGAATCGTTGCTGTACTGGATGGTCATATTGTGCTGTGATTGTTCATGCCTGTTGTTTTTCCATTCTTTGCAGATGATAAAGAGATAAATGATGTAGGCAATGACGGCGGCACCGATGCCGCTCCAAAGTATGATGTCAGTCTTCTTCTTCATGGCTACTGGTTATTAAAAATTTGACGGAATCTTGTTTTGTTGCAGATGGTGGCGTTGAACAGCAGCTCCAAATCCACGGAGGAGGGGAGGTGCTGCGGGTTTTCGCTCACCTGCCAGGTGCCTCGGGCGCCCTCTTCACTGTAGAGCACCTCTCCGAGGCTTTCGTTTTCTTCCTTGACGCAGAACAGCAACTTGTCTGTTATTTCGTCCAAATCCGCATCCAGAAGCATCGTCCCCCTGTCAAGGATGGAAACGTGGTCAATCAGGCTGTGCAGATCCCTCACCTGGTGCGTGGAGATGACTGTGAGCCGCCCTTCGTTGCTGCATTGCGCCATCACACGCCGGAAAATGCTTTTGGAGGGGATGTCCAGACCGTTGGTCGGTTCGTCCATCAGCAGGATGGCGGTGTTGCAGGCGATGGCAAAGGCTATGAGAACCTTTTTCTTTTGCCCGAGTGACATTTTGTCCATATAGGCGTTGCTGTTTTCAATTTCAAATGCGGCCAGCAGCTCCTGGAACTGCTCGTGGTTGAAATGGGGGTAGAAGGAGGCGTAGGCCTTTTCGTACTGCTTGATTTTCAGATGTGGAATGTATGGTTCCTCCTCCAAATAGTAGAGTTCCTGCAAAATTTCCGCATCGCGCAGCGTGGCGTTCCGGTTCAGGACTTCGACCATTCCCTGTTGCGTGAAGCGCAGTCCGGAAATGATTTTCAGAAGGGTGCTTTTCCCAGCCCCATTTTTTCCAAGCAGTCCGCAGATATGTCCCGGTTTCAGATGCAGGGAGAGATCTGTGAACAACGGCTTTTTCTTGTTGTATCCGAATTGGATTTGTGTAAGATGAATCATTACTATTATTTTTTTAACTTGTTTACTGTATTAGCTAACTAATACACTGCAAAAGTAGCACATTTCAAAACATGAATCACTAATTTTCGAAAAAAAATTATGTTTTATTATAATATTCATATATTCAGATGTTTATGTGTTCGAATAATCATTTTTCCAGTCCGAAAATGCTGGTTGTATCGGAAAAATGACGATATTTGCAGACAAAATTTGGAAGGTTATGAAGCGAAAGGGAAAATTTTTTGTACGGATTCCGGAGGGGCAACCCATGTTTCCGGTGCAATTTTTTTCACATCTATTATTTTTGTGTGGTCTCCTCTCTCTCTCTTGTCTGTTGCTGACATCCTGCAAGCCGGACGGGGAAATTTCAGGCACGGTCACCTATACGGACTATTACGACGGATGCACCTATCCTGCGGGAAGTGTCAAAATTGTCAAGGTGCAGCTGTTGGGCGGAGGACGTGAAAAGGCGGTCTCCTCGGCATTTTCCAATCACGACGGGAAATTCTCGTTTCCCAATGTGGAGGATGGCACCTGGCTGCTGAAGGCGACGCTCAACAAGGAGGATGTGCAGTATGAGGCTGTGTCGGAAACTCTCTATGTAAATGATGGAAAGCATGTTACGGCAAATATAATTCTCTCCAAGAGCGGTTTCACCTACTGACACGACTGACATATTAGCTATGGACGAACGGCAAAATCTGTCATTTTGTCCTCTTTTTGTTTTTGGCACAAATTTCGCAAATGGAAGGCTTGTTTTCAATTAGTATTTAAACATTAAATCATAAAAACATGAAAAAGGTAAATGTAAAACCATTGGCAGACAGAGTTTTGATTGAACCTGCTCAAGCCGAGGAAAAAACTGTGGGCGGCATCATCATTCCTGACACCGCCAAGGAAAAACCGCAAAAAGGAACCGTCGTGGCCGTCGGTAACGGCAAAAAGGACGAACCCATGACCGTTAAAGTCGGTGATACCGTGTTGTATGGCAAATATTCCGGCACGGAGCTCAACATTGACGGTAACCAATATCTGATTATGAAGGAATCTGACATTTTCGCCATCATTTAAGCGGAGGTGTCTTTATTTGTTTAACTTTAAAATAGCATAAAAAATGGCAAAAGAGATTTTATATAACTGGGATGCCAGGGAAGGTTTGAAAAAAGGTGTGGACGCTTTGGCAAACGCTGTAAAGGTGACCCTCGGACCCAAAGGCCGCAACGTGATTATTGACAAAAAGTTCGGTGCCCCCCAAATCACCAAGGATGGTGTGACGGTGGCCAAAGAGATTGAACTGAAGGAGAATATTGAAAATATGGGTGCCCAGATGGTGAAGGAGGTTGCCTCCAAAACCAACGACCAGGCTGGTGACGGTACCACCACCGCCACGGTTTTGGCACAGATCATTTTCAACCATGGTTTGAAATATGTCACTGCCGGTGCCAACCCCATGGATCTGAAACGCGGTATTGACAAGGCTGTTTCCGCCGTGGTGGCCGATTTGAAGAAACGTTCCCAGACAATCGGTGACAATAACGAAAAGATTGAGCAGGTGGCCACTATCTCCGCCAACAACGACCATACGGTTGGCGCGATGATTGCCGAGGCCATGAAGAAGGTGAAGAAAGAGGGTGTAATCACCATCGAAGAGGCAAAAGGAACCACTACCGAGGTGAAGGTGGTGGAAGGTATGCAGTTCGACAGAGGCTACATCTCCTCCTACTTTGTGACCGACACTGACAAGATGGAAACGGTGTACGAGAACCCCTACATTTTGATTTATGACAAGAAAATCAGCAATATGAAGGATTTCCTCCCTGTGCTGGAGAAGGTGATCCAAACCGGACGCGCCCTGCTGGTGATTGCCGAGGATGTGGAAAGCGAAGCCTTGGCCACCTTGGTGGTGAACCGTTTGAGAGGCTCCTTGAAGATTGTGGCCGTCAAGGCTCCGGGCTTCGGCGACAGAAGGAAAGAGATGCTGGAGGACATTGCCATTTTGACAGGAGGCACCGTCATTTCCGAGGAAAAGGGCTTCAAACTGGAAGATGCTGATCTGGATATGCTGGGTCAGGCCGAAAAAATCACGGTGGACAAGGAGACCACCACCATCGTGGGCGGCAAGGGCAAAAAGGAGAACATCAGTGCCCGTGTGAACCAGATAAAGGCTCAGATTGAAAAATCCACTTCCGATTACGACCGCGAAAAATTGCAGGAACGTCTGGCCAAGCTGGCTGGTGGTGTGGCTGTGATTTACGTGGGTGCCGCTTCCGAGGTGGAGATGAAGGAGAAGAAAGACCGTTTCGATGACGCTTTGCACGCAACCCGCGCTGCAGTGGAGGAGGGTATACTTCCTGGCGGAGGTGTGGCCTACATCCGTGCCATCAAAGCGTTGGACAGCCTCAAGGGTGACAATGACGACGAAAAATTCGGTATTGAAATCGTCCGCAGGTCACTGGAAGAGCCGCTGCGCCAGATTGTGGCCAATGCCGGTTTGGAAGGCTCCATCGTGGTGAACAAGGTGAAGAACGGCAAAGACAACTTCGGTTACAATGCCCGCACCGAAAAATATGAAGATCTGATGCTGGCCGGTGTTATCGATCCTGCCAAGGTGGCGCGTGTCGCCATTGAAAATGCGGGTTCCATCGCCGGTATGCTGCTGACCACCGAGTGTGTGCTGGCAGAAATCAAGGAAGAGACTCCTGCCGCTCCTATGGGTGGCGGAATGCCTGGCGGTATGGGCGGCGGAATGTACTAACAGCCGCTTCCACCCACAAAAAAAAGCCGTTGCATTGCAACGGCTTTTTTTTCTTAACGAAATTCTAATTATTCCTCTTCTTCCGGCTTTTCTGCAACCGTGTCGGATTTCTTGGTACCTTCAAACTTAATCATGTTCACCCCAATTTCAGCCTCTAACAGCTCGAAAGTGTAGGTGAGGTTCAGAGTGAGGGTGTTGTCTTTGAATAATGCAGTGGCATCCATGTTCTTGATGGAATCTTGTCCCAAGTCCACGCCAATGTATTTCAAAACAGAAATCATGGTCGGGACAATGTTGGAGTTGGCACGGAAGAACCCGACGGTGTCCGTGGTGTCAAACGGCAGCGCATAATACATCAGCAGACCTTTGCCGAAAGGACTGTTCATCACAGGAATTTCCCCGTTTTGGGTGGAATCATCGTTGCCGAAGGTGTAAAGACCTTCATAGGTGCCTTCATAGACTTCCAATTTCGGATCCGGATCGCCGCATGCTACGAAGATGAAAGCCACTACGCTCAATACAAAAAATAACTTTTTCATGTTGAAGATTTAATTTAATTAATTTTACGTAAAATTTTATTTAATTCAAAATGCAAAAGTAGTATTTTTTTTGATACAAAATCAATATTTGTGAAAATTTTCTATTTTTTTCCACAAATGGGTGCGTTCAAATCCCATCACATTGTGTTCATGGGTGGGGTAGATGAAGTAGTCCACCTGCTTTCCTTTGCTGATGCACTGCTTGATGAACTGCAGGGTGTGCTGCCATACAACCGTGCCGTCCTGTGCGCCGTGGAAAATCAGCAAATCCCCTTGGATGGAGTCAATCCTATTGAGCAGGGAGGCTGTCTCGTAGCCATCCGGATTCTCATCGGGGGTGTCCATGTAGCGCTCCCCATACATCACTTCGTAATATTTCCAGTCAATGACCGGACCGCCCGCAGTCGCTTTCTTGAAAACGCCCGGATGGCGGGTGAAGAGGCTCAGGGTCATGAAACCGCCATAGCTCCAGCCGTCCACTGAAAAACGGGCGGTGTCGGCGTAGGGCAGGCTTTGCAGGTAGCGGACGCCGCACATCTGATCCTCAACTTCCGCGTCTCCCAGATGGCGGTGGATGATGCTTTCAAACTCAAATCCCCTGTGCGAGGTGCCACGGTTGTCAAGCGTAAATACCAGATAGCCTTTTTGTGCCATGTAATGCAGAAACCATCCGCCTGACATCCAGCTGTTGGTGACCAGTTGGGAGTGGGGACCTCCGTACACATAGACGAATACCGGATATTTTTTTGTGCTGTCGAAATTAATCGGCAGTATGAGGCGGCAGTACAAATCGTCCCCGTGCTCATTCTTGATGGGGAAAATGCGGGTTTCAGGCAGGGCATAGCTGTTGAGGTATCCGCTATTGTCCACCAATGTGCGCAGCACCTTTCCATTTTTGTCTTTCAGCACATATTTGGTCTCCTGATGGATGTTGTTATAACTGTCAATGAAGTATTTGGCGTTGGGATTTGCTGTCACCTGGTGTGTTCCCTCCTCCGGAGTCACAGGTTGTATTTTCCCTTTTTTAATATCTAAAATGTAAAAATGGTTACCGGTAATCTCATCTTTGTTGGAGGTGAAGAAGACTTTGTTGCCTGATTCATCAAAACCTTGGAATTCATCTACTTCCCATTCTCCTTGGGTCAGCTGTCTGAGCATTTTTCCCGTCAGGTCATACAGGTAGAAATGTTTCCAGCCGTCGCGGCGGCTCACGTAGATGAACTGGTCGGGCTGGTTCGGCAGGAAATACATCGGGTCGGAAGGTTCCACATAACGGTCGTTGCGTTCTTCGAACAAGGTTTTTTCAAATGCGCCGGTACGGGCATCGTACAGATTCACTTTCAGGTGGTTCTGTTCCCTGTTCAGCACTCCGATGAGGATGTGCTTTTCATCGGGGGTCCAGGTTACGCTGCACAAGAACTGCTCTTTCGGCTCTCCGGTCTGCATGTAAACTGTTTTTCCGGTGGCCATGTCGTACACACCGAGGGTGACTTCATGGCTTTTCATGCCTGCCATCGGGTATTTTATGTTCTTGACCGTGGCGATGCGACCTTGCGCCTCCACTAACGGATAGTCGGTCACCATGCTTTCGTCCATACGGTAGAAGGCGAGGGCACTGCCTTTTGGTGACCAGAAACAGCCCTGCTCAATTCCGAATTCGTTGCGGTGCGGCACATGTCCGTATTGTACATCTTTAGCGTTGTCATTGTCAATTTGTACGGTTTTATCTTTGGTCTGCACAAACAGATGTGAACCGACAGTATAGGCGATTTGCCTGTGTTTCCAGTCTACTTGGATTCTTTCGGCGTTTGAATCTATTGTAATGGATTCCAACACTTTGCGGTTTGCAAGATTTAGCCATACATATTCTCCCCGTATCAGGCCGATACAGTTGTTGTCCCAATAGGCAATGGTAGGGAATCTTTTGCTTTTTACATTGATGTTTGCTTCTGACAGGGCTTTGTTGAGTTCGTCAATTCCCAGCAGCAGTTCGGTTGTTCCGGATGCGGCGTCTGTTTTTCGCAATTGGTTTCCCTCCACAAAGGCGTAGCTGTCACTTTGCGGAATCCAGTGCAGTTGGCTGATGCGCTTGGCGTACAGGCTGGCATCTGTAAAAATGTCGGGAAGATGGAAGATTTTGTCCTGTGCGGAGAGGTTGAGCATTAAGGCCAAACCGCACAATAGGGTGAAATACTTTTTCATAAGCGTCAAACTTTGTTAATAAACCTTAAAATGCAAAGGTAGATGAAATTCCGATACAAACCTGACTCCTCATATACATTTTATGGTAATTAATCAACAAACAGGTGGCATACAATGTGTTACATGTTTTGCAATTCGTAAATCTCCCCGGGGGTCAATTCAGTTTAGAGTTAATAGTTAAGAGTTTATAGTTAAATGACTATTTTCTTGACTTTCTGAACAAGAAACCTTATCCGTAATACATTGAAATATATATTAGTATGAAATAATTGATACTAAAAGCGGAAAAATGGCGTAATTATATCGTAAAAAAGATTACTTTTGTAAATTTAAATACAAGCCTGTCGTTGTGGTTTGGCGGTTTCCATAGGTGCCTCGGCTGTCAACTGCAACGAAAGGAGAAAATAAGTAAAAAATAGAGGTCACCGTTATTCAAATATGAAGAAAAAATTATTCCTTTTGGCCATCCTCGCAGTGGCATTGTTCGCAGGGCAAAACGTTAAAGCCCAGGACACTGTTTTCAGTCATGCCTACCAGGGCACGACGTTGTATTATATCGTGGACTCGACCGGCGATGCTACCGTGGTGGCACCGCTGTATCCCAACCTGCATTACAACGCCGACAGCACCGTTGTCGAGACGTGGTGGGGCTACAACAAGCCGCAGGGCGCGGTGGTTATTCCCGACTCGGTGCCTTTCCTCGGCACCAACCATGCTGTGACCAAGGTGGGCAACAACGCCTTCCGGCGCTGCGATTCCGTGACGGCCATCACCCTGCCTGCCACCGTCGCCACCCTTGACCGTAACTGCTTCCGTCAATGCTTCAGACTGGCCTCCATCAACATCCCGCAAGGCGTCACTTCGATAGGTTATTCTGCTTTCTCTGACTGCATCGGCCTGACTTCCTTCGTCATCCCTTCCAGCGTCACCGCCATCGGCGAATGGGCTTTCAGCGACTGCTACGGCCTCACTTCCGTCAACATCCCCGAGGGCGTCACGGAAATACCCTACTGCTGCTTCTATAAGGACAGCATGCTGACCAAGGTTAGTCTGCCGACGAGCCTCGTCACTATTGGCAGATATTCTTTCGCCAAATGCACCAGTCTCCAGACGATAACCCTCCCCAATGGTCTTACCGTTATTGACAGAAATGCTTTCGACTACTGCGCCAGTCTTCATTCGGTAAACCTTCCCGCCGGCCTGGACTCCCTCGGCATCGCCGCTTTCGGTTGGTGCGAGTCGCTTGAAGAGATAACCATCCCCGGCGGCGTGAGCAACATCGGTGAGTGGGCATTCAACAATTGCCACAGCCTGCAAAGCGTCACCCTCGGC
Source organism: uncultured Bacteroidales bacterium (assembly GCA_905236885.1). Lineage (GTDB taxonomy): Bacteria > Bacteroidota > Bacteroidia > Bacteroidales > WCHB1-69 > UBA1195. The sequence goes on from CAJOQK010000035.1 coordinate 15,584, forward strand.
GAGGGCGTGGAGATGATAGGCGGCGCCGCCTTCCGCGAATGCGGCAGTCTCACCAGCATCAACTACCCCTCCTCTCTGCGAGTGATTGGTGGTTACGCCTTCCAGTACGACACGCTCCTTGCCACCCCGCTCAACCTTCCCGATGGGTTCCAGACGATAGGCACTTTGGCCTTCGGTGACTGTAACAGTATTCTTTCCGTCAGCCTGCCTGGAACCATGGACTCGATTTCGCCGCAGGTATTCTGGGGCTGCAAGGGCCTTCAGAGTGTCACCCTCGGCGAGGGCATCAGGAAGATAGGTGCCAACGCATTTTTCAAATGCCCCAGCTTGGCGAGCATCAATTTCCCCTCCACGCTGAGAGTTATCGAGGGAGTGGCATTCGCCAACGACAGCGCCCTGGCCGTCCCAATCAACCTTCCCGAAGGATTCCACTCGCTGGGCGACGATGCCTTCCATAGCTGCGTCAGCATCCCCTCCGTCAGCCTGCCGGGAACACTGGTTTCGATTTCCCCATCCGTGTTCTTCGGCTGCACGGGCCTTCAAACTGCCACCCTCGGCGAGGGCATCAGGAAAATTGACAATTACGCATTCTATGGTTGCGACCACCTACGTCATGTCGATTTGCCCTCGACGCTCGAAGAGGTTAGGGAGATGGTCTTTGCGTGGTGTGACGCACTCGACTCGGTCATCTTCCCTCCGAGCACGCACCGGTTGGGCTGTGCCACTCTCGCCGTATGCGAGAATCTGAAGGTTCTCCAGTTGCCCGAAGGCTTGGAGGTGATTGATTCTTTACTCCTTTACTGTACCGGCTTAGAGAGCCTCGTTGTGCCGTCGCATGTCTCCCGCATCGAGTATGCGGCCCTCGCTGGCTGTCAACATCTCCATAAGGTTGAGCTGCCCGCTACCGTCACCTATCTCGGCGACAGCCTCTTCTTCGACGGCACGCCGCTCGACACTCTCCTCCTCGGCTGCGAGGTGCCTCCCACTCTGGGTGTCGGAGTCTTCGAACACTACAACACCGTCCTCATCGTCCCCTGCGGCGCTGCCGAAACTTACCGCCAGCACAGCGTTTGGGGCCGCTTCGCCAACATCGTGGAAAACTGCGACGGCATCAACGAGGCCGATGCTGACGACCTCCGTATCTACAGCCGCGACGGTCGCATCATTGTGGAGGGTGCTGAAGGTGAGACTGTGCAGGTGTTCGATATGGCAGGTCGCCTCACCCAGACATTCAAGCATTCAAGCAATCAAGCAATTCACACCGGAGTCTACCTTGTTAAAGTCGGCGACCGCACGACGCGGAAGGTGGTGGTGAAATGATGCTTAAGGAACCCTAGTAACAACAAAACATTGTGCGTTGGACGTGAATTGCGGCCTATTCAAAGCCGCGCTTCACAAACCAAGGGTGGAACAATGAGTTTCCGCCCTTTTACTGTTTTTCGCAGAATTTCTTCCGGCATTGAAAAACATGATAAAAAAGAGCTGACGTATCAAACAAAAAGGCGTCAGGATAAGCCAGTGTCCGTATAGAGCCGTAACCGGCAGTTAAGGGGTCTTCTTCCCAAAACAACTATGCCAAAACATGGCATAGTGGTCAATTTAATAGTTTATAGTTAAACAGTTATCTTCAACGCTGCTGTTTTTCACACGCCACCAACTCTAATCTATTAATTATTAATTATTAACTATTATTTTTACCTTGCGCCTAACCCTCCGTAATCCCCGTCCCGTTCCTGTATTCCATCGGTGTTTGGCCGGTGTGCTTTTTGAAGAAGCGCGTGAATGACGAGGGATTCCTGAAGCCCATCCTGTCTGAAATCTCACTGATGGCCAAAGAATCATCCTTCAGCATTTCCTGCGCCGTGTGAATTGTCACTTCATATATCCATTGCGACACCGACTTCTTGCTGGCCAGTTTCACCGCGTTTCTCAGGTAACTGGCGGCTATCCCCATTTTTTTCGCATAATA
>CAJOQK010000036.1 GCA_905236885.1 uncultured Bacteroidales bacterium
CCAGGTGACGGTCACCGTGCAGCAGGTAGGAATAACCTCCATCTCACCTAACCCATCAAACGGGCAGGTGACGGTAAGCTACCGTCTTGCGGCCAACGTTGCTTCGGCCACCATCCAGATACTCAACACCAACGGGCAGGTGGTCGGCAGCTATCCGGTAAGCGGCGGCAGCAGTGCGGTTACTGGCAATGTTGTCATCAACACCTCATCCATGGCGACAGGCGGCTACACTGTGCGCATGCTCTCCTCCAATGGAAAGGTGAACGACAGCAAGACTTTGGTTGTCCAGTAACAACAAACATTGTGCATTGAATTTGAATTGCGGTCTTGAACAGGCTGCAATTCACAAAAAAAGGGCGGAACAATGAGTTTCCGCCCTTTTGCTTTTTTGCCGCAAAAATTTCGGCGTTGAAAAAAGTGATAAAAACAGGCTGACGTATCGAATAAAAGGTGTCAGGATAAGCCAGTGTCCGTATAGAGCCATAACCGGCAGTTAGGGGTCTTCTTCCAAAAACGACTATGCCAAAACATGGCATAGTCGTCAATTCAGTTTAGAGTTAAGAGTTTATAGTTAAACAGTTATATTCAACGCTACTGTAACCAAGGCACCACCAACCCTAATCTATTAACTATTAATTATTAACTATTTTTTAGAAGTCCCTTGAACACTTCGCCCCGTTCCTCAAAGTTTTTGAAGGCGTCGTAACTCGGAGCGGCGGGGGAGAGCAGGCAGACCATCCCTTTACAGGTGCATTTTTTTGCCTCATCCACCATATCTGCAAAATTTTCAAAAAAGGCAAAATGTTTGTCATGCGAATCCGTTTCCTGTGCAATGCCAAGCATCCTGCGGCCTGCAGCTCCTGTGAATAGGAAATTGCGTACGGAGGAATATTCGAACAGCTCCTTCAAAGGGGTGTAGTCAATTCCCCGGTCCATGCCGCCCAACAGCAGGGTGTCCACATTTCCGATGGCTTTGACAGCGGCAATGGCGGCTTGCGGAATGGTGGAGATGCTGTCGTTGTAGTAGGTGACCCCATCAAAGCAGCCCACATATTCCATGCGGTGCGGCAGGCTCTGGAAACTGTAAAGTGCTGTTGTCCAATCTGCCATAGAGGTTTTGGGATCGCATTTTTGTACTGCGCTCATGGCTGCTGCTGCGTTGAGCCGGTTATGTGCCCCCTTCAGTGGAAACTTTGTGCTTTGGAGCAAATCTCCGAAATCCTCCTCTGAAAATGCGATGGTTTTGGAGGCTAAAGGCTGTTTTTTTATCAGTTCTTCAATCAGGCTGTTTCCTTTTGGATAGAGAAACAGATCTTCTGCCCGCTGGTTCCGGGCAATGTTGTATTTGGCCAGTTGGTAGGCGTTATAGTCGGTATAGTGGTCCAAGTGCTCTTCAAACAAATTCAGCAATAGGGCGATGTGAGGGCTGTGGCGTGCAAATTCCAGTTGGTGGCAGGAAAGTTCCATTACAATGCGGCTTCGGGCATTGATTTGTGGAATCAGTTCAAAGAGCGGGATGCCGATGTTTCCTCCGAAAAGAGTCTCGTGTCCTGTCTCTTGGAGCAGGTGGCGAATCATGGAGGAGGTGGTGCTTTTTCCCTTTGTGCCTGTCACTCCGATGCTTTGTGAACCAAAAGCCTGTAAGAAAAGGTCGGTTTGGGAGGTTATGCGGCTGGTGTCAAGTTTAGGGAAAAGGCTTTTCAGACAAACTCCAGGGGATTGTAAAACAAGGTCGTATTGCGATATTGCCTGCAGGTAGTCCGGCCCAAGGTGCCATTGCCGCACCATCGGATAATTTTTGGTTTCCAAAGTTTTGTTGGCGTCGGCTACGGCTATGTTGGCGTCGGGAACATGCTGTTGCAAAAAGGAATAAAATGAGCGGCCCTCCCTTCCAAATCCCAATATCAGGAGCCTTTTGCCGCGAAGTTTTTCCAATATTCCGTCCAATCGGATCTCTTTTTCTTGTAGCATATATATTAAATGTATATATATATAACCCGATTTTTTTTAATTTAGTATGGAAAAGCTGAAAAAAATCACTGATTGGGTGTGCGGAAAAATCAGATGAAAATATTTTAAAAAAAAGTAAAATTCGTATTGAAAAAATTCTTAATTTTGCAAGACATAATCGTTTGTACGTTAGTTATTGTAAATGAACGACTTAGAGAATATAAAAGGTAGTAATGCCAACTATACGGCTGACAATATACAGGTGTTGGAGGGCTTGGAGGCAGTCCGAAAGCGTCCTGCCATGTATATTGGTGACATCAGCGAGCGGGGCTTGCACCACCTGGTATATGAGGTGGTCGACAACTCCATCGATGAGGCCTTGGCTGGTTTCTGCGACCGTATCGAGGTGACGGTGTACGAGGACAATTCCGTCTCCGTTCTGGATAACGGGCGTGGAATTCCTACTGATATGCACGAAAAGGAGCATCGTTCTGCCTTGGAAGTCGTTCTTACAGTGCTACATGCCGGTGGAAAATTCGATAAGGGCTCTTATAAGGTTTCCGGTGGTCTGCACGGGGTAGGTGTCTCTTGTGTGAATGCACTCTCCAAGCGTTTGGAGGTTGATGTCTATCGTGAGGGCAAGCATTTCCAGCAGGAGTATGCCTTTGGAAAGCCGCTTTATTCTGTTAAGGAGGTTGGTGCTTCCACGCAGCGCGGAACGTTCATCAAATTCACTCCGGACGATACGATTTTTACCGTTACCAAATACGATTACAGTACGTTGGCGGCCAGAATGCGCGAGTTGGCCTTCTTGAACAAGGGTATCACGTTGACCATTACCGACCGGCGTCAGAAGGATGACCAGGGTGATTTTGTATCGGAAACCTTCCATTCGGAAAGGGGACTGATTGATTTCATCCGCTATCTGGATGACAACCGGGAGCGGCTGACCGACGAACCGATTTACATAGAGGGCGAAAAATCGGGGGTCCCCATTGAGATTGCCATGCAGTACAACAATTCCTATACGGAAAATCTGCACTCCTATGTGAACAACATCAACACCCATGAAGGGGGTACACATCTTTCCGGTTTCCGCAGGGGACTGACCCGTACCTTGAAAAAGTACGCCGATGACAACAAGTTGTTGGAGAAACTTGACAAGCAGAAGATTGAAATCAGCGGTGATGACTTCCGTGAAGGTTTGACTGCAGTGATTTCCGTCAAGGTGGCGGAACCCCAGTTTGAAGGACAGACCAAAACCAAGCTTGGAAATAGCGAGGTCGAGGGTATTGTCAGCCAGATGGTGAGCGAAGCGCTGACCAATTATCTGGAGGAACATCCCAAGGAAGCCAAAAACATCGTTGACAAGGTGGCTTTGGCGGCACAGGCTCGTCATGCGGCCCGCAAAGCCAGGGAACTGGTGCAGCGTAAAAATGTGCTTTCAGGTTCAGGACTTCCCGGAAAACTGGCGGATTGTTCCGATAAGGATCCCTCAAAATGTGAACTCTTTTTGGTTGAGGGCGATTCAGCCGGTGGTACGGCCAAGCAGGGCCGGGACAACAAGACACAGGCCATTTTGCCTTTGCGGGGCAAAATCCTTAATGTGGAGAAGGCTTTGCAGCACCGTGCGTTTGAAAGTGAAGAGATAAAGAATATTTATACTGCTTTGGGTGTGACAATCGGAACGGAAGAGGATAGTAAGGCTTTAAATCTTTCGAAGCTACGTTATCATAAGGTCATCATCATGACCGATGCCGATGTGGACGGCGCCCACATCGCGACTCTGTTGCTTACATTCTTTTTCCGCTATATGCGCGAACTGATTGAAAACGGTCATGTCTACATCGCCACACCTCCATTGTATCTGATCAAAAGGGGGAACGAACACCAGTACTGCTGGTCGGAAGAGGAGCGGGTAGCCATTCTGAACCGCTATCAGGAAATTGGCAAGGAAAAGAGTGTCAGCGTACAACGTTACAAAGGTTTGGGTGAGATGAATGATGACCAGTTGTGGGAAACCACCATGGATCCCAAAAACAGGATGCTTCGGCAGGTCAGTCTGGACAATGCCGTTGAAGCTGACCACACCTTCTCCATGTTGATGGGGGATGATGTTGGACCGAGAAGGGAATTTATAGAACGAAATGCAAAATTTGCACAAATAGATGCTTAATTAATTGATAACAAAAAAATAAATAACATAAACATGAGAAAGTTTTTACATTACTTGTTTGGTACTGCGTTATTTTGCGTAGTGATGAGTAGTTCTCTACAGACCCAGGCACAGGTTCTGCCTAAGGATACCACCTATCTGCCGGCCGTATACGTCTGTGCCAATGATATGCCCTATTTGTATGCGGGGACATATTATGATCATTCGGGCTTCTACTGGGTGCATTTTGAAGGCTCCAAAGGCCAGGATTCCGTCTGTCTGTTGTCGCTTACGGTGTACAATGTGAACCATAAGCAGTTGTGGGCGGGTGTGTGCGAGAATAAGTTGAGTACAACCGGATACACCTACAACGGGAAAACCTATTACCAAAGTGGCGTGTACATGGACACGTTGGTTTCCTCCCATGGTTGTGACAGTGTCATTCATTTGACGATCAACAGTTACAAGACCTATGCGGTCAGCAAGACCGTGGAGTTGTGTCAGGGAGAGACGTTCGTTTTGGACAATGTGGTGTACGGATTGACTTCAGGCACCACAGTCAAAAGCGTGAACCTGAAAACAGTGGAGTGCAATTGTGACAGCAATGTCACCTATACCATCATTGTGAAGCCTTCATATAACATCAACGATGGCGTCTTGTCAGTTTGTGAGAATGAGCTTCCCTATTTTTGGCATGGGGACTATTTGTACACCACTAACAATTACGAAAAGGTTTTCCGTTCCAGCCAAGGCTGTGACAGTGTTTACAAAGTTCAGTTCACGGTTAAATCAGCTCCATCATCTTCTGATCGGAAGGTGGTTTGCAAGGATGATTTGGCGGCCGGATATACTTATGGAAGCACAGTCATCAATACGGTGGGCATCTACAATGTCCCCTTCACGGCGGTCAACGGTTGTGACAGTACGGTTACCCTGACGGTGTACGAAGGAAAAACATACAGGGAGGAGAAGGTGGTCAGGATTTGTCAGGACCAGCTTCCCTATTACTATGCGAACAAGCGTTGGAATTTGGGGCGTGACTCTGTTGTGTTGACTTCACAATATGGGTGTGACAGTGTGATTTATGTGGATCTCCAAGTTTATCCTACCCATATGTCCAATGATGTTGTCACCATTTGTGAACGGGATCTTCCCTACATGTACCATGGACACTACACTTCCGATTACCGTGCTGTATATGCGGGCGGAACCTTCCAGTTTGTTTTCCAGGATTCGCTCACTGGTTGCTATAGCGATACATGCAAACTGACCTTGAATGTGATTCCTTCCAGTGAAACCAATCTCAACATCACCGTTTGCGACGATGCGCTTCCCTATGTGTTTGACGCTAACAATTCCTTCACCCTGCCGGGCGACTATACCATCAGCTATCAGAATGCCGGCAATTGTGACAGCATCATCAAGATTCATTTTGTAGTGAATCCTACCTATAAGGTGATGGACAATCAGGTGGTTTGCCATCAGGATTTCCCCTACAGCTATGGCGACAGCACCTTTACCCAAGGCGGTTATTACACCGTCGTGTTCACTTCAGCCACCACATGTGACAGTACCGTATTGTTACGCATTATTGAGCATTTCCCGCCTGACAGCATCAAAATCGTATACGGGGATGAGAAAATAGGAAAAGCGGGTGAGTTTACCTATTCCGTTGATATGGTTGCCACAGATTTTCCGAATACCTATTACGAGTGGACTTGCAACAATCCTTACTGGAACATTGTGAGACATAACCGTGAAGGCAATGTGATTTACGTGGATATTCCAAAGGAAAAAGCGTATGGGGAGGCTGACATTACGGTGAAGGCTATCAATGACTGCGGTGAGTCTGCTGTTGTGACTAAGCATGTCAAATCCTTTGCCAATACAGAAATAAGAGTCTATCCCAATCCCACTTTTGTCAATGAGTATTTTACGGTCGGATTCTGCGACATGAAGGGTGAGCACATCATCCGTATCACGAACGAGGTGGGCAATGTGCTGCACCAGGAGACGGTAAACATCACCGAGGACTATTACGAACTCCAGCTTTCCACTTGGGATTTTGCCAGCGGCAACTATTTCCTGCGTGTGGAGACCAAGGAGAAGACCATCTTGAAGAAGATTGTCATTCTGACTCCCCAACAGTAGGATTCTGTTGAAAAGGAAATAATTTTTCACGAAGGCAGCTTTTATGTAATAAATAAAAGCTGCTTTCGTTATGTAGGCATGCGAGCAAGAATAATCGGAACTTTGATGCTGTTGTGTGGAATTCTCTCCTTGTCCGCACAACCATACAGTGTTTTTAAAGGTATTGTGATGGATATCCAAAATGCGCAGCCTTTGGGAAATGTGTGCGTACACAACATCAGCACGGGCATGGCCACCTTTTCTAACAAAAGCGGCCATTTTGCGCTCTATGTGAAATCCTATGACACGTTGGTAATCACGCATGTGGGATATGCCATGGAGAATCTCATCCTCAGTGATTCAATGTTGCGTAGCGAAGGGCGTTGCACAATTGGCCTTACCATGAAAAGTGTGATGCTGAAGGAATTTGTCTTCTACGCTTTGAAACCTTATCCGATATTTTTGGAGGACGTTTCCAAGGATGCGGTGGCGATGGAGGCTCCCATCACGTTGACGGAGATGGAAAAGGCGGATGCGACGGCCAGTCTCTCTCCGGCCATGCTGACAGTACATCCTTTCACATATTTGTATGAGACTTTCAGCCGGTCGGCCAAGATGAACCGTTTATATGCCTATCTTAGCAACCATGAAGAGGAGGTAAGTAATCTGAACACAAAGTTCAATGCTGAAATGGTATCAAAGATAACCGGATATGAGGGCGTTGAATTGGAGGATTTCCTGAATTACTGTTCATTCTCCTATTATACGTTGATTCAGAGTAGTGAAGCTGAAATTATGGAGATGGTTTTGAAGAAAAAGGAGGAGTATCAAAAGGAATATGGGCGCCAATGAATTTCCTCTGATTTGTGTTGTCGGTCCGACCGCGACCGGTAAAACCCGTTTGGCGGTGGCGGTGGCGGCGCGGCTGGATGCTGCGGTGATAAGTGCCGATTCCCGGCAGGTATATCGGGGAATGGACATCGGCACAGGGAAGGATTTGGCCGAATACATGCTGGATGGGAAGGAAATTCCCCATTATCTGATTGATATTCTGGAGGCTGGTTATGAATACAACGTATTTGAGTATCAGCGTGATTTTTTCAAAGTCTACCATGCGTTGCAACAGCAGGGTAAACCTTGCGTGCTTTGTGGCGGCAGCGGCATGTATGTGGAGTCCATATTAAAAAACTATGCCCTCCATGAGGTGCCGACCAACATGGCCATGCGGGAGGCCTATGCGGACAAAAGTATGGAGGAGCTGACGGAGATATTGAAAAGTTATATCCATTTGCATAATAACAGTGATACGGAGACACGGGAACGGCTGTTGCGTGCGTTGGAGATACAAATTTACTACAGGGAGCATGGCATCACCCAACAGAGGCAGCTGTTGCCGCATATAGCCTTTTATATGGCTTTTCCCCGGCCTGTGCTGCGGGAACGGATAAGCCTTCGTTTGCGCGAGCGTTTGCAGCAAGGAATGGTGGAGGAGGTGCAGGCTTTGATGGATAAAGGTTTGACAAAGAGCCAGCTGATGTATTACGGCTTGGAATACAAGTATATCACAATGTATTTAACCCATGATTGCAGTTATGGGGAGATGGTGTCCAAACTTGAAACTGCCATCCATCAGTTTGCCAAGAGGCAGGAAACTTGGTTCCGCCACATGGAACGCAACGGTTTTCACTTTCATCGCATTGACGGGCTGCTTCCTATGGAGGAGAAGCTTTCGCAAGTGTTTGCGGTGGTTCAAAGGGAGTTGCCGTGTCTTTCCCTGAAATAGCGGAAAACCTTTTATAGGCTTCTAAAATTCCACGCCTTATAGCATTTTTTCACTCCCCGCTTCGCAAAGTATTTTTTAGAACTCCCAGTTGGGAACAAAAAAAAGGGATGTCTGTTGTCAGGCATCCCTTTTATCGGTTATACAGAAGGTTTATAACTCTTTTAATTGTGCGCAGGCTTTGAATTTCACCACTTTTTTAGCGGGAACTTTCACTGTTTTGTTGTTTTGGGGGTTCCTGCAGGTTCTGGCGCTTCTTTCGGAAACGGAGAAGGTACCTAATCCGAACAATTGGATTCTGTCACCTTTTTTCAGGGTTTCGGCGGTGGCACTCACCATAGCGTCCAATGCCTTTTTCACTTGTGTTTTGGGCATGCCGGATTTCTCGGCCATTGCATTAATTAATTCGGTTTTATTCATGATTGAAAAATTAAAGTTATGTAATAAAGAACAATGTGCAAAAATAATCAAATTCAAATTGCTAAGATGCTTTTTTTTGAAAAAAAACACATTTTTTTTCAAATATTGTTTGGCTCTGTGAAAATATTTATTATCAATAAAATAGATATGGACTTTTCGCGTAAATTTCAGGCGGATGCCTTTTTTTTCGGAAAATAGTTTCCGTTTGCCCAAAAAATTTGGCAGCATTTGGAGGCAAACCATGCTAATTCATAATTGTTCGCAAACTAATTTTAGGATTTCCCCTTCAAAAAAATGTGATGAATTGTATAATATCAGTGCATGAATCCCGTTATTGTTATTTATCAGGATATGGAACAGCACAATATTGACAAGACACGGGAACTGGAGACCAAGAGCATTGCACGGCTGTTGTGGATTTATGCCCTGCCGGCAGTGGTCAGCCAAATTGTGGCTTCTGTTTATAATTTGGTGGACCGGATGTTTTTGGGGCAGTGTGTGAGTGCATTGGCCATCACCGGATTGGGTATCACCATGCCCATCATGAACATCATTCATGCCTTCGGCTCGCTGGTCGGAGCCGGTTCCGCCAGCCGCATGAGCATCGTGTTGGGCAAAAAGGATGTGCGTTGGGCGGAAAAGATATTGGGAAACAGCATGCTGCTGACTTTCATTTTCGGTTTCGGATTTGTAAGTGCAGGCTATTTCTTCATGGACTCCATTTTGGGGCAGTTCGGTGCGTCGGCGGATACCATCGGCTATGCCCGTGAATATATGCGGATTGTGCTGCCTGGCATGTTTCTCACCACTTTGACCTTCAATTTGACCGGATTGATTCGTGCCTCGGGCTACCCGATGAAGGCCATGTGGATTATGGCTGGGGGAGCCATTCTGAACATTTTTTTGGATTTTGTGTTCATCTACTGTCTGGATTGGGGAATTGGCGGTGCGGCTTGGGCAACAACCATCTCCATGGCAGTTTCTGCCCTTTTCTCCGTGTGGCATTTTTTGCAGCGGAGCTCCTTTATCCGTTTCAAGTCGCACGCATGGGCTCCAAAACTCTATATTTTCCGCAATATCCTGATGATTGGCATCAGTCCCTTTTCCATGAACATTGCGGCTTCGGCTGTGGTGGCGTTGCTGAACCACCAGCTGTTGCGATATGGCGGCGATTTGGCTGTGGGAGCCTATGTTGTGGTCAATTCTTATGCTTTTCTGGTGCTGATGCTGATATTGGGCCTGTGTCAGGGTATGCAGCCCATTGCCGGATACAATTACGGGGCGGGACACAATGACCGGCTAAAGGCGGTGTTTTTGCTTAACATGAAAATCTGCATTGCGGTGGGGCTTTTCGGCTCCATCACCTCCATCTGTTTCCCCCGTTTCATCTCCTCGTTGTTCACTTCGGACGAAGCCCTGATCCGTCTTTCTGCAATGGCAATGCCCTATATGCTGGTCATGGCGCCGCTGATTGGTTTTACGGTCAACAATTCCCAGTTTTTCCAGTCCATTGACAAACCGTGGATTGCCATTGTCACAAGCCTCTCCCGTCAGGTGATTTTCCTTATTCCGCTGATGTACATTGTGCCGGAGCTGTTCATCCATTGGCACTGGAACGGACTTTCCGGCGTGTTCGCGGCCTGCACCATAGGGGATGTGTTGGGCGCGTTGCTTGCAGGAGGGCTACTTCTGACACAATTGAAGGTGTTCGTGAAGGGGTACCAGCCGCCTTCCAGAAAGGGGCGGATTTAAGGGAATTTTTAGAAGTCCCCTTGATTTTATGGGCATTTTTTAACAGGAAGCAAAAGCCGGGAAGAACCGTCGTATGCAGCAGTAGCAGACAAAAGCGTTGAATGATAGGAATATCAGGGCGACAAAAAGGCTGGGGAGATGGGTGATTCGTGAAATGTTATAGGCGTCTCCGGACTGTTTGGGGTGCTGCAGGGCGATGCGTACCAGTATCATGCAGGAAAGCAGTGCATCCGCTAAAAGTACGAATGTGTCGGTCTGGGCCAGGATTTCAATCCAGAACAGACTTTTTTTGTAGAGCAGAAAAATGTGCAGTGCCATGAATGACAAACTCCACAATATTCCGAAGGCGTTGCGGATGTAGCAAAGCAGAAACAGGCCTGTCACAATGGTCACACCCCATACGCAGGCTACGGCGTGCCCTTGTTGCAGCAGCCAAAAACAGAGAAATGATGTCAGGGCGGGTAGGGGATAGCCTGACAATGCCACCAACAATGTTTTCCAACGGGATGAGGATTCAACCGTGGCGATACCGGAGGTGTCCTGAAAAAGTGAGACCTGTTTGGGGTTGTCACGCAACAGCAGTGCCATCAGCACATGTCCGCCCTCGTGTACCATGGTGCTTAGCAAACGGAAATAAATGCCGATTACAGGCAGGCGCGTGAGCAGAAGACATGCCGCCAACAATGCATAAAAGCGAACGCACCCGTTGCTCCACCAAAGGTGCAGTCTCTCCACCGTCTATTGGCTGATGCTGATCAGTTCCACCTCAAAAATAAGCATGGAACCCGCACTTTTGGGTGTGTTGCCGACCGGACGGTCACCGTATGCCAAATCGGCAGGAATCCAGAATTTGTATTTGCTGCCGACCGACATCAGCTGAAGGCCTTCCGTCCAGCCCCTGATAACCTGGTTCAGCGGGAAGGTGGCGGGTTGTCCGCGGTCTATTGAAGAATCAAAAACGGTTCCGTTGTATAGCGTACCCTTGTAGTGGACGGTCACTTTGTCGGTGGCTTTGGGTTTGGGGCCGTTTCCTTCCTGTAACACCTTGTATTGCAATCCAGAGGCAGTCTGTTTGACGGTCGGGTCATCCTTCAGGTTCTGTTCCATTATGCCTTTGCCCACCTGACGGTTGAAACGGGCCTCCCGTTCAAGGATTTCCTGCTGGCGTTTTTGGGCTTTTTCAGAAAATTCCTGCAAAAAGGCCTGACGTTGCGGATCACGTATTTTGGATGACTTTACATTGAATCCGTCCAAAAAACCTTGCACAAATGCCTCCACATCAATAAAATCATATTGGTTGAGAAAAAAACTTTCCCCGTTGTATTGTCCGAGCGCGTAGCTCATGGAGTCTTTGTGGTTTTTCAGCTCTTTCACATCTTGTGCACTGACAAAGCCGCAAAAGAGCAGTATCGGCATTGCTAAAGTAATGATTTTTAACTTTTTCATATTCTGCTTCTATTTTGATTTAACATTTGCAAAAATAATTAAAATATTTTTTGGGAGGGTGGTCCGGCGTGTAAAAAAACACCCATGAATTTTTATGGTATAAAATCCATTTCGCATTGTTTTTTATGCTATCTTTGCAGCATCCAATTTTTGGAATTAATTTTAGGATTATTAACATTAAAAAACGATAACATGGAAATACCATTTGCAGAAGCGTGGAAAATCAAAATGGTGGAGCCTATCCGGAAATCCACCCGTGAACAACGTGAAAAATGGCTTGAGGAGGCACATAACAACATCTTCATGCTGAAATCGGACTATGTGTACATTGACCTGCTGACCGATTCAGGTACCGGTGCCATGAGCGACCGCCAGTGGTCCGCCATGATGATGGGGGATGAAAGCTACGGTGGAGCCCGCAGTTTCTATCACATGAAGGATACCATCACCGGACTGACCGGTTTTGAGTATGTGATTCCCACCCACCAGGGCAGGGCTGCGGAAAATGTGCTTTTCTCCTATCTGGTGAAACCTGGCATGATTGTGCCGGGCAACGCCCATTTTGACACCACAAAGGGACATATTGAGAGCCGCAAGGCGTTCGCTATCGATGTCACCATCCCTGAAGCGCATGACACCCAGTTGGAAATGCCGTTCAAGGGTAATGTGAGCCTGGAACTGTTGGAGAAGGTTTTGAAGGAAAACAAAGGAAATGTGCCTTTCATGGTGCTGACTGTGACCAACAACACTGTGGGCGGACAGCCTGTCAGCATGCAGAACATACGCGAGACTTGTGAACTCTGCCACAAATATGGCGTGCCGGTCAATATTGACAGTGCCCGTTTCGTGGAGAACGCCTATTTCATCAAGACTCGTGAAAAGGGCTATGAGAACAAGAGCATCAAGGAGATTGTCAAGGAGATGTTCAGCTATGCGGACTGCATGACCATGAGCGCCAAAAAGGACGGTTTGGTCAATATGGGCGGTTTCATCGCCACCAACAGGCAGGACTGGTACGAAGGTGCCAAGCTTTTCTGCATTCCTTTTGAGGGATTCCTCACATACGGCGGTATGAACGGACGTGACATGGATGCTTTGGCCGTCGGTCTGATGGAAAATTGCGAGTTTGATATGGTGGAGACCCGTATCAAACAGGTGCAGTATTTGGCTGGCAAACTGGATGAGTATGGCATTCCTTATCAGCGTCCTGCTGGCGGTCATGCCATTTTTGTGGATGCTGACAAGGTCTTGACCCACATCCCCAAAGAGGAGTTCCCTGCCCAGACTTTGACTTGCGAGCTTTACCTGGAGGCCGGTATCCGTGCCTGCGAAATAGGTTATGTGCTGGCCGACCGCGATCCGGTGACCCGCGAGAACCGTTTCGGCGGATTGGATTTCGTGCGTCTGTGTATTCCGCGCCGTGTCTACACCAACAACCACATGGATGTGATTGCCGCTGCGTTGAAGAACGTATACGACCGTCGTGAAACCATCACCCGTGGTTTGGAAATTACCTGGGAGGCCGAACTGATGCGTCATTTCACCTGCCAGTTCAAACGGTTGAAATAGTTTAAAAAAAATGTTTATAAAAAAGGAGGGGAGACCCTCCTTTTTTTTTGTTTAGGGTTTAAGGGGTTTAATGTCATGGTACGTCCCCGCTACGCGGCTCCGTGCTTGTATGGTTCATTCCATGATTGTCGGCTACGCTTCGGCAAAGGAATACATTCCTTTGCACTCAGCTTGCACGACAATTCGGCTGCGCCTCGGCCATTCAAGTAAACTTGATGGCGCTCGGCTTGCACGACAGTTTGGTACGTCCCTGCTTCGCAGGTCCGTGCTTTTCGGCTGCGCCTCGGCCATTCAAGTAAACTTGATGGCGCTCGGCTTGCACGAAAAGTCATGGTCTATTCCTTCACAAACCTTCCGAACCGTCCTTCCAGTCGCAGCAGATAGACCCCCTTGGCCAAATTGCCCACGTGAATACCTTCGGAGGCGTTGTAATTGCCCTGCAGCACCATACGTCCTGTCACGTCGGTGATTTCGTAGGCGGTGCCGTCGTAACGCTCACCGTTGGTGAGGAAGAGGGACTGTTTGGTGGGGTTGGGGTAGAGTGACAACGGCTTTGCCTGCACATCAGATATTCCGTCATCCGGTGCGAAAATTGCGGTCAGTTCCACATCTCTGGTTACGGTAATCTGGCGCGGATTTTCCCTGTTGCCGTCATCCCATTTTTCAAAATGATGTTTGGGTTCTGCGGTTGCTGTCAGTTTCGCTATACTGCCGGAGGCATAGTCTCCGCCGCCAGAGACCTTTCCCATGGTGCTGTCATTGGTATGTAGTGTCACGTGATAGGTTTGTGTTACGATGGCGGAGGCGTAGCAGCCGATGTTGGTGCTGGCATTCCGCTGGTGACCTTCAATGTCGGTGCTCACACTGTCGATTTTCGGACAATGCAGTGTGTCATAGTCTTTAAGCGCCAATCCTTTTGACAGGTCCGCAAAAGGCGGGAGAATACTGAGCGTATGCGCGTCCTGCTTGGTGCTGTCCTGATATTCGGCGACACTGGTCACTGCTTTTCCCAAAACATAACCCACATTGGTGGCGGAATATAGATTATTCCATTCGCGCAGTCCCTTTTCTTTGCCGAAGTACTTGTTCCGGAAGTAAATCGGGTAATTGGTGGCTCCGTCGGTGACCAGAAGGTTGCGTGTGAAATGGAATCTGTCTTCAGAGTTTGTTATAGTGCTGGGCATCAGAAACAGGCCGTATGCGTTGGCGGTGGCAACTTTTGATTTCGTATAGACACTGTTGTGGTGGACATCCATTCTGGAATAGCTTGCAGTAACCGATATGCCGTATTGGCTTTTGTTTCCCTGAACCCTGATTTCATTATTTGTGACCATTGCGGAATGGAAGGAATAGCTTGGATGGTTCTGATAATAAGAAAAATACATGCCATATCCGATATCAACATTCCTGATATCAATTCGGTTGCCGTTAATCTGTCCTAAATTTTTGTAGTAGTAGGAGTATATGGCGTAGTAGGTGCTGATGATGTCGTTGCCTGATGTGAGACGGCTGGAGATGCTGTTGTGGCTTATGCTCGGAATGCCGGCGTAGTAGTAGGCGTAGATGCCGCAGTAATAGGCGTCCTTCAGCACATTGCTGTCAATGTACAGGCTGGATTTTATCATGTTGGAGGCACTCCCCGACAGGTAATACAGGTAGATGTTGTAGTAGCCGCCTGCAATGTTGTTTCTGGTCAGCTTCACCTCTACCGGATAGAGGTTGCTGTTGCTGCTGTTGGGATAGCTGAAAGCCATGCTTTGGGATTTGGTGGTCACACTGGCGTAGATGTTGCACTCCCTGAAGGTCACATGTGAACAGTTTCCTTTCATTTGCACACCGATGGTTCCATCTGTGGTGTCACCGAAAGTCAGATTTTGGAAGATGGTGTATTGGATGTTCTCGAAAACAGCCCCCGTGTCTTTGCCAAATATTGGTGATTCTCCTTTTGCCGTATTGAATGTCACGGTGTTGGTGGCATTGGTGCCTGGAATGGTGTCTGACAGATGCAGGGTTCCGTAGTTGCCTGTGCGGAACGATATGGTTACAGGTCCTGACACGCCGCATTTGTACAAATTCTCTGTCAATTCCTCAAGGTTGGTGAAGCTTGGGTTGTAGCCGCCTACCGTGTAGTTGCCTGAAAGTTTTCCGTCACAGAGATACTTTTGGAGCCGTATGGTGTCATTGGTGTGGTTGGGGTCGTTTTGTGAATTTGGCTTTTCCACCCATGCTACCAATGTGTTGTTTTTTGTAGGAATTATGTTGCCAAGCAACACGTCTGTGCTTGTCCTGCTGGTCAGGTTGCCGGTCCAGTTCACCGGTGTCTGGCTTACGCCGTTGGCTATCCACTGGATGGTGATTGAGGTGAGCGGGTCGCTTCCCAAGTTCAAAAGACTTACATAGACGGGGGAACTGATGCCTTTTGTCAGTACGGTTTTGGAAAAGTCATATAGGGCGGCATCGTTTTTTTCACTTTCGTTTTCGTATGCTCCCATGGCTGTGAAACTGGCTCTTGGCTTGCCCTCAATGTCCATTTTCACCTCGTCCAGACGCGGCATAAGCAGTTGGGAGTTGGCGAAGAAGGCCAGATTTTTTTTCAGGTCTTTGTATGCTGGGGTGACAGAAACACTGTGACTGTCTGTTTGTAGGGCGGCCTGAATGTCGGCTATCTTGTAATATTTGTTCGAGTTAACCGATGCAAGGTAGCTTCCGGTGTTACAATAGTCATTGTAATCCATTTTGGTGGGCATATTAGGATTGTTATTGATAAATATGGCCCCTTCGTTATTGATGGCATCCAGAATGTTGCCGTACACATGGTTCTGCATTTTGGCATTGCGGTAAATGTACAGGCTGTGTCCGTTGTTTTGGTTGGGTTTCGCGGAAAGGGTGCGGATGGTGTTGTTATAGAGGTTGAAGGAAGATGAATAGGCATATACACCTGAATATGAAGCGAACGATTTGCTTAAAATGCAGTTGTTGGCAACAAGTGTTGAGGTTCCGTTGTAATAATTCAAGTAATATAGGTATAGGCCGTTTGTCCCCAATTGGTTAATGGTGTCGCGGGTGGCATCAATGTAGTTGCCGATGATGCTGTCCGCCTGTCCGATGTATAGTCTGATTCCGGTGAAATTGTTGTTATTGTTGCAGCGGGACAGTATCACATTGTGGGAAATGCTGGTGACATGAAAATATTGGAGATTTATGGCATTCGTTTTCTGATGGATCATTTCGTTATTGTCGGCGACAAAGTTTGGTAAAAGATCTTCTTCGGCTGAACCCTTGCCTCTGAGATTTATGCCCTGTAATCCCCCTTGTAACAGATTGGAAACGATGGTCACATTGCGGGCACATCCTGCAGTGGCGGAAAAACCTCCTCCAATCAGGCTTCCGTCGGAGGCATTTGTGTCCATTATCAGGCGGTTGTTCCTGATCAGAATGTCCGAACAACCTCCTTCCAGATAGATGATTGCGCAGTTTGTATCTTGCAATAGGGTAAACGTAAGATGTTCCACTGTGATATTTTTGTTATTTGAGCCTATGTTCAGAATAGCTCTTATGGGATTGATATTGTCGGCAATGGTCACATTGTCCCTGTTTTTTGTCACTGATGTGAGGGTCAGGTTGTGGTTGCCCATTGTTCCGGCAATGGCGGACAAATCAATGTGGCCAAGATAGGTGCCGTTTTCAAAGGCAATCGTGATGTCTCCGCCAACCCCGCATTCGTTCAGACGGGTGAAAAGGGTGCCCAAATCGTTAAAGGTGTAGTCGGCGCTTTTGGAGTTTCCGATAACAAAAGTTCCCTTTTGGGCGGCGGCGCAGATGTGGCGGCTTAAGGTTATGCTGTCGTTGGTGGCATCGGTGTCGTTGTTCATCTGCACGCAGGCCAAAAAGCGGTGGAAACCGTCGCTGAGCCGGAAACTGCCCAGGTTTACAGTATCGCTTTTCAGGTAGGGGAGCGCTTTGGCGGGTTGGTATTTTACGGTCGCCTCCTTCACATCGTCAATCCATAAGGTGATGGTTGCGGAGGTGATTTCCTTTTTTCCGACATTTGAAAGAATCGCTTTTATGGGGCAGGCGTTTGTGGCGGTCATCTGTTCGATGCCTACAAAAGCGGTCAGGCTGGCGTTGTCGGAGTCCACTTCCTTGCCGTAGCAGCCCATTACGCTTGTTTTGCTGACACGTGGTGTGCCGTTAATGTCTGTCTTGACTTGTGAATGGGCAAGGCAGATAAAATCATTCATGTTTTTGATGGCCAACGATTGGCTGCTGTCCACCCAGATAGGGGCGATGGAGGTTGAGTGCTGGTCTTGTGTACTATCTGTCTCCTTAATGGCTTGGAGGGTTGTTTTGTCAGCGCCCAAATAGGCGAGGTTTGTGCCGCCGCTAAAATAGTTGTTGTAGTCTTTCCTGAAGTATTTGTTGGTGACGTAGGCGGAGTTTTGGATGTGAATCGGATAGCCGTCGTTCTTTCCGTTTACAATCATATTGTTGCATACTACAAGCGGATAGTTGGTATTGTTGTTTACCAAATGCAGGCCGTAGCTGGTTGAAACGGAATTGGTGAAAATGGAGTTGTTGGCAATCTCGCATGGACCGCCCGGACTTTCCATGTAAATTCCATATTTGATGTTGCTGTCGGTGAGGATTATTTCGTTGTTGCAGATGATGGTGGCCTCATTTCCCAGGGAATTTTGGCCGTCTCCAAAGTAAAAACCGTAGCTTTTTGCGGTGCTGTTGATAAAGATGCGGTTGCCGTCTATTCTTTTCCATTGTTTGTATCGGGTGGAGTAGACCCCATAGAAAGTGGCGGAGGTGCTGAAGTTAGTTATGATGTTATGTGAGAAACTGTTGAATTTTCCATAGTTGGCGGCATATAGGCCGTAAAAGAATCCGTCACAGAACAGGTTGCTGTCAATGGTGGCACCAATGATGGAGGGGTCGCTCATTTCATCGTATATGTTAATGTCACTCAAGTACATGTTGTAGTATCCTCCCTTGATGGTGTTGGCAATGAAACGCACATCATTCATCCGGTTGATTTTTACAGTGCTGGACAAACCATAATTTATCGCCCTATAACTTGTGTTTTGGATGGGCGCTTCAATATGGCAGTGGTGGAATTCCACATCGGTAAGGCTACTGTCCAGTGACAGGCCCACCATGGTGCCTTCAAAGGTAAGTTCCTCAAATTTCAGATGGCCTGTATTGCTGAGCCGGAGACCGTTCATGTTGATGAATTTGACACTGTCGCGCTGTCCGTTGGCTGCACGTAAGGTAACCCTGTTCTGGCGGCTTGCACCGGGAATGGGTTCGTTGATGGAAAAGCCGAAGCGGTTTCCGGTGGCGACAAGCAGCTGTACGGGACCGCTCACACCGCAGTTTTTAAGTACAAACAAGGCTTCGTCCATATCTTTGAAATCGGCATTGGCACCGCCCACGTAATAGGTGCCGTTCAGGATTTTTGCACAACCGACAAATGTTATGGAGAGTGTGTCGTTCGTCACATTGGAATTATTGTTGTTGTTGGGAAGGAAAACGTATGCTTTCAGCTGGTTTTTGCCGGTATCGGCAAAAATTTTCCCGATAGTGACGGTATCTGACGCATTTTTAGCCATTTTTCCGGTCCATTGGTAGGTGGGATGTGTGACCCCGTTGAACTGGAAAGCAATTTTGACAGTTGTTATGCTGTCTGTTCCCGTGTTCTTGATGATGACACTGACAGGGGTGCTGTCTTTGATGGAGGCTCCCTTATATGGGGAGAGGATGGCTTGCAGGGCCACATCGGTTTGCGCATGCAAAACGGAAATGGAAATGCAGCAAAGCAGCAAAGTAAACAATGCTTTTTGGAACGGAAAATGATGTCTCATAAAAAAAAGGTGTCTGTTATATGCCATTGACACATCGGTTTTGATTAATGATATTATGTTCTGAACAATTTGAATTATGATTGTGCAAAGATAATTATTTTTTGCATTGAAATTATCATATTTTTTTTAAATCTAATTTTTTATTACTGCTACTACTACTACTACTACTACTACTTCTTCTTCTTCTTCTTCTTCTTCTTCTGTGCGTAAAGCGTTTTTTTACAGGCCGTTGTTTTGTTTTTTTTTGTTCTGTCTTTGTTTTGTCGTTAAGACGAAAAAAACGGCAGGAATGTTACTTTTTTTTGAAAAAACAAATAGAGGGGGACTTCTAAAAACATATCGGGCAATAAATCGCCGTAAATGGCGTTATTAATAAGTTATTCAGAATAGAGATATGGATATGAAAAGATTGAAAGTCATTGGTTTGTCGTTTGTCTGCGCTCTGCTGGCGGTATGTTCCGTGCAGGCTCAGGACAGTTTGTATTATCGCTCATGGGTGGGAAAACTTGCTTCGGAAGACTGCAGGGGCAGAGGCTATTCCGGCGGGGGCGACCGCATCGCTGCGCAACTTATTGTTGACGAATGGAGACGGTTGGGGCTTCAGCATTGGACTGAGGATTACCTGCAGCCGCTTAACTTTTCCATGAATTTGTATGAAGGGGAGGCTACGGTAAGTTTCGACACGCAGGATACAGCTATGGTTCTGTTTGAAAATGTGCAGTTTGAACCATATTCCCATGGGGTTAAGGGCACGTTTAAGGTGAAAAATGTTCCGGTCAGTAAGATGGTTGCCCTGTACAAGGCTGGGAAAACCTTTGAAAACCAGTTTGTCTGTTTTGACATTTCCGCACTTGACAGCAAGGATTCCAGTGACAAACTTTATTTGGACGCGGTACAGGAGCTTTGTTTTCAAAATTATTTCAAGGCCAAGGGCTACATCATAGTTTCCGAAAAACTGCGGGGCTGGCACATCGGCTACGGTAAATATGAAAAATCGCACACGGTCATCAATGTATGCAAGTCAGCTCTGAAAAAAATGCCGCGCAAGGTGACCGTCGCGTTGGACCAGCGTTTTGAGGCGAAGTATTCCTCCCAGAACATCTGCGCCTTTATTCCAGGCAAGAGCCATCCGGACAGTTTCATTGTGTTTGCCGGACATTATGAGCATTTGGGCCAGTTCGGGAAAGATTACACCTTTTACGGAGCCAATGACAATGCCAGCGGCGCGGCTTTTGTCATTGATTTGGCACGCCATTTCAGCCAGCCTGAAAACCAGCCTGATTACAGCATCGCCTTCCTGCATTTCACAGGTGAGGAGGAGGGTTTGTGGGGCTCTTTTTACTATTGCGAGCATCCGCTGTTTCCGTTGGAAAACATCAAGGCACTGGTCAATCTTGACATGGTGGGAACTGGCGAGGAGGGGATAACTGTGGTGTGTGCCACTGCTTTTCCTCAAATTTACAACACATTGACCGCCATCAACGGGGAAAAGCATTATCTGTCAAAAGTGGCCTCCCGAGGCCCTGCAGCCAACAGCGATCATTATCCGTTTTATAAGAAGGGCTGTCCTGCCGTTTTCATTTATGGAATGGGGCAGTCGGGACGTTATCACAGCAGGCATGACACGCTGGAAGCCATGAGTTTGGGCGGCTACACCGGATTGTTCCGGCTGATGGTGGATTTTGTGCAGTGGTTCCAGCTGACGGGCGGTTTGCCTGCTGTTGAAGAATAGTATCGGCTCCTGGAAAGAGTTGGAGATTAGAAATATTTAAGAAAAGAGAGAATGTCAAAACTATATGTGATTCCCACGCCCATAGGAAATTTGGAGGATATGACCCTGCGCGGCATTCGGCTGTTGGGGGAGGCGGACTGCATCCTTTCGGAGGATACTCGCACCACCCGTAACCTGCTGCAGCATTTCAACATAGAGAAGCCCTGCCTGCCCTATCACAAGTTCAACGAGCATGCGCAGCTGGAAAGGTATGTGGAGCTGGTTCAGATGCATGAGTCGGTGGCACTGGTTAGCGATGCCGGCACCCCCGGCATTTCCGATCCCGGTTTTCTGCTGGTGCGGGCCTGCGTGCAGCGTGGAATTGTGGTGGAATGCCTGCCAGGGGCCACAGCCATGGTGCCTGCCCTGGTCAATTCCGGACTTCCCTGTGACCGCTTTTATTTTTATGGTTTTCTGCCGCACAAAAAGGGACGGCAGACCGCCCTCACCAATCTTTCGCAATTGGAGGAGACCTTTGTTCTTTACGAGTCACCGCACCGCCTGCTGAAAACGCTTGAGCAGCTGCGCGAGTGTTGTGGGGCTGAGCGGCAGCTGTCGGTCTCCCGGGAACTGACCAAAATACATGAGGAGACTGTCCGCGGCAGTGTTGAAGAGGTGATGGCTTATTTTTCAGGTAAGAACATTAAAGGGGAGATTGTGATTGTGGTGCAGGGGAAGGAGTAGGGGGGACTTCTAAAAATTCCACGCTTTATAGCACATGAAAGATTCCAATGAAAAGCTTTTGCGTCAATTTTGTTTTATTTCGTAATCTTTTGCTTTTAGTGTCAATCACATAGCATAGCTATGCTCATTCCACAAA
>CAJOQK010000037.1 GCA_905236885.1 uncultured Bacteroidales bacterium
ATAGTAGAAGCAAGAATACAGAAGCAAGAAGTAAGAAGAGAAGGTTAGAATGGCGACTAAGACATTTAAGGAATTGATTGTATGGCAAAAGGCTCATGCTTTTGTCCTTAAGGTCTATTCTTTTTCCGAGAGTTTTCCCAAAAGCGAATTGTATGGATTAACATCCCAATTCAGGAGAGCTGCGGTTTCCATAGCCGCCAATATTGCCGAAGGTTATGTGAAGAAATCTCCTGCTGACAAACTTCGTTTCTTTAATATTTCCCAAGGTTCTTTGGAAGAGTGCAGTTATTATATTATTCTATCTAAAGATTTGAATTATATTACAGAAGAACAATTGGTTGTTCTAAATCAATTATTAGGTGAAACCGAAAGAATTCTGAACACTTATATCACACGAATCCAAGCCTCAAATTCTTAATTCTTCTTACTTCTTACTCCTTACTTCTTAATTCTAAATTCTTAAAAAAATGGATTTCAGTTATTCAAAGACAGAAGAGCTTTTTCTGCAGATGATCCGTTCATTTGCGGAAAATGAAGTTAAGCCTTTGGCAGCCGAAGTGGATGAGCAGGAGCGTTTCCCGATGGAGACCGTCAAAAAGATGGCGAAATTGGGGCTGATGGGCATTCCTGTTCCCAAGGAGTATGGCGGGGCCGGAGGAAATAACCAGATGTATATCATGGCGGTTGAGGAGCTGTCCCGCGTGTGCGCCACGACGGGCGTGATCCTTTCCGCACACACCTCCCTGTGCATGGCTCCAATCATGGAGAACGGCACGGAAGAGCAGAAACAGAAATATCTGCCCAAACTGGCTTCGGGCGAGTGGATTGGCGCGTTCGGCCTTACCGAACCCAATGCCGGCACCGATGCGGCCATGCAGCAGACCATGGCTGTGGATGCGGGTGACCATTGGATTCTCAACGGTTCCAAGATTTTTATCACCAACGCGGCATACGCCGATGTTTTCATTGTGATGGCCATGACCGACAAGTCCAAGGGGGTGAAGGGCATTTCCGCCTTTATCGTGGAGAAGGGCTTCCCCGGATTCAGCATCGGGAAGAAGGAGGCCAAAATGGGTATCCGCGGTTCGGCCACCTGCGAGCTGATTTTTGAAAACTGCATCGTGCCCAAGGAGAATTTGCTAGGTGTGATGGGCAAAGGTTTCAATATCGCCATGAAAACCCTCGACGGGGGCCGTATCGGCATCGCCTCCCAGGCGTTGGGCATAGCGCAGGGCGCAATGGATGAGACAGTGAAATACACCAAGGAACGCAAACAGTTCGGACATAGCATCGCTTCGTTCCAGAACACGCAGTTCCAGCTGGCCGATTTGGAGACAAAAATCAATGCTGCCCGTTTTCTGGTGCGCAATGCCGCATGGAAAAAGGACAATCAGCTGCCTTATACCAAGGATGCGGCCATGGCAAAGCTGTTTGCGGCGGAAACGGCCATGGAGATGACCACCAAGGCGGTCCAGTTCCACGGCGGTTACGGCTACACCCGTGAGTATCCGGTGGAGCGCATGATGCGCGACGCCAAAATCACTGAGATTTACGAAGGCACATCGGAGGTGCAGCGCATGGTCATTGCAGGTCATTTGTTAAAATAGGAGGGCGTTATGAATATCATTGTATGTATCAAACAGGTTCCGGACACCACGGAAATAAAGATTGATCCCGTAAAGGGCACCCTCATCCGGGAGGGCGTTCCCAGCATCATGAATCCTGATGATAAGGGTGGATTGGAGCTGGCGCTTCGCATGAAGGACATGTATGGGGCAAATGTCACCGTCATCACCATGGGGCCGCCGCAGGCCGACCTGATTCTGCGCGAGGCGTTAGCCATGGGTGCGGACAGGGCCATCCTGCTCACCGACCGCAAGTTTGCCGGTGCGGATACGTTGGCCACCTCCTATGCGTTGGCAGGAGCCATCAAAACCATGGATTATGACCTCATTATAGCAGGTCGTCAGGCCATTGACGGGGATACCGCCCAGGTGGGGCCGGAAATGGCGGAGCATCTGGGTCTGCCCCAGGTTTCATACGTGGTTGATGCGCAACTCACCGACCATCATTCCCTGATGGTGAAAAAGGAGGATGAGGAGTGCGTGCAAACCCTCGAAGTGGAGGGCAAATGTGTGCTTACTGTCCTGGCTTCCGCTTATCAGGCGCGCTACATGAGCGTTTCCGGCATCATGGAGGCCTACAGCCGTGAAGTGGAAATTTGGACGGCGGACAAAATTGAGGTGGAGGAGGAGAAACTCGGTCTGAAGGGTTCCCCCACCAAGGTGTTCCGTTCCTATCCAAAGGCGCTGAAAACACCCGGCGAGCTGCACGAGGTGAGCGAAGAGGAGGCAGTGGAACTCATTGTCAGTAAATTGAAAGAAAAACACATCATCTGAAAGGGGGAAAGTCATGGATTTAAAAGCATACAAAAATGTATATGTGTTTGCAGAACAGCGTGATGGAGTAATCCAGCCTGTTGCCTACGAATTGTTGGGGAAAGCCCGCGAACTGGCGGACGATTTGGGTGAAAAAGTGGTTGCTCTCCTGTTGGGCCATCAGGTGCGGGAAAAAGCCGCATCACTGGTGGAGATGGGAGCCGACGAGGTTATAGTGGCCGACTCTCCCGAGCTGAAGGATTACCTGACTGAACAGTATGCTCAGGTGCTTTATCAGATTATCACTGCCAACAAGCCCAATATTGTGCTGTACGGAGCCACGACCATCGGTCGGGATTTGGCACCCCGTTTGGCTTCCCGTTTGCGGACCGGCCTGACTGCCGACTGTACACGCTTGGAAATTGCTGAGAAGGAGAATGAACCGGGTGAGAAGGAGTTCCGTATGACCCGTCCGGCTTTCGGCGGCAACCTGATGGCCACAATCATCTGCCCGAACAACCGTCCGCAGATGTCCACAGTGCGTCCTGGTGTGATGCAGAAAAGGGAAAAGGAGACGGGCCGTAAGGGAACCGTCACCGATTTCCAACCGCAGTTCGACCGCTCCAAATTCAAGGTGAAACTGATTGGGAAGGTGAAAAACAACGCGGCCAACGCGGACATTACCGCTGCCAAAGTGCTGGTGTCCGGCGGACGCGGCGTGCATGACAAGGCCGGTTTTGACAAATTGCAGGGTTTGGCCGACTGCCTGGGCGGCATGGTGGCCTCCTCCCGCGCCATGGTGGATGCGGGTGTGATGGATCACGCCTACCAAGTGGGCCAGACAGGCAAGACTGTCCGCCCCGACCTTTATGTGGCCTGCGGTATCTCCGGTGCCATCCAGCATCTGGCCGGCATGGAGGAGTCCGGATACATCGTTGCAATCAACAAGGATAAGTTCGCACCTATCTTCAGTGTGGCCGACCTCGGCATTGTGGGCGATTTGCACAAAATTGTGCCCATGCTTACCGAGCGACTGAAAAAGGAGATGGCTGAATAGCATCAAAAGTCGTATAACCAGTTTGTTATACATAAAAGCATTTCCAGTTGTGTTTTTTTTAAAAAAAGCATTTGGAAATGCTTTTTTTATGACAAAAGGACAGTTTTCTGGCTGTCGACGGTACGGAATTTGGGCGTGGCAACCGCATTCCGCTTCGGATGTTCGGTTTGTTGTATTGATTGAAGGGGACTTTTGAAGCCCGTCAGGACATTTCCTGCAATTTCACCCAACCGTAATAGAGCCCTTGCTTGGCGTAGAGTTCGCTGTGGGTGCCGCGTTCGGCGATGCGGCCCTTGTCCAGCACTATGATTTCGTCCGCTTTTTGGATTGTGCTCAGTCGGTGGGCAATCACTAAGGCGGTGCGGTTCACCAAAAGGCGGTCCAAAGCCTCCTGCACAAGCCTTTCCGACTGGCTGTCCAATGAGGCGGTGGCCTCGTCCAACAGCAACACCTGCGGATTGCGAAGCAGGGCGCGGGCAATGCTAAGCCGCTGCCGCTGTCCGCCGGAAAGGGTCAGCCCACGGTCGCCTATCACGGTGTCATAGCCATCGGGCAGGGTGAGTATGAACTCCTCCGCGTTGGCCAGCCGTGCCGCTTCCCGCACCTGTTCCATCGGGAATTGCTGGCCGAAACAGAGGTTGTTGTAAACGCTGTCGTGAAACAGCACCACTTCCTGGCTTACCAGCCCCATGAGTCCGCGCACATCGGAAATCACGTAGTCGCGGATATCGGTCCCGTCAATGAGAATTGCTCCCTCCTCCACATCGTAGAAGCGCAGCAGCAGGTTGGCGATGGTGGTTTTGCCTGAACCGGAAGCCCCTACCAATGCCGTCATTTTTCCTTTGGGCAGGGTGAGGCTGAAATTTTCCAAAACCGGCTTCCCCGCTTCGTAGGAAAAGCGTATGTTTTTGCATTCAATGCTGTTTTCCAGTTTTTTTAACGGTAATGCATTGGCTTTTTCCACAATCACTTCGTCCGCATCGGTGACTTCAAAAATTCTCCGTACGGAGACCATTGACTTTTCAATGAAATTGATGTTTTTGATGGCGGTCTGGATAGGGGAGATCAGGCGGGCGAAAATTATGACGAACAAAATAAGGGTGCTGGTGCTCAAACTGGTGTTCTCCTTGAAAACCAGTACTGCTCCGATAAAAATGACGATGCAGAGCGCGGTTATGGCCAACATTTCGGCCACGGAGCCGGAAAGCTCGATGCGACGCAGGGACTTGTTGGTCACTTTGTTGAAATTCAGTCCCATGCGATGGAATTTCTCCTTGAAATAGGGTTGTGCGTTATAGCCTTTGATGAGACGCAGTCCGGAAATGCCCTCCTCGAAGGCGGTGTTGATCATGCTGAGCTGCCGCTGCCCTTTCTGGCTGTTCCTTCTCACGCTGTCACTTATTTTGGAGGTGAAGAAAACCGCAAGTGGAAAAACTATGCAGGCGGTCAATGTGAGCAATGGGCTGATAAGCAGCAGTGTGATGGCGAAAACCAGAATTTGGAAAGGCTCCCTGGTGAATAGCAGAATGCTGTTTTTGATGACGTTGTTCACCTCCTGCATGTCGGCATTGAGTCGAGTTATCATGTCGCCGCTGCGGTGGGTGGTGTAAAAGGAGAGGGGCAGGGTCAGCAGTTTGCTGTACATCTCGTTCCGCAAGTCTCTGGCAACATTCAGATTGATGGGGTTAAGGTAAAAACTGCCCAAAAAACGGAACAGGTTGGAGAGCAGGGCGCAGGTCAGGAACAGGGCTGAGACAAAGAAGAGGGCTGCATTCAAACCATGAGCCGCCTGTATCTGCGTGATATAATAGGAAATGTAGTCAATCAGCACATTGGCGTCCAGGGAAAAGGCGGGTTTGGCCGTCACAGGGTCGGTGAGGCCGAACAGAATGGAGGCGAACGGTACAATCAGCCCGAAGGTGAAGAGGGCAAAAAATGCGTAGAGCAGGTGGCACAGCAGGGAAAGCGCCAGATAGCCTTTGTAGGGTTTGCAGTAGGATAATATTCTCGGATATGGTTTCATGTCAAAAATCGGAATTAAAGGAAAAATAGAGAAAGCCGCTGTTAAAATGTCCTTCTTCAATGCCCCAGGCGTAGTCCATGCGGAAGTGATAGTCGAAAAGGCAGGCGCGCAATCCGCATCCGAAACCGGCCACAAATCCTTTCCGCTCCTTTTTTTTCATCTCCTCCAAAAAGTTGGTGTTCAGCATACGATGGTAGAGATGTGTGTCGTTCCATGCTGTGCCGACATCGGTGAATCCTACCAGTTGCAAGCTTTTAAGAAAATCGGAACGCTGCTCACGGGTGGAAAAAAATTGGACAATTGGAAGTCGGATTTCTGTGTTCCAAACAAAAAAACTGTTGCCGTTGCGGATGTTCTGGGGAAATCCCCGAAGATTGGTGGCTAATGTCTGGTAACTGTAGTTGAAAGAAGTGTCTATCTGGTTGTCGGCGTTGAAAGAGGCGTTCAGCCACTTGTCCACGCCTCCCAAATAATAGATCAGGTGATCTCTCCCGAAGGAGCTGCTGACCGCGACGCGGTTGGCCCAGACCGCATGCAGGGGCAGGGGCATGTAGTGGCGCAAATCCAAACCCAGCACATTCAGGTAGTGAAAGTCGGATATGGGGCAGAGCAGGATTTCCGCAAAAGCCTTTCCACGGAAACCCTTACGGGCGTTAAAACCAATCTCTTTGGTGAAATCGGCCACATAATCTCCTTTTAATCCAACCCAGAATGATTTTTGGGAGGGCGTGAGCAGCGAAGCCTCGTTCATTGACATGACGTGCTTTTGGTTGTATCGCAGGTATGGGGTGATGTGAAGGGTGTTGGCTTTGTCAATTGGATATCCCATTTGGTGGAATAGCGAGACACTCTGCAGTTTGATGATGTGGTTGGCGGTGTGGGTGTTCTCGATGTTCTGATAGTATAACATCCATTGTCTGTCCCAGCGGCGGGACAAATCTTCATACACAAACAGGAACTCACGGTTGCGCAGGTTCAGGGAAACACGTCCTCCCACGCTCAACCGGTGGTCTTCAGTCAAATCCTTGGTGCTGATAAACAGTGAGAGGTTTATTCCCTCGTTGAGATATATGGGAAAAGAGGTGTGAGTGAACTGCTGGTATTCAATGTTGAAGAAATCAGGATCCAAATCGGTGCTGAATTGCTTTTGCCCATATTCTGTCTGCTGGATGCGCGGAATTGGGGTTATGTTCTCCCTTTTGGTTGCCAACATTGTTGTGGGGATGGGCTGGCCGACTGTTTCGGGTGCGGTGGGAAGAGTTTCCAATGGAGGAAGCAGGCGTTGCATAATAACAGGGTATCCGTTTTCAAACTTGCTGACCAGCAATTCTCCGCTTGGCGCATGATAGCTGTGTGCCAGCACCGCATCCGTATGGGTGAAAAGTGGGCGGCTGTGCAGGGTGTGGTGGAGATGCCCGGCAGGATCCGTGCTGCATTGAAGGTAACCCAGACAATGCTGGTTGCAATCTTCAAAACAGTTGAGGTATAAAATATTGCCGCTTTCTGTTTCCAAACTTTGCCTTTCGTCTGTCTCAGGTGTGAAGGTCAGTTGTTCCCATTGTTTCTCAGCAAGGCTGTAGGCGAACAAATCCATGGGGGCGGGAAGGTAATCTGCTGTAGCTTGGTTGTTCCTGTTGGAACTGAAGATGATAATGTGGTCGTGCTGGGCAAAGCAGGGATCCGCATCATCGAAGGGATCGTGTGTGAGCCGTTCAAGGCGCCTGTTGGAAATCTGGTACAAGAACAGGTCGGATTGGCCGTTCTGCAAAGCGGTAAGCGCCAAGAGTTTTCCGTCGCTTGAAAGAGCTGCACCAGTTATCTTGTCCACAAACACAGGCTGTTCAGGGCTCCATTGTTTTTTTTGCAGCGAGTAGCTGTGGAGATAGACCTTTCCGTTTCTCTCATCCATCACATAGAGCAGTTCCTGTTGGGGATGCCAGCGGAGCAGAGGTTTGCTGTAATCCGGAAAATCATCCACGCGGTAATGCTGGCGTAACAACTGTTGGATTTTTTGTTTTTCCTTGTTGTACAGCCAAATATGTACATATCCATCTTCATTGGTGGTGAAAGCGGTGAAGCGTCCGTCGGCGGAGGTGGAGAACTGGCTGTAATGGAAGTTCTGCCTGTTTTCCGTCAGCAGCGGGGTAAATGAATCCGCCTCCATAGGTCTGCAGGTGGCTTCCCATTCGCGGTACAGAGTGTCAAAATTTTTCAAAAGTATGCTTTGGAATGCTTGCTCCTCATTGTTGGTCAGGGCGGCGACTTGCAGTATGGGCGTGATTTTGTCCGGTCCGTAGGTTCGGGCGATGAAGTGCCAGAAGGCATTCCCGGCTGTCACCTGTGCCGCAGGGGGAAGGTCGGAGAGATTCCGGTAACGTCCGCTTCGCAGGCCGTTTTGTGCCTCTGCAGCCATTTCCGCGTTCCAGACACCGGCAAAATATGGGCCGGCCCCCTCCTTGAACCAGATTGGGAGATGGTCTTTCAGCAGGAACAATGGACGTTGCTCCCTCAAAAGCTGCTGCACCATCCATTGGGCGATGCCGCTTTTCAGGTGTGCCAGAAAATGCTGCATCTCCCCATCGTAGTAGACCAGTATTTTTTGGTCGCTCAACGGGGTCCATCCCTGCTGGTAGGAAAATTCGTTCTTGTTCCAGCCAATGTTGGATTGCTGGTAATCTCCGTATTGTGCATAAATGATTATTTGCAGTTTGTTCTCCAGCCGATAGTGAATTTTCCGCTCCATCTGGCGGATAAGGGTATCAATGTGGGAGGTGGTGTAAATTGCCAAGGCCTGGCTTTGTGGATAGTAATAAATGTCTGCCACATCCGTCCTGTAAAAAGACCAGTGGAAAGGCTGGTATTGTATGCGGCTGCGTCCGAAGCTCAAGTTGGCGCTGCGATAGAACTGGGCCTGCGCCCCAATTCCGCACGATAGAAACAATATGATGCAAACCAATTGTTTACAACGGCACATGGACGATGGATTTTTCTTGGAAATAACTCTCGTTGAACCAAAGGGAGATGGGGTATTCGTAATAGCGTTTGACCGGAAGGGCTTTAAGCTCCTTCTCCAAATCCCCACCCTTAAGGTACAGGATGCCGTTTTCCAGGCTGTTACGGACAGGCTTGCCAATTTTTTTGTGCACCCATTGGTAGAAAGTGGGCAAATCGGTCACTGCTCGGCTGACGATGAAGTCAAATTTTTCGGAAACAGATTCAACCCGACCATGCAGGGTGCGGACGTTTTTTAGTCCGAGTGCTCCTGTTATGGTATCCACCACTTTGATTTTTTTTCCGATTGAATCCACTAAAAGGAATTGTGTGTCAGGAAAAAGAATGGCCAATGGAATGCCCGGAAAGCCGCCTCCGGTACCTACATCCATCACGCGGCTGCCAGCCTGGAATTGTATGAGTTTGGCTATACTGAGGGAATGCAGCACGTGATTCTGGTACAGGTTTTCAATATCTTTTCGGGAAATGACGTTGATTTTGGCGTTCCATTCGCTGTATAGCGGATAGAGTGCGGACAACTGGGAACGCTGACTTTCACTTAATGTGGGAAAATATTTCAGAATAATATCCATATTTTTCATGCTAATCTGCAAAAATAATTGAAAAATGAATACGTAGAGCCATTTGCCCATTTTTTATTTGCAGGATGTGTTTTCATGTTGGGAAAAACATTATCTTTGCATACAGGGTTTGAATAAGATAAGATGTTGTCAGACAAATATATATTGTTAAATAAAATTCAGTATCCCGCCGATTTGAAGCGATTGGAAGTCTCGCAATTGCCCGATTTGTGCAAGGAGATACGCCAATATATTATCGAGGTTGTTTCCAATAATCCGGGCCATTTGGGATCCAGTTTGGGTACCGTGGAGCTGACGGTGGCCCTGCACTATGTTTTTTCCCTGCCGAAGGACAAGCTGGTATGGGATGTTGGTCATCAGGCTTATGCCCATAAAATCCTGACGGGTCGTAGGGATGCTTTTGTGAACAATCGGAAATACCATGGCATCAGTGGTTTCCCAAAAATGTCCGAGAGCGAATATGACTCTTTTGGTGCGGGACACGCCTCAATCTCCATTTCAGCGGCATTGGGTATGGCAACGGCGGCTTATCTTTCGGGTGACACCCAACGGCAGCATATTGCTGTGATAGGGGATGGGGCATTGACCGGCGGTGAGGCGTTTGAAGGTTTGAACAATTCTGGAATTGCCAATGCCAATATGTTGGTGGTGCTGAATGACAATGGAATGGCAATCGACCAAAGCGTGGGTGCCATGAGCCGTTATCTGTTAAGGATAACCACTTCACAAACGTACAACCGCTTTAAAAACAAAGCCTGGAATTTCTTTAGGGGAAATTTGCGCCGTATTGGGCAAAATATTAGTAATATACTGAAAAGCAGTATTTTAAAACAAAGTAACCTCTTTGAATCCTTTGGTTTCCGCTACTTCGGACCCGTAGACGGGCATGATGTGGTGCATCTTGTGAAAGTGCTGGAGGATATCAAACGGCTGAAAGGACCCAAATTGCTGCATTGCATCACCACAAAAGGGAAAGGGCTTTCCATGGCGGAAAGCCATCAGGCCGTTTATCATGCCCCAGGCAAGTTTGATCCCGTGTCAGGCGTTATTCTGCCTGCACCGGTGGAGCGGGAGCAACGTGAGAAATACCAGACCGTATTTGGCAAAACTATTTGTGAACTGGCGGCAGAAAACGACAAGATTGTGGGTATTACGCCTGCCATGCTGAGCGGTTCCTCTCTGGATATAATGCAGGAAAAATTTCCGGACAGGGTGTTTGATGTGGGCATCACAGAACAGCACGCCGTCACTTTTTCCGCAGGTTTGGCAGTGGGCGGCTATTTGCCGTTCTGTGCCATCTATTCCACTTTTTTGCAGCGGGCTTATGACCAGATTATCCATGATGTGGCTCTGCAGAAGCTTCCGGTAATTTTCTGTATCGACAGGGCCGGTTTGGTGGGGGAGGATGGCGCCACTCATCACGGTCTGTTCGACTTGGCCTATTTGCGCTGCATTCCCAATATGATTGTTTCCTCACCTTTGAATGAGTGTGAGTTGCGAAATTTGCTGCATACGGCTGTGCAGGTACGTAAACCATTTGCCATCAGGTATCCTCGTGGAAAGGGAGTCCAACCGGATTGGGCTTCGCATCCGGTACAGCTGTTGGAGGTGGGCAAAGGACGCTGTTTGCGTGAAGGTGCTGAAATAGCTCTAATTTCTATCGGACCGATAGGGAATCACGCTTTGGAGGCTGCCACAGTGTTGGAAAGGGAAGGAATTCAGGTGGGCGTGTATGACATCTGTTTTCTGAAACCGCTGGATGAAGCCCTGTTGGAGGAGATTTGCCAACATTACCAATACCTGATCACGATAGAAAACGGCACCAAAGTTGGAGGTTTGGGAAGCGCGGTGGCGGAATTCCTGACCGCCCGCCACTACAGCATTCCGTTACACATAATGGGTGTGGACGATTATTTTGTGGAGCAGGGAAGTGTGGCGGAGCTGGAAGCTGAATGTGGTTTGGATGTGGAAAGCATACAGAAGGCAGTTCGTGCCGTCCATAAGGCACTGTAGTGGAGCTCAAAAAGTACTTTGCGAAGAGTTAAAAGTCCCATTTTGAGGTCCCCTTATGATTTCATCTGTTTGACGCGAAAAGGGCAGGTAGCAGCTCGTCTATTTTATTGATTCTAAACACATGTATGCGATGTGCATGGGTCTCTTTGACGTTATAGGCGGAGATGAACATGCGACGGTATCCCAATTTTTCCGCTTCGTTGATGCGTTGCTCAATCCTGCTGACAGGGCGAATTTCTCCGGAAAGTCCGACTTCTGCCGCAAAACAGGTTTTGGAATCGATGGGAATGTCGAAGTTGGAGGAGAGGATGGCGGCGATGACACTTAAGTCGGAGGCGGGGTCATCAGTGCGTATGCCGCCTGCGATGTTGAGGAAAATGTCCTTGGCCATCAGTTTTAGCCCGCACCTTTTTTCAAGTACCGCCAACAGCATGCCTAAACGGCGAAGGTCAAAGCCTGTGGTTGCACGTTGCGGATTGCTGTAAACCGCCGGACTGACCAGTGCTTGAGTCTCAATCAGAAAAGGGCGAAGCCCCTCTACTGTGGCGGCAATGGCGATGCCGGTGGTGTCCTCGCTGTGGTGGGAGACCAACATTTCAGATGGGTTGCTTACCTCGCGCAAACCGGTGGCTGTCATTTCAAAAATGCCAATCTCCGCAATGCTTCCAAAACGGTTTTTTACCGCTCTTACCATCCTGTAACCGTAATTTCTGTCACCTTCAAATTGGAGCACCACATCCACAATGTGTTCTAATATTTTAGGTCCAGCCAAGGTGCCGTCCTTGGTGATATGTCCCACCAAAAAAATTGGAGTGGAGGTGGTTTTTGCATATTTTTGCAGCTCGGCGGCGGTTTCCCGTATTTGGGAGATTGTTCCTGCCGCAGATTCCAAATTATTGGTCTGTAGGGTTTGGATGGAATCGATGATAACCAGGTCGGGTTGCAGCTCTTCCAGATGCTGAAGGATGGCCTGCGTGTTGTTTTCATTGACAATGTAGCAGTTTTCGTTGCCCGCAGGCAGCCTGTCGGCCCGCATTTTCAGTTGTGTTTCGCTCTCCTCACCTGACACGTAAAGCACTTTCCGTTGTTCTGGCAGGGCAATGGCAAGTTGCAACAGCAGGGTGGATTTGCCGATACCCGGTTCTCCGCCCAAAAGGATGAGGGAACCTTGTACAATTCCGCCACCCAAAACTCTGTCCAATTCCCGGATGCCGGTAAGCAGCCGTTGCTGCCGAAGCTCATCTTTTATCTCTGACACAAGAATCGGTTTGCGGGAATCCAAACGTTGGGAGGAATTTCCGTTGTTTGGACGGATTTGCACCGTCTCTTCCACAAAAGTGTTCCATCCCCCGCAATGGTTGCATTTGCCCATCCATTTGGCGGACTGGGCTCCGCAATTTTGACAGTAATATATAGTTTTCGTTTTCAATGGAAAAAAGGGTAGTTGGGATTTACTTGTTGTTCATCAGGCTGAAACGGTCCGCCTCCAAGATGGGAACGTTGGATTCAGTCGGCACATAAATGATTGAGTTTGTCTCATCGTTTAGTGCCTGAATCCACAAATACACCAGGTATTCGCGGTTGTCCTTCAAACTTTCTCCAATAATCTCGTTGGCTTTGGCCACTCCTTTGGCCCGTTCAATTTCGGCTTCCGCCCTGAAAAAAGCACTCTCTTTTTCAGCTTTGGCTTCTTCCACTTTAATTTTGCGGTTTTGTTCCGCCCTTGAAAATTCGGCTTTACCCGTCATTTCTTGTTGCCAAACGTTGTACAAAGGCATCCCAAACATTAGGCCGATAATTGCGGCACATACTACAATCACAACAATCACAATGCTTTTTAAAGAAAATCTATTCATATTTATAGAATTTTTTAATTTTGCAAATGTACAAAAAATCCCAATGCTACCCTGAGAAGGGGAATCCTAAAATTTTTTCCCGGCAAAAGCTGTACTGAAAAGGAACCGAAAAAAGTAAAATAGAAATCCCCTTGAATGATATGTTTATATGCAATTTGCTATTGGAAGACCACGGTGAAATAATGGGATAACCCTTTGTTGTCCGTCACACACAATAGGTAGCTTCCTTTGGCGTAATCGGAGACAAAAATCTCATAATATGTATTGTTCACAGTGTGTTGTAATAATATTCTGCCGGAAGGCTCGCACAGGCGGATGCGCTGGATGTACTTTCCTGCCGCTTCATCCATTGCGATTCGGCAGCGATCCTTGGTTGGATTTGGGTACACATGGATTTCCGGTTGCACGGTCACGTAGGGCACTTTTTCCCCAGATCCGATTTGTTTCAACAGCACCTCTTTGAAAACCTGTTCTTCCCAAATGGCCTGTAAAATCAGAAATGAGTCCCTGCAGATGATTTTTGCAGTTCCATCAGTGATTTTCAAGCTGTTCGGATGATTGCAATGCCATTCCATCTCATCCCAGCTTCCCAAGTAAAAGTCATTACGTACAAAGTCTGTGTTGTCAGGGATTTGCAAAAACAGCGGCACAATGGCGATTTGGGCGGCAGGGGAAAAGTCGTGGGTTTGCAGTTGCGGATATTTTTCTTCGTTAAAAATCCAGTGGCTTTCCCCCAATTGCTGCTTCAGGGCGTTTCCGGTCATTTGCAGGGTGTAGCATCCTGTAGTTTCATCGGCATCATCCTTTCCGTTCACGCCGCCAAGATTAAGCATCTGCCGGTCGTAAAAGCAGGAGCGGATTAGCGGAGCGCTACTGTATTTTCTTCCTACAATACTGCCCGCATAATTTTCACCTGACAGTTGGCCGCTGTTGTAGGTGTTCTGAAGTTGCGAATTGCCGTTGAGAAAACCGATGATTCCGCCAATGCATTGGCTGCCTTGGATGGAATTGCTGTTGTAGCAGTAGGATACGCTGGTGGCACTAGTACTGGCCGCACCGGCACTGCCAACGATGCCGCCCACCTTTTCATAGCCTTGGATACGAGCCGTGTTGAAGCATTCCTGTAGGGTGGATTGCTGGACATAACCGGCAATTCCACCTACACATTCCCCAAGTCCTTCTATATTCGCATGGTTGGCACACCCGTGGATATAGCTGCCATTTTTGGCGTATCCTGCAATGCCACCAATGTATTTGTTGGCACGGATGAAGGAGTGGGAACCCAGGGAGAGGTGTGCGATTTCTGCAGAATCCAGATAACCGAAAATACCTTTGTAGTTGGAGGTTTCAGTGATGATGTACAGGTAGTCCACACTGTGCCTGTTGCCCTCCAAGTGTCCCTTGAAATTGTAGGTGGCACTTTTCCCGACAGGTTCCCAAGGATGCAGGCTGTCACATACACCACTCAAATCAATGTCTGTATGTAGGGAGAAATAAATGTTCCGGTAGCCGGTGTTGTTGTTGTAAACACCTTTGTAATATCCTTTATTATAATTGTTTACAGCATCCCTAAAGGCAATCCATTCACTTAGGCTGTCAATGCTCAGTGCGTAGGCGGGTGACAGTCCGTCAGGCATCCATACAGCGTATAGGGCTGTGTCAGAATGCAGCAACAGGCTGTCTCCTGTCTGCCACAGTACATTTCCTTCCGTTTGCTGACTCCAGCCCATAAAGTTGTAATGGCTCCGTTGGAAGGGCAGGGTGTCTATTACCCAATAGGATGTGCCGCATATTTCCTGGCTCCAGAAACGCTGGCTGCTGTCGTTGGCATACAGCTTGATCTGATAGGATGGAAGTATGAATAGGCTTAAAATGCGGACACTGTCGCATCCCAGCAAAGTTTGCAGGCTGTCTTTGAATTCAAAAATGCCAGTTTGGGAGAGGCTGGCGGCGGCAATAGTGAAGCCGTATCCTGCATAATCCTTTCCTTGGCAAACCGTGTCGGTGAAATGTAGCTCATAATCCGGCAAAACGCTGATGATGCAGGTGATCAAGCTGTCTACACCCATATAACCCTGTAATTGCAGCTCTATCACAGTGTCCTGTTCCACTACCAAGGGAAATCCCAAAGTGTCTGTCCTATAGTTACGGCATACCTGCATGAGCAGAGTGTCGAATCGTTGGACGCCAATTTGTAGGATTCGGATTTCTTTGTACAGTTTCCCGCTGTGCCAGGCTTGTAGCACCAGATTGGAATCGGGGGTGACCAAGTGGCCTTGGCATTGTTGCAGCAGAACGCTTCCGGTCGGTTGGACCTGCCACTGGATGAAGCTGCATCCGCTTAACTGGAAGTCATGGCAGACCCGGAGACAGTTGTCATGACTGTCCAAAAAGAGTGGTTGTGCCGCAATGAAGCGTGAAATGTGGCTGTCGAGGCGTAGAATTTGCGGATAGAGGCCTGAGTGCATCTCCCAGTAGCTGGTATCCCATTGGCTGATGTGTGAGGCAAGGGCTTGGCTTGTCAAACCGACGGCATTGCTGTCGCTTGTGTTGTTGATGGCTCCTTGCGGACTGATTTGCCGGTCAAAGTAGCATTGGCTCAAAACATTTGTTTTTTGGCTTTTTAATCCAATTACACTGCCGAACAGCGTGTCACCGAAAATCTGTCCGCTGTGGTATGACTGCTGGATTTGAGTGTAGGCGTAGCTGTTTCCGATTAATCCGCCGACACTTTTTTTGCCTCGGATTTGTCCGCTATTGCAGCTGTATTGCACAATGGTCGGCATTGCACTGTTGGCATTGGTGTATCCGCATAGTCCGCCCACTTTCTCATTGCCGTCAATTTTTCCGGTGTTCAGGCAGGAGATTAGGACTGATTTTGCAAAATAGCCGCAAATGCCGCCGGTGGAATTCGCCTCGCCGGTGATTGGGGCGTAATTGGCGCATTCTATCAGGCTGTCGCCCAAGTCGGCCTTGCCCAAAATACCGCCGGTAGCTTCCCCTTTACCGAGAACAAAAGCTTCATTATAACAATGGTACAGTACAGAACGGTTTGCTGCGTAACCTGCAATGCCTCCGCAATATTTTCTCCCGATAATGGTGTCGTTGGCGGCCATCCGGATGTGGGAAAGATGTGCGGCGGAGTCCAAATAGCCGAACAGTCCCATATAGTCACTGTTTGCGTTGTTGATGTAAAGGTTCGCAATTATGTGGTTTCCGCCGTCAAAGTTTCCTCGGAAAGAGGAGGAGCTTGCCTTTCCGATGGGAACCCAGTTGTTACTGGTCTGGTAAAGGCTGTCCAAATCAAGGTCAGCGGTCAGCCGGAAGTAGATATGTCTGTAGCCGCTGGAACTGTTTGCAACTCCTTTGTAGCTTCCCTTTTTATAGTCGTTCACGGCATCTCGGAACGCCATGAATTCCGTTTCGTTGTCGATGGTCAGGGGGTAGTCCGGATGGGAACCGTCCGGTTGCCAAAGGGCATACAGATCCGTGTCGTGCGAACAGAAAATGCTGTCTCCGCTGTAAAGGCGTACATTCCCGAGCAAGTCAGGCATCCATGCGGTGAAAAAGTGATGGCTACGATTGAAAACTGTGTCTGAAAGCCTCAGATACTGAGCCCCGCACAAATAGAAGGTGTCCTGGTTGTTGAAACCGTCATTAGAGTGAAATACAATGTGATAAATCGGTGTGATGTGCAAATACAGGCTACGGAGACTGTCACCTCCGAACTGGTTTTTCAGGCTGTCATGCCGTATGTAGTCGCTGAGTCCCGAAAGGCTGTCCGCACTGATCTGAAAGCCGTTTTTCATGTAATCTTCTCCAGCGCAAATGGTATCGTACAGGACGATTGGGGCGGAGGCTGCCGGTGCGATGCGTGCCAACAGAATCTGTTTGTACCATTGGTTTTCGTCACCAAGTGAAAGTACAATGTCGGAATCGCTTTTGAGAACAAATCCTTTGTTCCCTTGTAGTGCCAGACTGCTGCTGTCGCTGGATGCCCAATGCAATCCCAAACAGCTTCCTAAAGTAATGGGTTGCCGTACGAATCCAATGTTCTCATTTTGTTGCAATAACAATGGGGTGCAGGCCGCTTTGGAGGCGATGCAGCTGTCAGTAAAGCGCAATTGCGGATATCGGTCCGGAGTAAGATTCCAAATGCTGCTGTCCAAAAAAAGGAAAAGGCTGTCTCCCAGAAACT
The DNA here is from genome assembly GCA_905236885.1 of uncultured Bacteroidales bacterium. Classification (GTDB taxonomy): domain Bacteria; phylum Bacteroidota; class Bacteroidia; order Bacteroidales; family WCHB1-69; genus UBA1195. The sequence goes on from CAJOQK010000037.1 coordinate 17,119, forward strand.
GTAGTGTGAACCTACCTTCCGCGTTTGTTGCATCCTGGCCGTTGATGCCCGGGACAAGGCACATCTGTTTGTCATAAAAACAGTATAGCAGGCTTGCGGAACTGCTGTACTTGCGCCCGATAATGCCTCCGGCGTAGCTTGTTGCCGTAATGTTGCCGATGTTGTAGGAGCGGGAGAGCCGGGTTCGTCCGTTGAGGTAGCCTAACAATCCTCCGGCCTGATTGTTTGCTGTGATTCCTCCGCTGTTGAAACAGTGTAGAATGGCACAACTGTCATTGCTGTTGGTGGAGCTGCTGCCTGAAATGCCGCCGACCTTTCCATCCCCATGTATGTTGCCGGTATTGCTGCATTCGCGGATGTTTGAGGTATTTACGTTCCCGCAGATACCACCAGCCTCATTTCCGGAACAGTAGACATTTCCGAAATTGGCGCATTTGTTCACTAGAGATTTGTGTTTGGAGGAGTCATCATCCCAATGGGAGATGGGGAAGGGATACGCAGTTTTTTTTTGCCCTGTAAAGGCAAAAAGACTCATGGTCGCCATGACCATTCCTGTGAGCGCAAAAAGCACTCTGAAAGTTTTTTTTACTGTCATTTTTTTTCATTTTTTTTACCTTTCAAGCGAAAGGCAGGTTTGTATTGAATTTTCTGTGCTGCAAAATTACAAACAAAATTGATTGATTTTGCAAAAAAAATCCAAAAAAAGAGAAATTTTTTATAAAATATTTAAAAATAAATAGTTACAATCATATTTAATTATGATTCCTCCACTGTTGGGGAGATGTCGGCAGGTTGCGCCGCCCGACTTTGGTTCACTATGGCCACTCCTGCAAACACCATGAGTGCCGCACAAATTTTCTGCCAGCTCAGTTTGTCCATACCGGTGGCAATGCTTATGGATGTGGCGATGATGGGCTGCAGATATCCGTACATGCTGATCAGGGTGGGACGCAGATGTTTTTGGGATAGGGGAATCAGAAAATAGGCGAAGAATGTGGCAAACAGTATAAGGTAGCCCACCTCCCACAGTATTTGGGTCGGAATATCCCTGTATTCGATGCTTGCAATGCTGTGTGCGGAAAAGGGTAGGGATATCAGAAAAGAGAACAGAAACATCCATTTCATGAAGGTGACTACGCGGTAGCGGGAAATCAATGGTCTGAAAATGCCTAAGTATAAGGCAAAACTGAGAGAATTGAGTATGACCAGCAGAACACCGGAAGGGGAAGTTTGGGCTCCGGTATTATTTATATGTATGCTTTGAAAAATCAGAAAAATTACACCTGTAAAGCTGACAATGACACCACCGGCTTTTTTGAAGGTGATGGGTTCGTGCAGGAAAATGGCGGCAAAAAACATGGTCATGATAGGTGTGATGGTGTTGATGACGGACAAGTCCATTGGGGAAGTTCGTCCGATGGCAGTCAGGAAAGTCATTTGTGGGACGAACAGTCCTAACAGAGATGCTCCCAAGATGGCCGGAAAATCCTTGGCTGCCACCTTTTCTTTAGGCAGGAAGAGGGAGAGCAGCCAGAAGAGCAGACCCGCACCCAATGCGCGGAATGTGAACAATGCAATGGGCGGAAGAACCCCTCCGTTTGCAATATCCTTGCAAAAGATGATGTTGAATCCGAAAATGGCGTAGGCGGCAAATCCTGCCAAATGCCCGATTCCTGTGTGTCCCGTCTGTTTTCTGTTCATGTTGACATTAACTCGGAAAGGGTGGATTTATTGTTATGCAGGGGCGCAAAATTTTGCGTCCCTGCTTGATTTTCCCAGTTCCACACGTCAAAAATCCCCCTCCTTTGC
>CAJOQK010000038.1 GCA_905236885.1 uncultured Bacteroidales bacterium
GCCATGTTCAAGGAAAAACCGCTGTTGGGATGGGGTCCCGGCACCTACCAGTTCCAGTACGCTCCATTCCAGCGCTCCAAATACAAGACCATCATCACCACCAACTCAGGGGACGGCGGCAACGCGCACAGCGAATATTTAGGACTGCTGGCCGAAACAGGCTTCATGGGAACAATTTTTCTTATAGCACTGATAGCCTGCGCACTCTCCTCCGGAATGAAAAGCTACCATCACGACAGCAGCAGTTTCCGCCGAAGAATCTGCTTCATCTGCACCGTGGCCTTGGTCAGCTATTTCATCCACGGTTTCTTCAACAACTTTCTGGACACAGAGAAACTGGCAGTACCGGTGTTTGGCGCAATGGCCATCATCGCTGCGTTGGGGGCAAGACGGAACAATGACTATGACCTGTCGTGCAAGCCGAATGCAGAGAATTTATTCTATGCTGAGGCGCAGCCGACATGCACGGAACGAAGTGACGTACTATGACAATGACTATGACTATGACTATGACAAATGTCGTGCAAGCTGAGTACCATCAAGTTTACTTGAATGGCCGAAGCGCGCGGCACTACGTGTGAACGATGACCAGGGCGCAAAATTTTGCGCCCCTACAATTACCCGCTTAAACCTCTTAAACCCTTAAACCTCTTAAACTATTAAACCACTTAAACTCTTAAACCATGCCCAACGACCCTTCACAACAACCCTACCCTTCCCACAAAGCTATCGGCTACCGGGGCGAAGAGATTGCCGCCACCTACCTGACCGACAAAGGTTACCGTATTTTGGCCCAAAACTGGCAGTCACACCATTTGGAGATTGACATCATTGCCGAAAAGGGGCCGTTCATCGTTTTTGTTGAGGTCAAACAGCGCAGCAGCAAAAACTATGGTGAGCCTGAACTGTTTGTGGACCGGCAGAAACAGCGGCGGATTATCACAGCCGCCAACCACTTTATCCAGCGTTACAGGATAGAAAAGGAGGCCCGTTTTGACATCATTGCCATCCTGACCACACCTGAAGGCAATGAGATTAAACAGATTACCAACGCTTTTTCCCCAACATGGTAATTTTTCTCACATTTTTTCAAATTGCAGATAATAATCCGGACAATTTCTGCGTTATATAATGAATACAAGCAACCATCCGTCTTCTGGCAAAAAGTCCGGAAAAAGGGATGGAACTTGTGACTGATATGAAACAACTACCCGAAAACATGAAGAGAGAGACATTTAAAGGGAAAAGAGCGATTGTGACAGGAGCCTCCTCAGGCATTGGAAAGGCTTTGGCCTCCCAACTGGTCTGTGAAGGAGCTTGTGTCATGCTGGCTGCCAGGAGAGAGAAAGAGCTGCAACAGATAACAGAAGAACTTCAAAACAACGGCGGACAGGCGGCCTACTGTGTGACCGATGTCACCAAAGAGGAGGAGTGCCGGCATCTGGTGGAAGAGACGGTACGGCTTTGGAACGGAGTGGATATCCTGATTTGCAATGCAGGAATCTCCATGCGCGCCAATTTTGACGATTTGGACTTGCAGGTGATTCACCGTCTGATGGATGTCAATTTTTACGGTACCGTGAACTGCACCAAATATGCGCTCCCCTATCTGCAACAGAGCCACGGCTCGTTAGTGGGCATCTCTTCCACTGCGGGTATACATGGATTACCCTGGCGCACAGGCTATTCTGCTTCAAAATTCGCCATTTCAGGATTTCTGGAGACCATACGTGTGGAAAATTTGAAGAAAAAAGTGCATGTCATGATTGCCTTTCCGGGATTCACCGCCTCCGACATCCGCTTTCACGCCTTGACCGCTGACGGCTCCCCGCAAGGCAACACGCCCCGCGATGAAAACAAGATGGCCAGCAGCGAGGAAACGGCGGCACACATTTTGAAGGGATTGCGCAAACGCAAATACAGCCAGCTCAATTTCACCGACATTATCATAGGTGTGGCCAAAATCATCAACCCTCATTTTCTGAACAGAATGATGTACAAATACATGTCTCAGGAACCCGGCTCCCCTACCAAGGAATAGGTCATCCGGCATAAAACAACCCAAGGTAAAAGCATAAAACAACCCAATCCGAAGATGGAAAACGAAAATTTTATCGACTACGTCAAAATATGGTTCCATTCCGGCAAAGGAGGCAACGGCTCCGCCCATCTGGCACGCACGGCACAAACCCCAAAGGGAGGACCTGACGGAGGCGATGGCGGTCGCGGCGGTCACATCATTCTACGCGGCAACGCCCAGCTCTGGACACTGCTGCACCTGAAATACACCAAGCATGTGGTGGCGGAAGATGGTGAGGATGGCGGAAAAAACCAGCGTTTCGGCAAAAACGGGAAAGATGTTGTGGTGGAAGTGCCGCTGGGCACCATTGTCAAAAACATGGACACCTTTGAAAAGGAGGCGGAGATTTTGGAGGACAAGCAGGAGGTGATTCTGATGCAGGGCGGTCGCGGCGGCTTGGGCAACACCCATTTCAAATCCTCAGTACGCCAGACTCCCCGCTTTGCGCAAACGGGAGAAAGCGGCATTGAGGACTGGAAAATACTGGAACTGCAGGTTCTGGCGGATGTTGGGCTGGTAGGATTCCCCAACGCGGGCAAATCCACCTTCATTTCGGTTGTTTCCAACGCCCGTCCAAAAATCGCAAACTACCCCTTCACCACCCTGAAACCCAATTTGGGCATGGTTCCTTATCGTGACAACTACTCATTTGTGGTTGCCGACATTCCCGGAATCATCGAGGGAGCCTCAGAAGGCAAAGGTTTGGGACTGAGATTTTTACGACATATTGAACGCAATTCGGTGCTGATGTTCATCGTTCCGGTGGACTCGGAGGACATCATGAAAGAATACCGCATCCTGCTGAACGAACTGAAACAGTACAACCCTGAACTGCTGGACAAACGCCGCCTGCTGGTGGTATCCAAATGCGATATTGTTCCGCCTGATGAGCTTAAGAAACTCCAAAAGAAACTCCATGCCGACATCCCCCTGCTCTTCATGTCAGCCCACATCCAAATGGGCATTCAGGAGGTGAAGGACACCTTGTGGAAACTGCTGAATGAATAGCGGCACCGTGCTGTTCATGGCCGGCTTCATTGGTGAACTCAGATCCGAAACTCCACCTACGACAGACTGTAAAAAAAAGGGGCTGATTTGACTCAGCCCCTTTTAACTTCAGCTATTTTTCCTACTTATATTCATAATACCATGTCACGGTATCTTCACCCCATTTGACTGATTTGACGATGGGGAATTTGCCGTCATACTGATAAGTATAATCCACACGGTCACCGTCATTCCACGTTTCGCAAACGACATTGTTTTGACTGGTCATTACATTCAAGTCCTCTTCATCCAAGCCGCTCATCGTATTGCAGCCACAGAAAGGATTTCTGTTCTTGTCATAGGAATACTGGACAGATACTACTTCATCGTATGGATATATTCTTGACAAATATTCCACTTTTGACACATTTTTCCCGTCCCATGTCAGAGTGAATGTCCACGTGGACGTACCGTCTTTCTGCCTGAAATGGGTTTCTGTGGTCATGCGGGTTTCCTCCATCTTGTCCATGCTGGCGCACACCGCTTCCGGAACAGCGTAACGGAACAGGCGTGAGCACACAGATTGCCACTGCTTTGCCTTAAATGATGTTAAAGTGGCATAATGGCTATAATATGTCACTTCAATTTTAGAAAGTTCTTTTCCATCGTAACTGTATTTATGGATTTCCTCAAGTTCCCCATAGCTATAGTATTCCACCTTGTCCAGTTTGCGTCCGTCATAGCTGTACAGCACGTAGGCTATATTGCGGCCATCCTCTGTGAAATAATCTATTCTGGAGAGACGTTTTCCGTCGTAAGAGAACTTTTCCGTGCCATCAACACCCTTTTTGTTGTAGTAGGTGATGGTTGACAATTTTTTGCCGTCCCAATCCCATATTTCCTTCAACTCCTTATCTGAATTGAAAAAAGTATCCGGACTTGAATAAGCGTAATAGATGCGGCTGATTTTCTCTTTGGGATTATACACTCCGTCTTTTTTGCAGGAGGTGAAACTGGCGACCAACGGCAAAAGGATAACCGACAACAAAACAAATTTTCTCATAATTCACTGTTATTTTTAAGTGCTGCATCCGACTTTCAAATGCAACTTTGGTTAAACATTAATTTTTGCAAAAATACTCAAAATACCAATACAGATTCCGCATAGAAAGGAAAAAAAGTATTGCCAGCTGTTTTCTCTTCGGAGTTTTTTTATCACATCGGTGCCTCGTTGAAAGACATTGGAAAGAAATGGTTCGCCTTCTCGCAGATGGAGATGACGACGGAAGAACTTTTTTCTTCCGTTGATGCGCAATAATTGCTTTATAGAGCCGTTACTTATGAGTAACAAAGTTCCGTTTTCGGAATATTAAAAAAAAAGTGAAATAAAATGGAAGACACTACCCTTATGCCATTAGGCAACAATAGCGAAATCGTCATATACCAGCCGGACAGCACAATTTGTCTGGAAGTAAGGATGGAGGCGGAAAGTGTATGGCTGAACCTGAATCAGCTTGCCGTTCTTTTCCAAAGGGATAAATCGGTAATATCAAGACATATACGAAACATTTATTCGGAAGGGGAATTGTTAAGGGAAGCAACTGTTGCAAATTTTGCAACAGTTCAACTGGAGAATGGCAGAAGTGTTCTCAGACAAATTGAATGTTACAATCTTGATGTCATCATTTCGGTTGGATATCGTGTGAAAAGCATACGCGGCACCCAATTCCGCAAATGGGCAAACGCTGTATTGAAAGACTATCTTCTGCGGGGATATTCCCTTAATACCAGAATAGAACATCTTGAACAGAGGGTGACTCAAACAGAAAAGCAAATTGATTTCTTTGTGCGAACCGCGCTGCCGCCAGTGGAAGGCATCTTCTATGACGGGCAAATCTTTGACGCCTACTCATTTGTGAGCGACTTGGTTCGCTCTGCGAAGGAACGCATTGTGCTGTTCGACAACTACGTGGACGACACGGTGATGACCATGCTGGACAAACGCATGGAGAATGTTTCCGCAACCATCTACACCAAAGCCGTTTCAGCACAGCTGGAATTGGACCTCGCCAAGCACAACGCACAATACCGCCCCATTGAAATAAAAGCTTTCGACAAAGTCCACGACCGCTTCCTCTGCATTGACAGCACAGTATACCACATCGGTGCCTCGTTGAAAGACCTTGGCAAGAAATGGTTCGCCTTTTCACGGATGGAGATGACGACGGAAGATCTTTTTTCTTCCGTTGATGCACAATAATTGCTTCAAAGGATCGTTATTTCACAAATGACAACGCTCCGTTTTCGGAACATAAAAAAAATGAAATGGAAGACACTACCCTTATGTCAACAGGCAACAATAGCGAAATCGTCATATACCAGCCGGATGCTGATTTGAAACTTGAAGTCCGTCTTAACGGTGAGACAGTTTGGCTTAACCGTCAGCAGATGGCCGTTCTTTTTGACCGTGATGTAAAAACCATAGGCAAACATGTCAACAATGCGTTGGCGGAAGAATTGGACAGTATTCCAGTTGTCGCAAATTTTGCGACAACTGCCGCAGACGGTAAAACATACCAGGTCGAATACTACAATCTTGATGTCATTCTTTCAGTTGGATTCAGGGTAAAGTCCCGACTAGGTGTCCTGTTCCGCAAATGGGCTAACGCCGTATTGAAAGAATATTTGTTACGTGACTATAGCGTCAATCATCAACTACTGCATTTGGAACATCGTATTGACCTGCAACTGCAGGAACACAGTGAACAGATACACAATCTACAAAATCAGATGGACTTCTTCGTCCGCACAGCGTTGCCGCCAGCGGAAGGCATCTTCTATGATGGGCAAATCTTTGACGCCTACTCGTTTGTGAGCGACTTGGTTCGCTCTGCGAAGGAACGCATTGTGCTGTTCGACAACTACGTGGACGACACCGTATTGACCATGCTGGACAAACGCATGGATAACGTTTCCGCGACCATCTACA
>CAJOQK010000039.1 GCA_905236885.1 uncultured Bacteroidales bacterium
AGCTCCCAATCAGAGCCGCCAGCAAGCAAATTACTGACGATAGCCTTGGCCATTGCCTTCTTCAGTTTCACGTTGGCGAACACTTTCGATGTAAGACCGTCAACGAACTGTCTTTCATCATACACCCAATCGCAAAAGGCGGCATAATCATTGACACTATGAGTGTCACCCTCCGCAGCAAAAAAATTTTGCAGAAATTGTATTATTTTATTGTTTTCCATAATTTTAACATAAAGGAGCCCTAAAAAAAATTACTTTGTAGACAATTTTGAATATATTTCAGAAAATGTATACCCCATATTAGTATCTTTTTTGTTATTTAGTCAACCCTTAAAAAGGGGCTTTTTAAGGGTTGACTAATTATCAGTTAATACGAAAATAGAGCACTGTTTATTTCAACATTTCCAAAGAAAAAGTCACTCTACCCGTTTCCCTTTACTTGTCCGGCATTTTCTATTTTTCCATTACCAACATATTTTAAAGTTTTTTGGTTAGTTTATTTCGCCGCACTATTGTTAGTTTATTTTGCAAAGATACAACTTTTCTGGCAAATGTCAATATTTTAAAAAAAAAATTGTACGCACAAATTCTTGAACCGAGCTGCATTTCACAGCTACTTGTAACAGTTGAATTTCCTGACCACAGTGCCGTTCCTGTCTATGTAACCTATCAGTTTCACTTCCACACCCTCCTCACCAGTTTCCATGCCGAACCCGTCTTCATCCATATAGTACATCCCATCAGGATTCAGTGTCCATATGACTTCTGCACACCCCCGCTCATATTTGGTTATCAGCACAGGATAATATCCCGACAAGGACCTGGCCATGCTTGTGGCACCTTCCGGCAGTCCCTTCATGGATTGCCAGTTGATGTCCTCAAGCTGTATTGTCCGCAATTGCAAAGAATCATCCATGAATTCAACACCTGTTTTGTTTATCTCATCCAAAAGGAAACGCGGCTTGTTCCATCCCATCTGGTTTTGTTGGACCAAAACCATACCTTCACCCAAACTCCGGAAACTGTAATTCTGCAGCATGGCCTTCCTTTTTCTTCTGTCTTCCATATCCCATTCCATGGCCATTTTCTGGTAAGCCGCCTTATCTGCATTGTACAGTTCCTGCAACCTGGCAAGTTCTGCAAAGGTTTCATATATTTTCCTGCCTTCGACATCAGCACGCTTATCCTTCGACCTGTTCTTTATTTTCTTTTTCACTCTATTACCTTATTAAGTTATCCTGCCGTTCCATATCATGCAAATTCCAGATTGCCTATATTTGCATAAAACATAAGACACCCATGAGACCCATGCCAATTGGAACAAATATGTTCCCATCACTTTTTATCCTCTACAGTTTAATTTGATGCCAATATACCACAGTATGCTTTCATTTTTCGAACTCAGCATTTTCCAGTTGTTAATCAATCTTTTTCCGGCCTACAACCTCCCCTTTGCCGTTGACCAGCACAGAGTAGGAATAATAGCTGTCATTCACTTCACAACGGTACAAGTCAAAATCTACGGCATGAATGGCAAGGTACAGTGGCTTGGTAACCATCTTCCCGTCAGCTGTCATCAGTCCCTCATGGCCATCGGAGACATACACCCGCAGCCTTGCCGTGGCTTTCGGATGATATGTGCTCTGATGCACGACAGGGCCATTTATGCCGTCCACCACAGAGACTTCCGCCTGCACCTCCTCCTTCTCATACTCCAGCATCCGCACATCGGAAATGCAGAAATCATACAGCAGATTTCCCTTATAATCGTACTTGCTTACCATATGATCCGAGTATGTCACACCAATTATCTTATTATTTTCCTCGACTTTTATATCCCCCTCTATCATTGGAATGACCGGCCGAAGTCCCAGATCATACAAAGCACTATTATTTCCCTGTTTCACCAACCAAAATGTGTCACAATAAGTTATTTCATCACAATTCAATGGAATAACATATTTTCCAGCGGTATCCATCAACCCGGCTTGAGGAGGCTGTTCCTCCGAAAGCCCCTTGGATGAATAAACAATGCAATGGCCTCCATGAAACCTGTAGGCATTGTAATCCCAATATGAAAACACCAACTTGGGGTCTAAAACCACATTGCCTTCGCAATCAATAAACCTGGCAAGACTGTCCTGCACCACACATGCCCGGCCTTCCGAGAAAGGAAATGCGCGTTCATACTTTGCGGCAACAGCCAATTTCCCGTTTTTTTTGTTAAAATAGCCGTATTTTTCGCCGTCATTGAAAAGCACAAGCGGTTCCTCTGCAACTTCATCATCCACCCAACATACATGTTTCAATGTTTTCTTGCCGGTGTAACCGTTATACAAATAACCTTTACCATTATTTTTTTCGTGAAAAAAAATGCTGTCGTACACATAGCTGTTCCAAGGATCGCCTAGCTTTTTCCCGAAATTGAACTGGTAGCGGAAATTCTCGTACCACTCATCCCAATGCCCAACCATGAAAAGCCCCGCAATCACCACTGCGACAGCAATAACTATAGCCAGCAGTTTTCCGCCTGATTCCGACTTGTTTGATTCTCCCTGATTTTCTTTCGGCTCTTCTCCTTCCTGCTCCTGATTCTCCTTCTGCTCCTGCACCTTTGGGTCTTTTGAACAGGAAAACAATCCGAAAAACCATTTTACCGCCTGACACACCCCACTCCACAACACCGTGAAGAACATTTTTGCTGTTACTTTTTTCATACCACTTCTGTTTTAGGTTATTAAAATTGAATAAATCACCTGTAAAGAGTATGGAAAAGCAGGATTTCTATCAGTGTAATCCTTTTTTTACGCTGCAATGATATATTTGCCCACGGTCATGGTGTCGCGGTCGAACTGGACACCCACCTTCACTACCTTGCGTCCTTCAGTGAGGTAGGGAGTGGCGTAGCCTTTGCGGTCAATCTGGTCGAGGGCTTCCTGTGCAGTTCCGTTGACCTTCAGTTCAAAGACATAGGTGGCATCAGGCATCTCCACCACCACGTCAATCTCGCCACCGGCACACTTCACCTGCGTGCGGGCATAGACGTTGAGCATGCTGAAAATAAGATAGAAGGTGTACTCGTAGAAGCCCTCATAGTTTCTTACCTCGGCCAGTTTCTTCTTGAAACCCTCCACGTATGGGATGCCAGCCAGGTAAGCTTTCATCTCTGACATAGCCAAGTCAATATCACCCTTTTTCAAAGCTCGCCATAGTTTCATGGCAAAGCCGGCCTGGACATTGCTGCCTTGCAAACCCACATACACGGGCAACAGACCCTCTGCAAACCCAACCCTAACCTCATTGTTGGATATGGAAAGCACATAGGAGTCTGTCTCCCTATCGTATTCCTTTATGGTCAGGTACCCGCTTTGATAAAGCAACGGAAGAGCATTTTCCATCGCTTCGGTGGGACGGTCAAAGGCAGAAGAGACAGTCTCGATATGTTCCAATCCCATGATATCGGCACCAAAATGCTCCATCTGCCGGATGAGGAATGTCGGGGTGCCGCTTTCGAACCAATAGTTGTTAATCTTACGCTGGTTGAAGCATTTCAGCAGGCTGAAGGGATTGTATATGTCCGGTGAACGTCCGGAGAAACGGTAGCCGTCGTACTGCAGCTTCAACTTGGCATGCATCTCCTCTGGCGCACATCCGTACTCCTCGGCCAGCATGGCAACATCGGGAGCCATGTCGGTGGCAAATTCCTGTTCTGTGATGCCGCAGATGGCAGCGTATTTATCATCAAGTGAGATGTTTGTGAGATTATTGATGGTGGAGAAGATGCTGAGCTGGCTGAACTTGGTGATGCCGGTGATAAAACAGAAGCGTATCATGGGCTCACTGGACTTGAGAGGCTGATAGAACTCCTGCATGATGCGGCGGAACTCAGGGAGCATTGCCTCTTCATGCAGCACATCCAGCAGCGGTGCATCGTATTCGTCAATGATGACAGCCACCTGCCTGCCCGTTTTCTGGTATGCACGGCGAATAAGGCCCAGAAATTGTTCTCCTGGGGTTTTCTCATTTTCGTTCTTTCCATACAGTTCCTCAATCGGTTCGAGCATCAACGACAACACCCGTTGCAATTCCTCTGACGAAGGTTTGTTTTTGGCGCAACTTGCATCGAGATGTATCACGGGGTATTGTTTCCAGTCCTTCTCGAGTTCCATAATCTTCAGTCCATCGAAAAGGTCGCGCCGCCCGTCGAAATAGGAATGCAACGTCGACGACAGCAGGCTCTTGCCAAAACGACGGGGACGGCTGAGGAACACAAAAGGGCTCTCGCGTGTCATCTCCCACACAAGATCGGTCTTGTCAATATAAACATACCCACCCTTTCTCAGCCTTTCAAATGTCTGAATTCCAACAGGGTATCTTCTTCTCGCAGCAATCTCCATAAAACATATTTTTTTCTACAACGCAAAAAAAGCGTTTTTATTGTGCAACAACACTAAAAAAAGACTTCTCACCATCAAGTGCCAATTGTAGCGACCGGGTTCCTTCTACCCTGACGTATTTGTCGCCCACTTTTTTACAGCAATCCCACCGCAGTAATCGAGGGTTGAAGACAAATTTCCCCTCAAACTCGTCGGAAACAAAATCATGTCCAACGTAGGATGCAATCTCTTTCATATTTTCACCGTCACGCATATACAGGTACTGGCAAAAAGTGGTACCATAGAAGACACCCGCGTCATCATGATCACCTTCGTTTGAGCATAAGTAATAATCGCATCCAGCGTCATCGGTCAGATGGAAGAGTTTGTTGATTCGAAACTCACCAACCTTTCCGACCATTCTTACGCGCAAGCCATTTTCGGTCGGATAGACAAGAAATGAATACATAGGGCTGGGACTCCACTCATGGTAGTTGAGTATGCCGGCCGTACCGTCAGCACAATGGAAATCGGTAACGAAATCCACCTGCGGGCTCAGTCGCACAGCCTGTTCAAGGAAACGGAAGAAGAAAAGCTCTGCACGATTGGTGTCTTCAAACCCCGCATGGTTGAAACAATAGCCTAATTCAAAAGCCATCACGCCTAAAGCGTGGCGCACCTCCTCGGCTGGGTAGAATGCTCTTTCCCCAGACTTGAACTCATCAAGGCTTTTAATGGCCTGCCAGACTTTCAAGGAGTCGTTATTATCGTTGACATGTACAGCTACCATTGCACAATGATTGTGACACAAAGCATCAAAGTATTCCATGAGTTTTCCCGGTTCTTCTACAACGTAATCCCCAGGGGCAAGTCGGACATCCTGATCCGCCATTTCGCCCTGCACATCAGGATCTTGCTGTCCCTTGCCATCATTGCGGCATGAAGTAAATAATCCGGCAACCAGTGCCAAAAGCAAGAATGATTTTAATTTTGTCATATTGTTTACCTTGTTTAATTTCTCTCTTGATGCTGGAGTTAATCTTTCTACAATAAGCGTCTCAGCCTGGGGGTGTCCGCAAACAGCCCCTCTTTAATTCGCTCTTTTTCCTCTCTGTCAGGTATAATGCGGTCAATCTCCGACTAAAATTCCGACTGTATGTACAGGCATTTGCTGCTTTTACCTTTCTATCTTCCTTCTTGCTGCAAATTTCCATAAAATTCGGACATGGATTCCCTGCAGGCCCATAAAAATTATGCCAGAAATTTTCAGAGGAAAATTAAACCTTTTATGAACACTCATTTATTTCATTTGCTTTCAGTCCTTTTCCTCTTCCTCGTCAAAGGCTTCGTCAGCCATGGCCGTGTAACAGGCATGGCGGTCATCCGCCGACATGGCACTGCTATCCTCATTTTCCTTGAAATGCGCCAGGCGTGAGAAGAAATTCATCCTTGTACTGGCCTCTTTGGCCATCCCCTTCTTCGTACCCTGTGCGGAGTAGTCGAAATTGCGGGCATTGCGAATGGATAGGGTGAAGGCAATCTCCACCGAATTCTGGTTGGCGCCCATGTAGGTGAAGGTCCAGCCCTCTTTTTTGAGTTCCTCAACCAGTTGTTTTACAGCGGAGCCACTATACTCCTTCGAGGCGTTTTCGAGTCCATCGGTGATGATGGTGACCACCACCACGGCATCCTCCACCTTCCGCACATGGTTGTGCATGGAGGTCAGCGTGAAGCCCATGGCATCGTACAAAGGGGTGCAGCAGCAGGGTTGGTAATCCTCCATCGTCAACGGAAGAGCCTCTTTCACAGGCACCTTGTCAAACACATATTTTCTCTCACATGAGCAGAAGGTGAGCAAAGAGACAAAATGCTCCTGGGTTTCCGCATATTTCTCCTGCGCCTTTTTGATACCGGCCAAGGTCTCGTTGAAACCGTCAATGGCTGCCGTTCTGATTGTCTCCATCGACCCGCTCTTGTCGAGGATGATGACGTTGTAGACTTGGGTTTTGGTTTTGTCGTTCTTTTCCATAATCATTAATTTTTAAACAATTGACAAATAATTCACTAATATTAAACTTATTTCACATGTCATAGCTTTTTGAAAGTTTTTTTTACACCGCCGCCATCATTACCATCATTTGGGCGGTAAAAATACGCATGAACACCGTAAGCGGATAAACCGTAGCATAACTGAATGCAGGCAGGCTGTTTGCGGGGTTGTTTGCCACACTGTTGGCATAGACAAGCGCCGGTGTGTCCGTCATGGCACCACCCGCCAGTCCCATCAACGTGTAGAAATTGACATTCAACCTGCGACGGGCGAAAAGGCCAACGGCAAGCACGGGAAACATGGTGATCATCAAGCCATAGACAATCCATCTGTATCCGCCACCGACAAGGGTATGCACAAAACTGCCACCTGCTGACAACCCTACCGAAGCCAGAAAAAGGGAAATTCCAAGTTCACGCAGCATGGATATGGAGGCACCCGAAATGACCGTACTGTCCACCCAACCATGCCTGGTTCCAAAATGACCGATGAAGACGGCTACCATCAGCGGACCGCCTGCCAGAC
>CAJOQK010000040.1 GCA_905236885.1 uncultured Bacteroidales bacterium
CTATATTTTTGACTGTCAGTCAAAAAAAAATAATCTTCATGCGCAAAAAGATTGCGCGAAAACCTGCTATTTTTGTATTCGGAAACACAAAGCTATTTTGATTTGTAACATATTAATTTTCAAAACGATTTAAATTTAAAATGCCATGGCAATACTCCGTGATTTATTAACCAACTTTGACAACTCCGACAGCATTATTCCCACAGGAATAAAAAAACTTGACGAAGTCATAGGTGGCTTTCGTTTGGGAGAACTTCATACTGTGGGTGAAAAGGGGGTTAACTATGATAATTCATTCTTGCCTAATATTATTCGAAATGTGGGGATTTATAACAAAATCCCTATAGCTATTCTTTCGCATCATAATATGAATGATTATCTTATACGTAAATTGTTGGCAACTGAGGGAGTTGGAGTTCATCAATTTAAAAAGAATTATATGTCGGGGAAAAATACCTCTTGGGATAGGGATTGGGCTCAATATGTACTGCAAATGGAGGAGGCTCCGATTTGGATAGAACGCACTTTCGACATCAATATGGATGAAATGGTTAGCAGGATAGAACGCTTAAAAAAAGAAAATGATATCAAGTTGGTTGTGATTTATAATCTTGGTTGGATGTTCCCCAAAGGGGCTACTTCTGTAGAAAAGGAGCATGAGATACAAAAGTTGGCACAAACTGCAGATGAACTGAATATTGCAATAGTGATAACCGACAATTGGAATATAAGACATAGTCGTCGCGGGTACGTTAAAAGTCCATCACTTGAGGATCTTCGTCACGGATCATGTATGGAAAGATTTTCTGAACTTGTCATATTGCTGCATTGTCCGGGTACTTATGAACACAGAGAGAAAGATGAGTTTGGATCCACTTGTAATGCTGAAGACGTTATCGTTGCAAAATGTCATTATCCCACTGTAGCTGGATTTCGTTTTTACTTTGACAAAAATGCATCACCTGAATTCTGTGATTATAACATAGCTACAGATGTCCTACAACTCCCTGACTATAAATTATTAGCCGCTTTGAATTATTTTGATAATAAGCATTAGGGGACTCCCGATTTATTAGATTTTTTTGCCGTCGGTCAATGCTTTCCTTTAGCCAAATTTCTACTTGACGCAGAATTATACAACAAAAACGCGTTAAATTTAAACATCCTTCCGTGTCATATTTTGAAAAATGGAAAATAAAAACAAAATTTTTGCGTTTAAGAAGGGATAATTCTTTTAAAAAGAAATGGATCAGATGGTTGAACATAAAGCGCGTCCGCAGCTCTTTTTGAAAGGCGGAAAAGAAAAGTCCGTATACAGGAGGCATCCCTGGATTTTTTCGGGGGCTGTGCAAAAAATAGTGGGGGAACCGGCAGAAGGGGATTTGGTGGATGTATATGATTCCCAGCACCAATACCTGGCCACCGGCCATTACCAGCCGGAGAGCATCATTGTGAAAATCCTGCGTTTTGGAAATCCGGCCATCGATGCGGATTTCTGGCGGGAACGGATTGTGTCGGCCTTGGAATACAGAAAAACACTTCATTTGTGGAACAATACTGAAACCAATGTGTTCCGTCTGATTCACAGCGAAGGGGACGGCCTTTCCGGCCTGATTGCGGACTACTACAACGGTGTGTTGGTGCTGCAGGCGCATTCGGAAGGGATGCACCGTGCCTTTGACGAACTTGTCCCGCTGTTTCAGGAACTTATGGGAAAGAATCTGGTGGCTGTTTATGACAAAAGTGGCGCCACGCTGCCGCATCCCGTCGGGACGGACCATTATTGCCTGGGCAATGTGGATGGCGCATGGGAAATCAAAGAGTATGGCAACCGCTATCTCATCCGTTTTCCGGAGGCGCAGAAAACCGGCTTTTTCATTGACCAGAGGGAAAACCGCCGCCTGCTTTCGCATTTTTGCCGTGGCAAACGGGTTCTGAACACTTTCGGCTACACCGGCGGGTTCAGCGTGGCGGCGTTGCAGGGCGGAGCCTCGTATGTTGAGACTGTTGACATCTCAAAAAAAGCCATTCAGCAATGCGAGGAAAATGTGGCACTGAATTTTCCGGATGCGCCGCATCGTGGCGTGACTGAAGATGTGCTGCCATATCTGACCCGATTGGATCAGCCGTTCGATGTCATGGTGCTCGATCCGCCTGCCTTTGCCAAAAACCACCGGAGCCTGCAGCAGGGATTGAAGGCCTACCGGCACATTAACCAGCAGGCGTTGGAGAAAATCAATCCGGGCGGACTGCTGTTTACCTTTTCCTGTTCCCAGGCTGTAAGCAAGGAGGATTTCCGGACCATGCTTTTCACCGCTGCGGCCAACGCACACCGGCAAGTGCGCATGGTCAGCCCTCTCACACAGGCGGCGGACCATCCGGTCAGCATCTACCATCCGGAAGGGGAGTATCTGAAAGGCTGGCTGTTGTACGTGGAGTAGGTGCAAAAAAAAGGGACGGCCTGAACCGTCCCTTGCGTTATTGTTTTCTTTTTAGAAGTCCATTTCAGACTAAAAAGGCAGGTCGTCGCTGCTGTCGGCAAATTCAATGGCAGGAGCCGAGTCCGGCATGGGCGCTTGTGGCGCGGGAGCCGGTGTGCCCATAGGCATGCTGTCGGCATACTGGGTGTCCGGATAAACAGGGTCAATGCCGCTGTTTTCCACCTGGATGGCCCACATCCGCACATCGGTGTACCATTTGCTGTTGAATTCGCGGGATTCGATGTTC
The DNA here is from genome assembly GCA_905236885.1 of uncultured Bacteroidales bacterium. GTDB lineage: Bacteria > Bacteroidota > Bacteroidia > Bacteroidales > WCHB1-69 > UBA1195. Next base: position 2,728 of record CAJOQK010000040.1, read on the forward strand.
ACGCTGACCTTCACGCTGGTCCCTACCGGAATCTGCGCCACCTGGGTGCCTTTGTCGCCCCAAGCGGAGATGCAGATTTTTTTTGGATACTGCTCGTTGGTCTCAATGACAAACTCCTGCTTGTTCCATGCGCCGTTTTTGCCCATTCCGCTTTGCGGCGAGAGCAGCATTATCAGTTTTCCGTTTACTTCCAAAGCCATCTCTGGAAAGGTTTATTGTTTGACAACTTTTTTCACACAAACACCTTCCGCATTGCGCAGACGGACGAAATAGACGCCACTGGAGAGGGACTGCATTTGGATTTCAGCATTTTCCGCATTGACGGTTTGGCTCAGCACCAGCTTGCCGGAGGCATCACATACTGTAACTTGGGTGCTGCTTTGCAGACCGCTGATTTGCAGTTTGTCCTGTACCGGATTGGGGCCGAGGGTAACCTGGAGGGCAGGAATCCTTTTCACACCAATTTTATCGAAATAGGAGAAGGTCTTCATAGAATCCAGCAGGTTGTTCGCTTTGTAAATGTAGTAAGTTTTGGAGTCCAACGCAAAGTCTTCCTCATCTTCCGGCACTAAATACACGGCAGCACAGTGAGCATTTTTTTGCGCGTTATAGGTCAAGCATATTTTGTATTTTTCAAAAATTGCGGGAATCTTTTCGTTTTCCACCGGTTCCACAACGATTTCCGTCATCAAGCCGTCATTGTTATAGGTGGCGTTGCCTTTCAGGAACTCTATCTTCATAAGTCCGCCCATGGCGACAAGTTCCACCTTCATGCTGTTGATCAGGTTGTTTTGGTTGGTGAAACTGAAGTTGATGTTTACGGGCATCTCTGAATATTCAATACCGGAAATAGCCAGCAGGGTAGGGTTGCCATTGGCGTCAAAGCTGTAGATGCCATTCAGGTTCATCTCCTCGGCTGTTATCGGGCCGTTTGCCATGTATATATTAAAACTGTCGCACAGGTACAAATCTCCAAATAAAGCTGCAACTTCCAGATATTTGATGACTGTGTTGAAATTTTCATGCTCCCTTAATCCATAGAAATTGCTGGAAACAATAACTATCGGTTCATCACTCTCACAGTAGGTGAGAGTATATTTCAAATTGGTCTTTTCACCGGCTTCCGTATATTCGTAAGTTATTACAAAAAGGGTGTCGCCAAAGTTATCTATCTGACTAATTTTAACAGGACGGTTTTCGGCATCGTATGCGTAGTGATTGACTGTTTCCAGCTCATAATTTGTTGAGTCCAGAAAATAATTGTACTCCTTGATTACGTTGCCGTTGTTGTCATAATCGTACAGGTTGTAGCCTTCCATGAGGGAGTCCAAACCGCTTTGGATGGATTTGTGACCGAAGGTTTTCAACGGGAACACTTGTGCGGATGCACTGGCTAATCCTAAGGCAATAATGCCCGCAATTGCTAAAAATCTTTTCATTTTTGTTGAATTTAAATGTTTATTGAATGATTTGTTTAATTTCTTCTTTAATCTTACACCATTTTTCCTCTGAAAAATCGGCTCCGACCACCTCAATGATGCGTGAGCCCATGAGCGAACCTGCCTGGCCGCACACTTCAAGAGGTTTGCCTTGGCTGTAGGCGTAGAGGAATCCGGCGGCGTAGAAGTCTCCGGCGGCGGTGGTGTCAATCCGCTCCGCCTTGACTACCGGAATGCGGTGGACGGTGTTTCCCTGCCGGATGAGCGAGCCCTTGGCACCCACCTTCACAATTGCGATGGGGGCTTGCGACGCAATCTCTGTCAGAGCCTCTTCCGCCTCTTTGCCGGTGAAGGCCTTTGCCTCCTCCTCATTGGCAAAAACGATGTCAACATAATTGTTTACCAAATGTTTCAGAAAATCAAGGTTTTCCTCCACCACGTTGAAGCTGGCCAAATCCAATGAGACCTGCAGGCCCTTCTCCTTGGCCATGCGCATGGCTTTTTCAATAAGTGCATAGTTCTGCACCAGATAGCCCTCCACGTGGAAGAGCCGGTAGCCGTCAAACATTTCCGGCAGAAGATCCTCCGGAGCCAGTTGGGCGGCTGCGCCCAGATAGGTGGCGAATGTCCTTTCCCCGTTGGGAGTGATGAAGGTCATGGCAAAACCTGACATGTTGTCAGAGCTGACACTCAGGGCAGGGCGGATGCCGCATTTCTCAAGGTTCTCCCGAAAGCTTTTTCCGTAGCTGTCGTTGCCAATTTTCCCGATAAAGCCGCAGTCGGCGCCAAGCCGTGCCGCAGCCCGCATTGTGTTGGAAGCGGAACCTCCGGAAGCCAGGCTTTGGGGATAGCGCTCGCATGCCTTGGCCAGGGTCTCCGCCACATCGGCCGTAATGAGCCGCATGCTTCCTGCAGCCAGATCAAATTGCTGAAGCAGTGTCGCGTCAGGCAGTTGGATTAGCACATCCGTAAGGGCGTTGCCCATTCCTATCATTCGAAACATTGTTCTTTTCTCTTTGCCATCCGCCTTCGCAAGGGCTTTCCCGGACTGTCCAAATCCTGGAAATGTGCTTTTTCCAGCGGATTTTTGTTAAAACCAATATTTATGTAACGCAAAAAGGGTGCCATTATTATTTGCAGGAATCTTTTTTTTACAAATACCTTCCTGTCACCGATTTTTCGCATTTTTTCATGTCAGCCGGCACGCCGCTGAATATGATCCTGCCGCCTGCTTCGCCGCCTCCGGGTCCAAGCTCTATCACGTAGTCGGTCTGCCGCAGCACATCCAGGTTGTGCTCAATCAGGAAGAGGCTGTTGCCTTCGTCGGTCATGCTGTTGAAGAGCTGCATAAGTCTCCGCACATCGTCAGGATGCAGGCCTCCGGTAGGCTCGTCCAAAATAAAGATTTTGCCCTTCTCCTGTAAATAGGAGGCCAGTTTGATGCGTTGCAGCTCGCCACCGGAAAGTGTGGAAAGCGACTGGTTCAGATGCAGATACCCTAATCCAACTTGCAACAGGGGGGTCAGTTTTTCGGCAATTTCGGTCCCTGCGAACATTTCACATGCCTTTTCGGCACTCAAATCCATTATTTGGGCGATGTTTTTGCCGTTCAGCGTATAGTGCAGCACTTCGTTGGAATAGCGCAGGCCGCCGCAGGCTTCGCACACTGTTTCGATGCTGTCCATGAAGGCCATGTCGGAGACAATCACCCCTTTGCCGCCGCAGGTGGGGCAGCCGCCTTTGCCGTTGAAGGAGAACAGTTCCGCCTTCACCTTGTTTTTCTTTGCAAAACATTTGCGTATGTCATCCGAAACGCCCAAATAGGTGGCGGGGGTGGAACGCAGGCTGATGCCTATGTTTTTCTGGCTGATGCAGACTATTTCCGAAGGAGAGGGGTAGGCTTCGCGGAAACATTCCATGAGCGAGCTTTTTCCCGAACCGGCCACGCCTGCGATGCCGCACAGCACGCCCAACGGCAGTTGCACATCTACCTGTTTCAGGTTGTGCAGAGATGCCTGTTCCAGCGAAAAAAAGTTTTTGGGCTTGCGCACCGTTTCCTTGAATGGGACGGACTGCCGCAGCAAGGAGCCTGTCAGGCTTTTGCTCCGCAGCATCTCCTCATAGCTTCCTTCAAATACAATGTTGCCTCCCGCAGCACCGGCACCTGGCCCCAATTCCACCACATGGTCTGCAATTTTAATCATTTCCTTGTGGTGTTCCACCAGAAGGACAGTGTTGCCATGCTGTTTCAGCTTCCGTACCGATTGCTGCAGCAGGCGGATGTCATGGTCGTGCAAACCGGCGGAAGGCTCGTCAAGGATGTACATCACGTCACAAAGGGAGGAGTTGATGTATTTGGCGATTTTGCAGCGTTGCGCCTCTCCTCCGGAAAGGGTGCCGATGGCACGGTCCAGTGTGAGATAGCCCAGTCCGATGCTTTCCAGAGCTTCCAGACGTTCCGACACCGCCTTGCCGATATCTTCGGCCAGCGGATTGCGGATGGCGGCCATCCATTGGCGGGCGTGGCTGATGCTGAGTGCGCAGACCTCCGCGATGTTCA
>CAJOQK010000041.1 GCA_905236885.1 uncultured Bacteroidales bacterium
AGTGGTTGTGATGTTAGTGTACTTTCTGCAAAAGTAGTCATTTTTCCGACAGCTTTTTCCAAAATAATTTTAATTTATTGTAACTCGCTGATATATATATATATATATTGCCAATTAATGCAAAAAAAAGCAATGACCGTATTCGGATTTTGAGTACTTTTGCGGAATGAAACATAAAATTTGGGTATCATGAAAATTAGTTTTTTTATTTTCATAACACTTGTGTCAACGTCCATAGGGGTCTTTGCACAGAGTTACAACGACAACTATTATCGGATAGACACAACGGAACGGGGCTTCATGCCGCCAGACTATGAACGCTTGTCAAAACTTGTCAATGACCCTCAGGGTCCCTATTATTATCCTGAATTGGTCCGTCGTTTCGCACAGGCTGATACGACACTCACCTTGGAACAATTGCATTGTCTCTATTATGGCTATGTTTTTCAAAAAGATTATAACCCATACATCCAAATGGGTGGGGCGGAGGATGCCTTGAAAATAATGAGCGGGGAAAAGGTTTCAAAAGAGAATTTCAAGAAAGCTCTTAAGTTGCTGGATGATGCCATCAAAAAGGCGCCTGCCCATCTTTCCCTCTACAGGTACCGCCATTATGCTAACGCACAGCTTTATGGCGAGCACTCCAAGGCGGCCAACGATGATATTTTTCGTTATGTGGCGCTTATCAGTGTCATTGATGCTTCCGGTGATGGTGCCAGTTACGAAAGCGCATTCCATGTCGCCGTTGTCAGGCATTCATACGATTTGATGAGCTATTATGGTTTCCGTAACACCTCTCAGTCGTTGCAAGGTCACGATGGCCAGTCATTTGATGTCTTTTCTTTGGAGGAAAATGAATATGAGTTGGAAGAACTGTATGTCAATATTGACCGTTGTTTCAGTCATCTTCAGAAAATGCTTTTTAAGGATAAGGGATCCGATGAGACTGCGGACGCTCTTGATAAAACGGATATTTCTGTTGGGCAAAAAGTCACCATAAAGCTCATTCCGGCAGGTAAAGGCAAATATGCTTTCAAGATTATTGATAGACAGTCTTTTGAAGACACTGTCAATTTTGCTGAAACAGAGAAACTGTTTTCCGAAAACGGTGAGGAAAACACCATTGTCCTTTACTGCGTACAAGGTGAATGGTCATCAGGAAAGAGCTGCATTCTTTTGACGATGAAAAGTTTCTGTTCGTCCGTGCTACAATATGACACTTACATACAGTATGAAGGCAGCCGGGAGTTCTCACCAACATCCAATAATGGCATGTTTCCTAAGGCGGTTGGCAACGAGATATGGAATGACCCCATCATTGCTGTCCGCATAGCCAACATCAGAAAAAAGCGTTAACAGGAGTATACAAATTTATTTCCCTGTATCCGTGTCCTCCTGCCGGAACCCAATTTGTTTCCGAGGTGTTTCCGGTTGCGCGCGCAGCTGGTCAAGGGCATCATGAAACAAACTCCATATAGTTTTCCGGCGAAATGATTTGAAACTCCGCGTCGGGGTAGGTTTCGGCAAACACGCGCGGCATCCTGGCCTTTTTGTTTCCCCATTTGAACTCGAAAGCCGTAAGCCGCCCGTCCTTTTCCTCCACAAGGTCTATTTCCTGCTGCTGCAAAGTACGCCAGAAGAAAATCTGTGCATAGCTTTTGCAATATGCGTTCCGTTTCACCCGTTCGCTGACCATCATATTCTCCCATAAAGCACCTGCATCGTTGCGCAATTCCAATGGTGCGAAATTGGAAATAAGGGCGTTGCGTATACCATTGTCGTAGAAATAAATTTTGCGGCCTCGCTTTATCTCTGTGCGCAGATTGCGGCTATAGGCCGACAGACGGAAAATCACGTAACATTTTTCCAACAAATCAATATAGCTTTCCACTGTTTCCTTGTCAATGCCGATAAGACGTGACAGCTCATTGTATGACACCTCGCTGCCAATCTGCAAGGCAAGCGCGCGCACCAGTTTCTGCAGCACATCCGGTTTCTTCACTCCTTTGTATTCCAGAAGATCGCGGTATAGGTAATTGTTGGACAGGTTTGTAAGAATGCTTCGCGCATCGCTGGGGTTGGTGACAACTTCCGGATATGTGCCGTACAGCATCCGCTGTTCCAGCAAACGGTGTTCTTCCATTTGGGAGGTGTGCCGGACCAATTCACCGAATGACAAAGGATACATATGATGTTCAATGAGCCGTCCGGTGGCCGGTTCGTTAATTTCATCGGCAAGGACAAATGATGCCGATCCGGTGACAAGCACCTGAACCGGAAGTTTCAAATCGGCAATCATCTTCAATGTCAGACCGATGTTCTTCACCTTTTGCGCCTCGTCAATGAATAGCATTTTGTGGTTGCCGATTAGTTGGCGTAATTCTGTTGTGGTTCTGTTCTCCAACGTAGCGCGGGTGTCATAGTTGTCACAATTTAAGGCCAGCACATCCTCCTTTCCTTTGGTGATTTTGTCAAAAAGTGTTGTCTTTCCCACCTGACGCGCCCCCATCAGGACAATTATTTTTCCTTTACCGAAGTCATTTTCAATAGATTGTTCCAATACACGATTGATCATATCTGCGATTTTTATTTTTTGCAAATATACAAAACATTTCAATTAAATCGCCAAATTCATGTAAATTTCTCGGTTGTAACCGCCAAATTCTTATAAATTTCTCGGTTTTGTTGCATTTTGCTCTTCGTTGGGGTGATGTCATCACAATTTGTGATGACATAGTTTGTGATGTGATTTGATGCGCTTCTTGATGATTTCAACATTTGATGTTTGGGTTGTCAGATCAGTGTTATCCATTTTTTTACTTTTTTTGTGTCTGCAAAAGTACTGCTTTTTTGGATACGTGCGGCGCATATTTCTAAAAATATCAATGACCGTATCCGGATTTTGAGTATCTTTGCAAAATAAATGACATGCCGTATGAAAAGGAAGAACGACTCTGACATTGAGCTTTCAAAGGAGGAACCGTTATGGACATAGAACTCTTTCGCGAACATTGCCTCTCCCTGCCGCAGGTGACGGAGGATTTCCCCTTTGACGAGACATTGCTGGCCTTTCGGGTGAAAAACCACATTTTCGCCTGCATCGGTCTGGACCATCCGCAGTTGGCCACCATGAAGTGCGACCCGGAATATGCCATGGAGCTCCGCGACCATTACCAGGCGGTGGAGCCGGCCTTCCACTGGAACAAGAAATATTGGAACCAGGTGTGGTTCGACCGCGATGCTGACGACAATATGATTCGCGGGCTTGTGGACCATTCCTATCGCGAGGTGGTGAAAAAGCTTCCTAAGAAGGAGCGTGCGGAACTGGAGCAGGCGGCGCAGGAGTTTATGTCGCACCCAAATAAGTGATATCCTGAGCGTTTCAATTAAAGTCACAATCAGATGCAGTCAACCCAGCCATCGGAAGAGAAGTGGCGCACCTATATCGCCATCGACCTGAAGTCGTTCTACGCCTCCGTGGAGTGCGTGGCGCGGGGGCTTGACCCACTGACGACAAATCTGGTG
>CAJOQK010000042.1 GCA_905236885.1 uncultured Bacteroidales bacterium
CCACCAGTTCGGAACTTGCTGTTTCGGTTGCAAAGATACCATTTTTTCTGATATCAGGCTTAATAATCTGTGTGATCCATGAAATCTATGTGGCCTCCCCATTTCGCCGCAGGCGAACCCCCAACAAAAAAAGGCCGGCCCCACAACGGAATCCGACCCTCTTACATCTTCTTTCTTACATCTTCCATCCGACCCTCTACATCTTCCCTCTTACATCTTCCTGCGGCAGGAATGCCGCAGCTCCTACGGGCACAGACGGAAGTAGCTGCCGCTGAAAATGAAATTAAGGTTATAGTGTGTTAATTACTTTATCCAAGTCAACCGTCGCACTTACGCAATGATTATCAACGGGATAGTGCTTTACCGATAAGGTATCGAAAAACAGATTTTGTTTAACCCCTGTTAGTTTGTCAAACTCAAAATCAGATCCTAGAAAAGTCGCAGAGTGTGCATCTTTTAGCAATTTGCTGTATTTAGAAATGATTATCTCGTTTTTATCCCCTACCATTTCCCGTTTGTGTCCCATCACAACCGAATTATTCTCCGAATCCGTTCTTGGAATCTCAACATAAGGATAACTGACAATCAGTCCAAACTCTTTGTATTCAACATTGCTATATGTTTTGATATCATTTAGAATGGATTTTGCTTTTACGTAGGATGCGGGAATCTGACTGATAGCCTTTTTTTTCACTTCCTTAAAACCGGATTTCACCTCAAGGATGATGAAATAATGCTCTTCTTCTCTATCAAGAAACAACAAACCGTCACAAATCATTCTGAGATTGAGGGTTTTTGTCGAATCATTCCTGTATGCGGCCTGGAGATTCTTCAATAGATCGGACTTAACATAACTTATTGTTCCTCCTTCATAAACAAAATCTATTGAAGCCAATGAGGTCAAATCCGTCTGTTTTTCCATCCAAGTATACTTGTCTGTGACAACACCAAAATATGAAGGATTATAAATCTGTTGCAAATCACTTACGTCAATCATTATTGTAGTTTTAGTCTTTCAAGTTCATCATTTAAGAGTTCATCTTCCTTAGACAATATGCCGACAGCATTGAAAAAAGTGGACAACGGAACGCCCTCATTCCCTATGTTCAAAAGTTCAATCTTGGTCTGTCCATTCTCAGAAGAGAAATAATAGGCATTCAAATCTTCTTTGTTCAGATAACAGTCTGGTAGATGCCCTGTTGTTTTACATAGTGCGTTATATTTGTCGGGGGCTTGTTCCCTGATACTACCATATTTCAGCAACTGGTTGATACGCTGCATGAAATAATCGCTATGGGTGGTGATTTGCAAGAAGGCCTGTCCATTAATACACGATGCTAGTAAATCTGCAATAGATATTTGCATTTCAGGGTGCAAATGGGCTTCAGGCTCTTCAATGCAGATAGCACGATTTGAGATTGAATCACTCAATATTAGTTGTAACAGGGGGGTTAATTCTCTAATGGATGACGCAACAGCACCAATAGGAATTTTCTGTCGATCTTTCGTGATTAAAAAAAGTCCTTCTTTTTCCGACATCAGTTCCCCGTTAATCAGTTTCTGCACCAGAGAAGTGCGAGTGGTATTCTTGGGATTTTTCGGCTTGTTCCTCAACGCCTCGGAATTGATAAAATCATTGTCACGTAGGAACAAGTCATACAGCCCCATTTTACTGGAACCTCTTTGCACCGTGTAATCACCGGTCAATAAAGAAGCTCTGCCCGGAGGCAACAGATATGAACCTTTGATGTCATGGCCTAAGAATTTGGCGCACAACACATCACACAACGAAGAACAGATAAACAAGTCTCTTTTCTGCGAAAAGACATCGACATAATGGTCTTTTTTTCCATTGATTTCAGCTTGAAAAATGAGAACATCGATATCGTTAATCTTTTCAGCGACTTTTGTGTATTTGATGTCAAAATAGTCATCAACACCTTCAAAAATGAACTTGACATCACATTTGAATTCATCAAAATTGTACAAATAGACAAAAAAGTTCTTTACATCATTCTGTAACCATTCTACAAAATCCGCTTTGGAAAACTGGATTGAAAAAGTATCTTTGTTGTCAACAGCACCATCTATCTTTTCCATAAGGAAATCCTTCATCCTTTCAGAGTAGAACGTGTAAAACAGATAGTAGGATAAGAAGTTGACGTAACTTTTGCCCAAACTTGATTCGCCAGTAAAAAGCATTACTGGTTTGAGTTCAATGGATTGGTTCCTGACAGGCCCCAGCTCGTTTATATGGATGCTAACCTTGTTCATCTAATACGAATTCAAATATCCGATGCAAAAGTACATTTTTTTTGGATATTCAAAGCAAGGTTAGTTAGAGAGTTCCATCCCGTTGCACCGCACCAACAACAAAAAAGGCCGGACCCCATAAAATTGGATCCAATATCTCATAAGCTGGATAATGCCAATCTCAAGCACAAGGAATTGCATTTTGATGCGGTAGCCGAAGAGTATTTGCCGAAAAAAACATCTACATAAAATAAATTGTGTAATTTTGCACTTTGAAAAAAATGTATCGGAGGTATGATTCTGAAATCTATTTCATTGAGTAACTACAGGAATTTTGAAACGTATCAACTGGAGTTGGGAAAGAAAACGACTATGTTGATAGGTCGTAATGGCATGGGTAAAACCAACCTTATCAGCAGTATGGTGCAAGCCATGAGTTTCATTTTCTCCAAACAGCGAAACAGGCCCCAAACAGAGTTCATACGCAGTTCTGACCAGGGTGTGAAGCGTTTTGCGGTAATGGATGCAAGGTTTACTGACGACAACCAGTATCCTGTTTTCATTAAAGCAAATGCCGAGATAAACGGAGGTACGGAACTAAATTGGGCGCTTGAACAAGAAAGTCGCAAAAGCGGACTGAAAGATTCGAAATTCAGGGATGCCTATTTGCAATTTTGGGAACATTATAACAAAATAGAGGAAAAGCCTGTTTTAGCTTTCTTTTCCGATGGTTTTCCCCACAAGAACGGGCGCATTAGTTCGGCAATGAAAGAGCGTTTGAAATCCGGCAAAGCTTTGCCCGCTAACACGGGTTATTATCAGTGGGACCAGGATCAGAGTTGCGTCGAAATATGGAAACGCTATTATGCTCAGCAATGGCTTAACAACCGATTGAATCCTGATAAAGCGAAAGAGGAATATGTGGAAACCATAAAAACGGTTCTTTGCGATTTCTCGAAACCAATAAACGAGGAACTTGATAATGGCGAGATGGTGATTGAGAATCTGTTTGCGGAAATTCGTGATGACAAAAGCCAGTTGATGATTAAACTAGCAGGGAAGGAAAATGCGGTTCCGTTTGACAGTTTGCCGCAAGGCTATAACAGACTGTTTTCGATGGTGCTTGATTTGGCCAGCAGAAGCTATTTGTTAAACGGTAATTGTAATCCTGAAGGCATAGTGTTCATTGATGAGATTGAATTGCATCTTCACCCCTCTGTTGCCATTACGATTTTGCAGCGATTGAAACGTTCGTTCAATAGAGTTCAGTTTATCGTATCAACCCACTCTCCGTTAGTGATAACCAATTTCGACCAACAAGGCAACGAAGGTGACAACAGATTATATCAACTGACTTGTGAGGACGGCCAATACGGAAACAAAAGAATTGCGGATGTGTACGGCCTGAATTATAACGAAGGGCTGACAACTGTGATGCAGACTGAAGACCGTAATCGGAATATGCGAGATATGCGGGCATTGTATCTGTTTTGGAAAGACCGCGATCCTAAAAAAGCAAGTATCGTAGCCGACAAGATTCGAAATGAGTTTGCCCACAACCTTGGTTTTATTCACGAATTAGGACTTTGAGCAGGAATGGAGACGATTGCCAAAAATAACGCAGCAAGGGCCAATGCCATTATCGATGCATATTTGGCTTGGGCAAAGAATCAGTGGTGGTTTGGCATGAATTGCGGCAGGCTGCTTTATGAAAAGCTGAACTTGAGGGATGCTACAGGCAATAATAACAGGCAATGTTTAGTCGATAATATTCTGCTTCCCGAACAGAATTATCGTTGTTGTTATTGCATGCGTCGCATCATCAATCGTTTAGACGATGCTTCCATTGAGCATATCGTGCCACAAAGCACCACCTCGAACGAGGAAATGCTACACTATTTCTCTGCCCGAAGTGACGGACTGAATGCGGCAAATGTTTGTTTGACTACAGACTATGTACAAAATGGTGCTTCGGTTCCCCCTTACCCTCACCATGTTGCTTACCACAACTTTGTTATTGCCTGTAGGGACTGTAATACTTATCGCTGGCATAAAGAAATAGAACCTTTATTCCTGTTCGCAGGAATTAAGGATGAGGTGAGTTACAATACCGATACGGGTGAAGTGGAATGGTTGTTTGATCCGGTTTATGCCAATCCTATGCCAGATCTACCGACGATGGAGAAAGTGGGGGCTAACCTTCCAGTGTTGAAAGCCATTCGTGCTGTGTGGTTTTACTCAAAAAAGAATGGGCTGTCGCCCGTGACGGCAAGACGGGAAGATTTGATATACGGAGCATGGGGTGACAGCATTACAGCGCAGCCAGCAATGAGCGACGAAGATTTTGAAGCTTATTTGAGTTTGAACACGGAAGAGATGTGGAACAAGCTGTTGAAATATGATTATTTCGGATAAGTAAGGTATAGTGCCCCAACAAAAAAAGGCCGGACCCCCACAACGGAATCCGACCCTCTACATCTTAAATCTCGCAATCTTCCATCTCACAGCCTCACCATCGGCGCCTTCCCCCAGTCGATCCCCTCGTTCGCCGTGGCCACGTCCACGAACTTGAAATCCTGCAGCCACTTCCGCAGCTTCGCTTCCGCGCCCTTCAATCCCACGTACGATTTGAACTTACGTGCGGCCGGCAGTCCCTCTAACATCGGCTGTCCGGCATCCAAATCGCGGGGGTGGATGTAGGCCATCATATACTCGGACGACTCCTTGCTCCACTTCTTCACAAGGGAATACGGGCAAAGCCGGAAATAGCCGCCGCCGCTGAAAATAATGTGCTTGCCGGCGATGGTCTTGAACCCCACGGGGAACTCCTTCATCTGGATGCCTTTGTACTCGATTATGCCGGGCTCGGGTTTC
>CAJOQK010000043.1 GCA_905236885.1 uncultured Bacteroidales bacterium
AAAAAAAAGCTGCCCCAAGGCAGCTTTTTTTCAATGACTGATGTGGTTATTTCACCACATTCATCTTACGTACCAGACGCTGGCCTTTGTATTCCATCGTGTAGTAGTAGATGCCGGCGGAGAGGTTCTCCACGTTCAGGTCGTAGCTGTTCTCTCCCGCCGTTGCAGATATCTCGGTCGTATAGAGCATCTGGCCGCTCACGCTCATCACTGTCAACGTCACGTTCGCATCCTCAGGAATGCTGAACGGTATCACAGTGGCTGTGCGGGCGGGGTTCGGGATGTTCTGACCCAAGCTGTAGGCATCGCCGTCGAAGCCCGGCACCGCAACATCGTTGTAGATGGCGCAGGCCTCAACACGTACGGTGTCGTTGGCATAGTTCATCTCTCCGTTCACCTGCTCCACATAGACTGTCACATTGTACTTGCCGTCGTAGTTCGGTACCACATACGGGGTCGAAAGGGACATGTTCAGGTTGCCAACCGGAATGTTTGTCACCTTCTCCGTGAAGTCGGCGAAAACCTTCACTCCTGCGCTGTCCACCACCACATGCACCGTCGCGGTGTCAACAGCAACGTCGCTGTAGTTGTACAGGTCGATGTTCACGTACAGCTCCTTACGTCCCGAATCACAGCCGAAGCCGCTCGCCTTCGGGTTCTGGATGCTGTAGACGCTCAGGTCTATCAGGTTCACGCCGCCCACATACTCGTACACGTTGTTGGTGGCGTCCATGTCGCATGACATCTCGCTCTCTATGCTCAGGAAATAGTAGGGCTGGTCGGGATCGACCTCGGGTACCGTGAAGCCTTGGCTGAAGGTGTACTTCAATGTGTCGCCCGCCTTCAGAGGAGTGTTGCTCACCTCCACTATGTCGTTCTCGTCGTTCACCTTTATGCGCAGCTCAACCTTCTCGGCGGTCAGGTTGCCGCTGTTCACAACATACACCGTCGGACGGACAACATCGCCCATGCTATGGTTGCCGATGGAATCCATGGCCACTACCGCAAGGTCGGGCAGGACATCTATCTGCATATCCAAGGTGTCGTTGGTCACATCAGTCGTGAAGGTCACCGTGTCCACGTACGCGCGGAAATGGTAGCTTCCGGGAAGGTCGAAGTTGTAGCCGCTTATCACTGACATTGTGTCCGCAGTGTTGGCCAACAGACGGCCACGCAACACCTTCTTGAGGCTGGTGATGCTGCTGTCAGGCTTCATAAGCTCCACATGCAGGTAGATGCTGTCAGGACGGTCGTAGTTCACGTCGTACATCGTGGCGTTGGTCAGTACCACGGAGAGCTCGCGGCCCTTCAGGTCGCACGCGTTCAGCGTGTCGGACAACTGGAACTCGCTCACCTCAACATCCTGCTCCACCTGGATCTGGATGCGGTCGATGTTCTGGTCTCCGCCTGCGTAGCTGCCTGCCTCGAAAGCCAGGTGCAGGCAGGTCTCGTTCACGTAGGCCGACAGGTCGTACTGGTACATCTTCCAGGTAGGTGTGGTACACTTGGCGTCGTAACGGTAGACCGTCATCAGGCGGGTGTAGGTCTCGCCACCGTCGGTGGAGGCCAACAGCTCAACATAGTCGTGCGCGTTCGGGTTCGCATTGTCATGCGCATACCAGAAACTCACTTTCGGCTTTGTGGAACCCTGCAAATCAACCTGCTTGATTACCGCACGCGACAAGGAGGCCCTGCCTCTGGCAGAGGCAAAATGCAACATACCACTACCATAGAAAGGCTGTATCGGAGACATTAGCAGGATGGCTTCCCTGGAATACTCCCACTGAACCGTACCTTGAATGCTATCAAAGGCAAATTCTTGCGGAATCTCAGAGAAATCCGTCTCAAAAGGCAGCACCACGCGGGTCACCTCGTACACCGTAGAGGCGGTGTCATTGGACGGAATGGAATCCTGCACACATTCCACCCAAGCTTTGATGTTGTAGAATCCGGTCATTGAGGTGGGGAAGAAATCGGTGATTTTCACCTTTTTCCTTTCCATAGGCTCCAAAGTGCCGGAGGTCAGCACCGTGTCTTTATAATAGACATTGGCACTGTCGGACGCGATACAGACCCGCACATTGGTCTTAGCAAAATCAAGGACATCCATGCCTTTGTTACTGATGACCACCTCCGCCTTGGAATAGTCCGGATAGCAGGCCACAGTTCCGCTCAACTTAGGCGAAAGAATTTCGTCCATCTCCAGATTGACTCCTGCTGTAAGCGACATGGCATAGGCCCCACGACAAGAATATCCCACCCTCGGCTTACCGGTAATGTCAACAGGGACCATGGAATCCACCTTGCAAACCATTCCGACATAGCTCTGCAATTCCAAACTCTTGGTAGAGTCAATATAAATGGGGCGAATCATAGTCAGATTGGTGTCACCGGTGAGAGAAATGATATCCGTCAGCGTGGAATAGCCGGTCCAACTGATGCTGATACCAGTCGGCGAATAGAGGTTGTTGCTCTCCATCGTAATATTGTACCAATCATAACTGGAGAAGGCATAACCGCTGAAGTTGGCGACATTGTTGTTCTTAAACAGTATGGAAATGTTATTGTTATAGTTGTTGAGACTGATTCCGTCACTGCTGAAACAGAGAATGGAGTTGTTGATAATGTCCAAGTTGGAGCTGTAGACAGACATCGGATTTCCGTCAACGCAAATAAATTCGTTGTTGGAGATCAAAGCTCTTACGCCATTGTTCTGGTTGACCTGTTCCAGATAATTGTACCAGGATCCGCACATATTGAAGCGGTTACCCGTCATCTTCCTGAGACCGCAGTTGTATATTTCGCTGAAACCATAGGCGCCTGACCGTTTCCGTTGGATAAAGGTGTTGTAGCTCAAACTGAGGATTTCATCCTGATAGAAATAGTATGGCGACTCCAAAAAGTTAACCACCATATTGCTGTCAATTACCAAATTATTGCTGAAACCATCATTGCCATATAGACGAAAAACAGTGCCACCACCACTGATGTGGTTGCTGACGAAACGGACGCTGTCCATAGTACCCTGCTGCAAATAAATCACATAGTTGTAGTACGTGTTGACCGAATCCATCAAGATGCGGCAATGGGAGAATTCCAAATCCTTGCATTTGCCGTTGAAAGCTATGACATAAGTCGCGTTATTGTCCGCGAAAGTCAGGTTTTTGAAACGGACATGCTGCGCATCTTTCAATGTCAGGCAAGTGCTTCCACCAATCACCACATCCGCAGCCTTTCCAGTGGCAGAAGTGAAGGTCACCATGTTTTGACGGGAGGCACCATTGAAATTTTCCACAGTCATGGCATTGTATTTACCCGAAGCCAAAATCATGTTGGTCGGACCGTTCACACCACACCGCTGTAACACATTCATAGCCTCTTCCAATGTGGTGAAATCGGCATTCTTTCCACCCACCGTATAGTTTCCATGCAACAGGGAATCGCATCCGAAAGAGGTGATTAAAATGGAGTCATTGCCAGTTTCCATATCCTTGCCACCATTCGGCAGACTCACCGCAGCCGCCACCGTATTGACGCCACCGACCGGACGATAAGAACCCAGGTAAACCACCGTGTCCTCGAAAGTGGCCAGTTTGCCCGTCCAGGCGACAGGGGTCTGCTTCACACCCTGCACGTACCAGTTGATGGTCGCCTTTGTCAAAGGAATGGTATCGCCGCCCATGTTAATGAGCCGGACTTTCACCGGTGTGGAGACACCGACCAATGCAATCTGCGACCAGTCCACAAATTCCACCAAAGCGGCATCGGTCTGTTCAGGCTCCAAAGTATAGCAACCCATAGCCGTTATGCCAGCCCTTTTCTGACCCAACCTGTCAGTGGTGACAGAGGAAATTAGCGGCGCACTTAATCCGCTGAAACTGGACGGTTTCAGGTATATGGAGGAATCTTTCATCGTAAGATTCGGTTTCATATTGACACTGTGCTGATCATAACCCAATGCCTGCCAAGCGGAAAAAGCCATGCTGTTATAGAACAGGCTTATTGTAGTGTAACCACCGCTATACATACAGTTGTAATCGCTGTTGATCCGGACATTTTGCTGGCTTCCACCGAGATACAGAACCTCACCATTGTCAGTTAACATCAGGTTATTCTTGATATTCAAAATAATAGGATCATAAGAATAGCTGTAAATGGCATTGTAGTAACCGTTGATATAGATTGAATTGTTGTAAACGTCCGCATTGGTTCCATCAAGATAGATTCCATAGTAGTTGCCTATCAGTTCGTTGTTTGTGATGACGAGCTTACGGCCATTGTTGCCACCCGAACTTGACCAGTCATAGGAATGAATCGGTGCACTATAACCATAATCTGACCGCGTATGGATGCGGTTGCCGTCACAAACCGGCACGTCACACTGCTCAAAGGAGAGTCCGTACCACATGTAATTGTAGCTGTTCTCCGGACTAAGAATGGTGTTATGGGAGATACTCAGACACTTGGCACCATGCAGATAGACGGCCTGTTCCTCAATGTTGAGAAATTCGTTGCTGTCAATGACCAAGCTGGTGATCTTTGAGTTGTTCAGATATATGCCGTAATAGGTTCCGTCAGCCTCTATCAGGTTTCGGATGAAACGAAGGTCTTCCAGCACCACATTGTTCTGGGCATAGACACAATTGTTCACAGTATAGTCAGCCAGAATAGAACATCCGTAAAATTCCACATCTGAACTGCTGTTGTTGAAATAGACTGTAGCATAGCCATTGCCTTTGCCCGACATTATTGTCAGATGACGGAAACGGAGATGGCTCACATTACCCAGTTCCAGCCCATAAATGGTCACGCTGTCCGCATTTTCATCCAATGAAGTGATAGTCACGCTGTTGGTTTTGGTGGTATTCACCAATTCAGAGTTGATTGTAAGCGCGCTGTAGCGTCCCGCTGCCAAACGGATGCGCGTGGGCGCACTCACGCCGCAGGAATAGAGCCGCGTTAAAAGACCTTTCAATTCAGTGTCACTGTAAACCACATAATCCCCATGCAACAGAGAATCGCAACCGATAGTGGTTGAACGCAATGTGTCATTCTTGGGCAGAGAGTCCACACCGCCATTGGGGGCGGAAGTCCACACCATGAGGTGGTTGATGCCGCTATCCGGCATAAATGTACCGATTGTCACATTCACCGAAGCTTTGGGAGCCAGACTGCCGGTCCAGTTAAAGGCGCGCATTGAAACTTTGTTCACAACCGCATTAACATAGAAGGAGGTGATAGTGTTGTTGCCGACATTCATCACCGTCACCGTAATCGGTGTGCTGACACCGATGGCGGCGGAAGTGACTGGCGAAACAAAAGCTTTCGGCATAATGTTGTTGCCGACGGTAGCAAACTCGTAGCAGCCGATGGTGGTGGTTGTGCCGCGCTTGACACCGTCAATATCCTTTGGCACCAACGGATAAAGCGGACATTCCAAACCGTTGTTGTCCATCAAGGCCAAGCTCTCACTGAAATTGGACAATTCAGGAGTCAAACTGACCGAATGGCTGTCCAAATAGGTATTGCTTTGGAGGTTCGACAAGTCCACAACATTGTTATAGTCGCTGTAGGTAAACTGGTTACTATACATATTCAAACTGCTCATCAACAAATTGTTGTTGGCCATCACCAAATTATTGTTATATCCCAGCGTTAGATTCATGTTGTCCGACATCCAGACGGAATTGTGAGCAAAACAGAGATTGGAGATATCATATAATTCAAAATAGCCATACTGCACCGACTCCGGGAATATCAGCTCATTGTTGGCCACAAGCACCTGATTATTGGCTTGCAGCATATCAATGTAGAAATAGGAGTTATTCACCTTGGCATCATACAGCAGAAAGCGGTTGCCCAAGATTTTCACAGTATCCGGAGGCGTTAAAGCATTGCCCCTGCCATATATGCTGCTTTGGAAACTTCCAATGTTGATGGAGTCTTTTTCAAAAAAGAATGTATTGTTGCAGAGTTCCGATAACAAACACTCGATATAAATCGCCCCTCCTCGTGTGGCAACGGTGTTACCGTTAACATGCGCGATGCCGCTTCCTGCAATGGGAAGCAGGGCAAAACCATAGTTCACACCTGCAAGCTCGTTATTCTCAATCCATATTTCTCCGAAATCCCGCTGGTATTCATTTATGAAACCGGCAGCCACCTGGTTGGCATCCCCCACACAAACAATCTTGCAGTTGCGGACGGTGATGCTGTCGCACAGATACAAGCCCACAGCAGACCTATCGCTGGCGCTTAAACTCTTGCATCCCAAAATGGTAACACCATCCAAAATAATGTTGTTCACACCACCGTCGAACAGCACTGTCGGTGTATTGCCGGCAGAATTGTAAATAACCACGCTGTCCGCATTGCCCGCAGCGGAAGTGATGGTAATGGTGTTCCTGGATGAGGTGCCATTGACCGGTTTGTCAAATATCATTGCATCGTAGTAGCCGTTCATCACTTTCAGCACCACCGGACCGCCCAAACCACAATCCGCCACAATGTCAACAAACTCTGCAAAGTCTTTGAAATTACCATTCTTACCGATAGTAAAGGTGCCGGAGAAAACAGAAACACAACCGGTGACACTGACACTGGCAGTATCATTGGAAGGACGTTCATCCGCCATGTTGTTAGGCTGCGAAGTCCACACTTTGATACGGTTTACGCCGGAAATCGCTACAAATGAGCCGATGCAAACTGTGTCATTGGCCGAAAAGGCCAGGGAACCAGTCCAGTTATAGGTAGTCTGCCTTACATTGTTGACCGTCCAGTCCACTTTGAAGGAGGTGGCGGTATTTTTTCCCAAATTGTTCACCAACAGGCATACCTGTACGGTATCTCCCTTTTGCAATGCAACCCCAATTTTAGGCTTGGTGATAGCTATCACATTCAAATCGTTGCCCTTAGGATTGTACTCATAGGCGCCCATTGTTGTTGGGGATTTACGGCTGTAACCGGTGATATCATCCGACACTCCACTCAGTGAAGGACAGGTCAAACCACTGTTATTGAGCAATTCCAAACCGGCTGCCTCGGGTGCCAGGAAGAGGGGTTGGGAAGAGACAGAGGTCACGTCGCTGGAGGCGTTCTGCCAGTCACTCAAAGAGGCACAAGAAGTTCCCTGCCAATAGCCAATCCTGCCAGACTTGCTGTACAAATCATTGTAATCGGAAGTGACAGCGACCGCTGTTCCATTGATATAGAGAGGATAGTTGTCTGCCCAAATCAGGTTGTTGGCGATATCCACTGCTGCATTGTTACCACTGGAACTAAACTGGCCATAAAAACCATAACCGTTTTGTCCTGGGAAATAGATGGAATTATGATAAATGTGTTGGGTCTCGCCCGGATAATTCATCCGCATACAATATCCGTCATTGGTCTGGAGCGACATGATGAACTCATTATTGCAGATATAGCCATCGGTTCCGCTGTAATTGTAGCGATGCGGATAATTGAAATAGTTGTAACAGCTCTGAAGGCTGGCCTCAGTGAAATCCCATGTGTTGCACACCGTGTTGTAGTGGTTGGTGTAGTAGAAATAGTTATAAAAATATCCGTTGCTTGAATTGGTCTTTATGATGTTGTGCGAGAAACTGTTCAAATCGGTATAGTAAAAATAGTAACCGTAATACCAAGCGTTCAGCAACTGGTTGCTGTCGATATATATATGGGTGTTGTAGCCGTTTGCACCCGTACCGGAACCATAGAAATACAAGCCATAATAACCGCCGATGAACTGGTTCTTCAACAAGAAGACACTGTCACAGACAAAACCGCTCGTTTTATAAAAGACATAGCGGTCGTTGGCCGTGGAAGCCTTCATCACACAGGATTCAAACCGAAGATCGTTGCAGGAACCGGCAATATTAACTGCACCGGTCGCCGCTTTACCGTCAATCGTCAGATTTTTAAAACGGAAGTGGTTTGCTCCCGCCAAAGTCACCACATAACCGGAGGTGGCAGTCAGGGTCACATCCTCCGATTTTCCGGTGGCAGAGGTGATGGTGATGCTGTTGGCAGCCGACATGCCAGGAATGTTCTTTCCCTTCAGGCTGAACCCATCGTAGCTGCCCTTCTGCACCAACAAGGTGACAGGGCCGTCCAATCCGCAAATGGAAATGCTTTCCATCGCCTCACCCAATGAGGCGAAACGTCCGTTGCTTCCAACCAAATAGCTGCCCTTGTACATGGAATCGCAGCCCACGTAATTGAACAGCAAGGTGTCGTTCCGATGATTGGAATCCAAAGCGTTATTCGGATTGCTCACCCAAATTTTGATCTGGTTATCCCAAGTGGTGGTCACAACATTGCCCAACAACACCGTGTCGGATGCATATGTGGCCAGGTTGCCCGTCCAGCTCTTGCCCTGCTGTGCCACACCATTGCTGGACCATCCTATCTGAGCGGAAGTCAGGTTAGCCTTGCCCATGTTTGTCAGTACGGCACTGACGGTGGAGGTGGTTCCCTTCAACACCGAAGAGGCAAGACCGGACTGACCGGAAATGGCGGCATCCAAACCCATCGGGTCGGCACAATAGCAGCCCATGACACTGTTTCCAGTTCTCGGCTTGCCTAAAATATCCATTGTAACTCCCGTGGGAACCGGACAATCCAATCCGCTGTAAATGGCCAAATTCAGCTGGTGCTTCCAAGAACGGTCGTATAACTTGGGAGAATCGTACAACGTATCCAAATCAGGCAAATTGAAAAATATCGGTTTGCTGTAGAGTGAATGCCAGTCCTGTCCGGTCAGTTGCTGCCAGTCGGCAAGGGTTTGCGGTTCCCTTCCTCCACAACTTCCTACAAAATCCTTCGCATAATAGAGGTTGTAGTCAACCGTACCGACACCGCCGCCAAGATTGCCAATATTAATGGCATAGCCCTCCACACCACTGCTCGCAAAAATATTGTTATTGATATTCACCGTGGCTGTGCCATATCCATAGACATTAAGGCCCTGGCCGTTCCTCACCAAAACGGAGTTGTTATAAAAATCCACATTGGAATTGTCCATATAGACCATGACACCTCCACCGTATCCCTCCTGTTTGTCACCGATAAACTCATTGTTGCAGAACAGGGCGCGGGAAGAGGTGTTATTGGTGTTTATCTGATAGAACTCCCCGTAATAGCTGCCGCCATCGAAATCATAATAGTCATACTTGTTACCGTTAAAGAGGCTGAAATTCACAAAATATGCTTCGCTATAATAATAATTGTATGAGCCTTCGGGACAGAAGCCGATGAAAACATTGTGGCTGAAACTGCTGAAATCGCAATATTCCAACGTGTAGAAGCCGTTACTCTGACCATGCACATAGTTACTGTCGAACACCATGCGCTGGCCAAAGGCAGATGAACCGTTGCCACCCATCAGGTAGAAAGCATAGCCACCACCATAAAACTCATTTCCTATAAAACGCAAGTCATTGCTGGGAGAACCATTTGGCCTATACACGCCATAGCCATTGCTGCCGGAATTTGTATCCATCTGCAGATAGCAATGCCGCACCTCTATGTTTGACACATCGCCTTGGAAAAATATGCCCCGCTGCGTCATCCAACTGTCATAGTCAAAAAGCAGGGATACATTTTCAAGAACCACATTGTGTGCATTGTCAAACACAACCAAATCAGACCTGTCCCCGCCCCAGAAGCGGACACTGTCCCTGTGGCCGGCCAAAGAACCTATAATCAAGGTGTCATTTCCCATAACCTTGCTCAAGTCCTCCACCGTCAAATGCTTGTAATCGCCACTTTGCAGCAGAAAACGAACCGTTCCCTTACTGCCGCAGATGGAAAGTTTTTCAAAGGCATCTTCCATCGTGGCAAAATCAGCCCCTTTGCCAGATCCGATCACATATTTTCCCGCGAACGGAGAGGCACATCCGAATGTCATCACGCTGAGAGTGTCATCATACGTGGTGGAATCGTAAGAGTTGTTTGGGGTATTCACCCACACTAACACCGTATCATATTTGTCCAAGGACTGGAGATAGCTGCCCAAAGTCACGGTATCGTTGAAATCGCTGGGCAGATTACCTTTCCATGTGACAGGAGTTTGCGGAACACCGTTCACGCTCCATCCCAATTGGGCAGAGGTCAGATTTTTGACACCGACGTTTTTGATGGTCACCACCACCTGTACGCTGCCATTGGCCGCACCAGGAAGCGGTGAATCGATAGCATGCATGGCGACCGAATTGCTGTCATCAGTACCCAAAGGCCGCAAAAGAACCCTGATATCCGAACGGACATTGGTGGTGTATCCGCCACTGGTCGGAAAACTGTTCCAACCATCATTGTAAATACATCTCGCCACATTGAAATAGGTTCCATAGAAATAGGGGGCACTTGCATAACTTCCGTGCCTGCACTCCCAATAGACAAGCAGATTGTGGTTAGGCGGAAGCACAAAAGGTGTGGAGAGCATGAAATCATGCCAGCCCTGACTGCTAATCGGATAGCTGCCCTGCCATACCAAAGTGGCGCCATCCTTCACCGGATCGGCATAAGAGGTGCCCAACACCGCATTGGGGATGGCTTTCATGTAGCATTTAAGGTTAGTGATGACATCACCGGAACTGTTGGCCTGGTTATATGCAATGGTTTCAATCCGTCCGCCCGTTTCCTGAGGAGAAAATTCATCAGCCATGTAAATTTCACGGCTCCACATGTAGGGATTGTAATAGGCAAACGGAGGAGCCACATAGGAGGTGTAGTTGCCCTGTCCAATCATCACATATCCATTCACACCGCCTCCACCCAAACGTTTAAGGTAGAAAGCGCCACCGGCATGTGTGCTGTTGCCGCTGCTGTCACGGCCATCAATATAGTATTCCACATTGGTTCCGAACAGATGTTGGGACAGAGTGGCTGTCCACATGGAGTCTCCCTCATAGGAGGTCATCAGAATCGAATCATGAGTGGTTACATTATTATAAGTAATCTTCAGATGCAGATAGGGTCGGATAATCGGGGTGATGGTTCGTGTAGCCACCTTGGCCTTGAAGACAAAAGGACCGGTATTGTACACCGTGTCGGCAAAAATGGATACAAACTCCACCACCGGCGGCTTAATTTCCGATTGGGCACCAATAAGAGTGAAATCGTCGATAAGCCAGCCATAGGCAAACTGGGAACCCATGACGGTGCCCCGCTTGATTTTGAATTTGAAACGAACACGTTCCCAAGCGACATCCGCAGAGAGGTCGAATGTTTCTGTCTTCCACCAAGAATTGGTTGGAATGGCCAAAGAGTCGCCAGGCAACCAATCCTGATAGCTCATATGACTGAACTTGGTCTGTTTGTAAGGGGTGCGGGCTCCTCTGTATGCATCCATCGGAATTTTGGTCCACTTGGCACCCAACCGGTCTATCTGGAATTCTACGGTCGCCATGTCATTGGCCGAAATTTTACAGATTTGGGAGAATTGTAGCAGGACATGGGAGTAGTTCTCACAATCGAACCAGTTGGAAACCAATTCGACGGAGTCGCCCGGTTGCGTAGGCACAAAGCCCAAATAAGCATACTTTCCGCTCACATGGTAGTTGGAATCAAGGTTCCATCCCCCGCGATATGCGGAAAACGAACAAGTCGCGTTGTCAAAACTTTCATTCACCAGAACCACCGGCTGGGCATACAGTCCCACAGCGGTCCATAGCAGAAAAGCCAGCAGAAATAAACATCCTCTTTTCATTGTTTTGCTATTTTTGTTAAGACATTTTACAAATATTCAATTTGCAAAAATAAACATAACATTCATACGCAATACGATTTCCTCATTATTTTTTTTTAGATTGGAAACCAATATTTTACCGTTACGAATGTTTTATATTAACAATCGGGTGTTAATTTTTCGCATAAAAATGGAACGACGGGCGACAAGAGTTTAAGAATTCAGCCCTTAAACCCCTTAAACAATGACGATGACAATGACAAATACCCTGGTCATAGTCATCAGTCATAGTCATAGTTCAAAATAAGGAGCGGAATTTCTTCCGCTCCTTATTTTGATGTCATAGTCAAAAAAAAACAGGCCGCTAATGCGACCTGTTTTTTTTGTGTTTATTTCACCACATTCATCTTCCTTACCAGACGCTGGCCTTTGTATT
>CAJOQK010000044.1 GCA_905236885.1 uncultured Bacteroidales bacterium
ATGCGCAGCTCTACTTCTACGACCGCTTCTGGGATGCCGTCAGTGTGGAGAACACCTGGATTGACATAGCGAAAAGAAGTAAGGAGATGGGGTATCAGTCAGGCATGGAGAAAGGCATGGAGAAAGGAATAGAAAAAGGCATAGAGAAAGGCATAGAGAAAGGTAGAGCCGAAGGACTGCAGGAGGGCTTGGAGAAAGGCCGGACAGAAGGAAAGGCCGAAGGGTTGAAAGAGGCCGCTGCAAACATGAAGCGGTTAGGAATTCCTGTGGAACAGATTGCCCAATCTACAGGGATTCCGGCTGAGGAAATTGAAAGATTGTAAATCTCACCCTATCACTCCGCCGCCATCATCTCCCGCATCCTTTCAAGGGAGTGCTGGATAAAATAAAGCGCACCCATCTGGTGGGCGGGAAGGGTAGCCGTATTGCCATAATCATCCACATCCAGCGTCACTTGGGAGGCTCCCTGCCCAATGAGAAAACGGTACAGGTTTTCCGTGTTTACCGGAGGAACGGTGGCATCCTGCGTGTTGTGGAAGAGAACGACAGGCTCATCCCTCCTCGGTGTCCATCCATTGCAGAGGTTATCCGCCTC
Organism: uncultured Bacteroidales bacterium; assembly: GCA_905236885.1. Classification (GTDB taxonomy): domain Bacteria; phylum Bacteroidota; class Bacteroidia; order Bacteroidales; family WCHB1-69; genus UBA1195. The sequence goes on from CAJOQK010000044.1 coordinate 596, forward strand.
CATGGCATTTAAAAACCGCTGCGCCAAGTCGGACTGGAGATCAATTATGGCCGGTGTGAAAAAATCGGACACATTCACCGACACGAGCATCTCATCCAAATCCTCCCTTTTATACCTCTTACTGAAAAACCAGTCATCAATATGGCTTAAGACCGGCTCTATAAACAATTCATCCAAAGGGACATTAATTTGGAAAAACTCATTGTAGGCAAGCAGCACACTGATGGCGTGACTGGGCTTTTCCGCTATGGAATCCTGCATATAGTGCCTGTAGGTTGCCGGAATATCATACGAACCGGCACCTGCAAAGGTACAGGAAAAATGAATGTCGGGATATTTTTCCGCCACAAGACGCATCACCCCAATTGCAGTTTGTCCGCCCTGGGAATAACCGGCATTGAACAGCCTGCCATTATAGTCATACCCCATTGCGGCAAGCAGTTTTTGGGCAGCCACCAACGCATCCAGCGCACCTTGCGCATTGATGGATGAAATACAATAAGCCTGATGCTCCGAAACCGTCGCTCCAAAACCGTAATAGTCAGGAGAGACAATAATCAGCGGTTCTGGCGCAAGCATTGCCTGCACCTGCAAGTCGCCCATTGAGGGGCACTGATCAGCGCGATATACCGTAAAATGGTTGTAAAGGAGCAGTCCTTTAGCCGTTTTGTCCGATTCCACCCTATGCCCCATGGTGATGGTTCCGGAGAGCATCACCTCCTTTCCGTACGGATCGGTGGAAGGATACACAAAATTATACACTTTCATGCTGTCCTTTGCAACATACATGGAATCTGTAATATATGCCTCCTTCACCTCAGTGTCCGAAGGTTTGTCATCGTGTCTGCACGCTGCCAGCCAACAGCAACAAACTATTAGCAAAAAAAATTTATTCCTCATCAAATAATAATTAAATCATTTTTTTCAAAGTATAAATTCATTTTTCATGAATAACGGAGCAACATTTCTAATCAAAAAAAAGGAACAAATATCCGACCAAAGACAGGGACAAAATATCTGACCCCAAAAAAAAGTTCAAAACAAACATCTGTCACCAAGGTCCGTTCAGACAAGACATTAAAAAAACGGGTGCCATCCGTTTTTGAAATGACACCCGTTGTAAAAGTTTAGCACAACTCGTGAATCACGAGGCCGGAGCGCAGTTTCGGCTCGAACCAGGTGGTCTTCGGAGGCATGATGTTGCCGGTATCGGCAATGTCAATAATCTGTTTCATGCTGACAGGATAGAGGGCGAAAGCCACCTTCATCTCGCCATTGTCCACGCGGCGTTTCAGTTCGCCGAGGCCACGGATACCGCCGACGAAGTCGATGCGCTTGTCGGTGCGGAGATCCTTGATGCCAAGCACTTTGTCCAACACGAGATTGCTGAGGATGGTCACATCCAGCACCCCAATCGGATCGTTGTTGTCGAACGTGCCGGGCTTGGCATTCATCTTGTACCAATGGCCGTCCAGATACATGCTGAACTCGTGCAGTTTGGTAGGCTTGTAGATGTCCGTGCCCATATCCTCCACAGTGTAGGTTTCACCGACAGCGGCGAGGAACTGCTCCTTGCTGAGGCCGTTGAGATCCTTCACAACGCGGTTGTAGTCAATGATGTTCAGCTGGTTGTCCGGGAAGATGACGGTCATAAAGTAGTTATACTCCTCCTTACCGGTGTGATGCGGGTTCTGCTCCTTCTTCTCCTGACCGACCAAAGCGGCTGCGGCGCTGCGGTGGTGGCCGTCGGCAATGTACATGGCGGGCACCTTGGTGGCGAACAGCTCGACCAGTTCGTCAATGAGCTTGCGGTCGTCAATGACCCAGAAACGGTGGCCGAAACCATCCTCCTTGGCTATGAAGTCATAAACAGGCTTTTTGGCGGTTACGGAAGCCACAATCTCATCAATGCGGGCCACTGCCGGGTAGGCGAAGAAAACAGGCTCCACATTGGCGTTGGTGATACGGACATGCTTCATGCGGTCCTCCTCCTTGTCCTTGCGGGTAAGCTCGTGCTTCTTGATAATCTTGTTCACATAGTCCTCGCTGTAGGCGCAGGCCACAATACCGTACTGCCATTTGGCATTGGCATCCTTCGGGTTCATGCTCTGGGCATAGACGTAGAGTTTCTCCTCCTCATCCTTGACCAACCAGCCGAGATCCTTGAACATGTTGTAGTTTTTGACCACCTGCAGGTACACCTCAGGCGAATGCTCGTCGGTACCTTTTGGCAGGTCGATTTCAGCCTTGGTCACATGGAGCAGGCTGTAGGGGTTGCCCTCGCATTCCACGCGGGCCTCTTCGGAGTTCAGCACGTCATAGGGACGTGAAGCCAGTTTTTCAACAATGTCCACCGGAGGGCGGAATCCTTTGAATGGTTTGATTATACTCATAATGATATTCTGTTTTATGTTTTACTTATTATTTAATTTTCCTTTTCAAATTCTGACATATCCATCTGTCCGCCATACTATGCGTTGAGCATCACAGGCATCACAAGCATCATGATATCCTCCGTCACCTTCTCATCCTCCGCATACACAGGGAAGAGCAGGCCTGGACCAGTGGTGTGGGAAAGTTTGAAAATGATTTCCGGCGTTTCAAGATTCATCAGGAATTCCTGCAGGAATTTGGAGCTGAAACCGATACTCATCTCCTCGCCCTCGTAATGGCAGGGCATCTTAACAATGGCTTTGTTGGACAATTCCCTGTCCTCCGCCGATAAAGTCAGTTCCGACTCCGTAATGGAAAACCTGACCTGGTGGGTGGACTGGCTGGAATAAAGGAAAATGTTTTTTAGTTTCTGAAGCATCATGGAGCGTTCCACCCGCATGATGTTGGTGTTGTTGGCCGGAATCACCGACGCATAGTTCGGATAACGGCCTTCAACCAACTTGGAAATTACCGTCAGTGACTGGACCGTAAACGAAACCTGGGAAGCATTGAAATCAACGCGAATATCCTCATCAACCGTCTGCAAGATAGTCTTTAGCTGCAACAACGGTTTCTTGGGGAGAATGATGGAGGTGCTCAATCCTGTCGCGGCCTCCAAATCCTCGTATTTCACCATCCGGTGGCCGTCGGTGGCCACAAAAATCACCTTTTCAGGTTCCAGCTGGCACAACACACCCCCCATGACCGGACGTATGTCTGCCGAACCTGTGGCAAAAACCGTTTTGGATATGGCATTGCAAAGATGCTGCACCGAAAGGGTGAAGGTTTGGGCATTGTCCATTTCCGGCATTTGGGGAAACTGTTCCGACTCATATCCTACAAAATTGTAGCGTGCGCTGTCCGCCACTATTTCGATATCATTATTTTCCGAAACGGTGAATACGACCGGCACATCCGGTAGGGTTTTGAGGGTTTCCACCACCAGTTTGGCAGGTACAGCCACACTGCCCTCCCCCTCCGCCTGGGCCAACGCCACATGCGACACCATGGTGGTTTCCAAATCGGTGGCGGTCAGCAACAAATCGTTCCCTTTCAGCGTGAAAAGAATGTTCTCCACGATGGGAACGCTTTTGTTAGGCGCAATGATACCACTGATATTCTGCAAATTTTTTGATAACAACTGACTTGAAACAATAAACTTCATCATCTCCATTCTGATTTTTCGTTTTGCAAAAGTACTCATTTTTACGGCATCTTTTGCAAAAAAACAATTTTTCTTTCCTTTTTATTTCCCTTTTTGCTTGATGACCGCCAAAACGGTATAAATTAATATCTTGATATCCATCAGCAGCGTCATGTTTTCCAGATACATGATGTCATAGCGCAACCGTTCCACCATCTGGTCCACATTTTCCGCATAACCGTAGGTCACCTGCCCCCAAGAGGTCAGTCCGGGTTTGATCAGCTGCAGCAGCCGGTAATGCGGTGCCTTCTTGACAATCTGGTCAATGTAGTACTGGCGTTCGGGACGGGGGCCGACCAAAGACATCTCCCCTCGGAACACATTGAAGAACTGCGGGATTTCATCCAAATGGGTCTTGCGCATAAATACCCCGAAATGGGTGATGCGGGAGTCATGCACACTTGACAGCTGCGGCCCGTCCGCCTCCGCATCCACATACATGGAACGGAATTTGATGATATGAAATGGCTTCCCCCTGTAACCGACCCGCTCCTGCCTGAACAGGATAGGACCCGGCGACGAACAGCGCACCCCAACGGCCAGAAAAATATACAGCGGCAAACAGAGCACCATGCAGACCAACGAACCGATAATGTCCGCGATGCGCTTGCACAACCGTTGCCACAGCGGCATGAAATCCAGCTGCATCTCAATCAACGGCTCATGATATACAGCAGTGCTGTTGACCGTCCCCATCACAAAATCGCCCGTGTGGGGGAATATCTTCACCTGCAGTGAGGAGGAGGGATCCACATTCGGGAAAATCTTGCCCAGAATGGCACGGGTGTCATCCCCCACCGCCACCACAATCTCCTGAACGCCGTGAGCCTTTATCAGCTCCGGCAAGTCCCGATAGGTGCCCAAATTGGGTATCAGCGCGGACAACTCCGAGGTGTCCTCACCATTGGAAGTCACAAAACCGACCAGCGCTGTCCCCGATGGCTGCCGCTGCTGCTGCAGAGCATGGTAATAACGCAACGCATCTTTGCCGCCGCCCACCAGAATAGTGTTGAAATGCAGCTTTCCCCGATGGATGCGGCTGTTGGTGATGGATATTATGACAAAACGGAACAGATAGGTCCATCCGAACTGTAGGGCGAACAGCATCAGGAAATAGCGGATATAATCCTGGTAATTGACAATGACATCGTCCAAAATGATGAAAAAGAAGAGCAGCAACGTGCCGAACAGCACCTCCTTAAAGGTGTATTCAAACTCTTTAAGCCGTGATTTCCGGAAAATTTTCCGATAGGAGTTGCCAAATCCGTAACAGACCAGCCAGCACAACGGAATCAGTGTGATGTCCGCATAAAATTTCCAGTCACCGCACACATCCCGCATAAGCATGTTGAAATCCGCCCATCCGGTGGTATGGTATTTCCTGTAAATGAAAAAAATGGCAAACGCAATGCAGGCAGACAGGTAATCTGCCAGCACATAGTACAAAATTTGTCTTTTCCTGTTCATGTCCTAATTATACAAAACCTTGATGTTGTCAAACAAATACAATGCCGTATCGGTCCCTTTCCGGATACCTTTGAAATAAACCTCATAATCGGAAACCTGGATGGAGTTCACCGCCTCCGACAAATTCACATAGGCCTTTTTCCAGCCCGATGCGCCTCCCCTTTCCTTATAACCGTATATGCCGCATATCGGATACTGGTAATTGCGGCCCCCATAATGGTAATATATCCCCACCTCCACATTGTGGGTGAAACAATAGTTCATCTCCAAAAAATAATAGGTCGCTTTTGAGGATTTTACGAATGTTTTGGAGGTCTCCACCTCAAAAAAGGAGGAATCCTCCGGCAGAAGCCTGATGAGACCCGAATAATTGCTCTTTTCGTTCAAATAACGGAAAACCTGCGAAGGATCAGAAGTCTTTGACATACCCACACTCTTGTCCACTGGCTGGAACTTGATGCCCGCATCTTCAAAATCCTCTTTGAAGTCAAACACAACATCAGGCAGATAGGTGATGGATGGCGTAATGGCATATACATTGGTCGGTTCCAACTCCAGCTCGCACACATCTGCCGAATAAAATGGATAGGAAGGACGGTAGACTGTCATCCCATTCATTTTGATGCCGGGTGTCATCTGAACAGTGGAATGGCCGGAAGCAATCACCGGCACCGTAGCCGGAAGCTCATACACCCCGACGCTTTTCCCGTTCACCGTCACCCACACGTCGGTAATGTTGGTGGAGGCGGTTCCCTCCGTATAATAGCTGCTGGTGAACCGCACACTGTCAATTTGCAAATACACAGGCAGTGACATTTCCCGTTCGCAAGCGGTCAAAGCCGCCAGACAAAGAAAACCCGCCCAAAAAGCCAATTTATGCATACCTTTTTTCTGCTTTTGAAAAAAGTATAACGCAAAAATGTTTTTTTTATTGTATGCTATTTTGTACTCTATTTTTAATACTTTGTATTTGAAAAATGAACACATAATAATATGAGATGAGATTATAATTTTTTTAATTTTGTTTTATTAAACCGTTTTTTTATCAATTTATGCCTATGAAATTAGTGGATATTCATATAGGTCAAGAGATTAAAAAGATTGTAGAACAAAAATACGCCAGTTATTCGGAATTTGGCAGACAGATTGGGAAATCCCGTCAGAACATTCAATCCCAAATATTTTCAAAAAACAGCCTGCATACCAACATGCTGGTAAAGCTCTCCAATACATTGGGCGTAAACCTGTTCAAATTATTCGTTGATGCAGAGGAAAGCGTATCATATTCCAATGACAAAACCAAAATACTCCTCAATTTCCAAATGGAAATCACTCCTGAGGAATGGAAGGAAATGAAACTATCAAATAGGCTAAAAATAACATAATGAAATAATTCAAAATATTATTTTCATTTTCTTCACACCACAGCCTGACTGGGGATTTGTCGTATTGTCCCCTTTTTTGATTACAAAATCTGATTACTCATCAAAGCATCCCCTCACCCACATAAAACAAACCTGAAATTCCAAAAAAGGTTTTTCTTTTTTAGTATCTTTGTCCGTTACTGAGGCAATCGGATTTCTATGCAAAAGTAACATTTTTCTAAATATAATTCTAAGAATTTTGAAAAAAATTTTTCTTTTGGACTAAATTATTTTTTTCATGGGAACAATCAAGGAAAGACTACTGATATTCATACGTTCACAAGAGATAAGCGTGAGTGAGTTCGAACGGAGGATTACCGCCGGAAACGGCTATGTGACCCACCTGAAAGGGGATATCAAGCCTGAACGGTTGCAGGAAATTTCTATGAAATTCCCACAACTGAATCTAAACTGGCTGTTGTATGATGAGGGGAAAATGCTGCAAAATCCTGAAAATTTCGCCTCCGACCATGACGGGGTATATGAAAGCATCCAAGTGAAAGGCAAAAGCGCAAAGGAATTGCGCGAAATTGTCAAAACCCAACAGGAGATCATTGGCCGGCTACAGGAGATTATCAAAAATTACCAGACTCTGGTGGACAAACTGAACCTGTAAACAGCGGCAACAATTTCATTCAAAGGGACTATTTAGAAGTCCCCTCAAGCCACAAACGCCCCTGCCAGGCACCTCTTTCCAACATCCGTTTTTCAACAAACTGCACCACCTGCTCGTTGCGGATTAGCTCCCAAGCCTGCAGCTGCAAAAAACGGGGCGGCACCTCGCCCGCAAACCGTTCAATGACCAAATCCGGATTAAGCCGTTCCAGAAAATCCATCATAAAATCCACATATTCGGGAAAACGGAATGTGTGGAAACGTCGCGGTTCACGCAGGTATGTCTCCGCCATCGGGGTGTTACGGATAATTTGCAGCTGGTGAAACTTCAAAGTTTCAACCGGAAGAGCGGAAATCACTTTTGTCCAGTCCATCCACATTCCGGGAGTCTCGTCCGGCAAGCCGAAAATAAAATGGGCACCGCTCCGGACACCGTATGCACGGGTCATTTCCAGAGCCCGCACCGCTGTGGCAAAATCATGACCGCGCCCTATTTCCCTCAATGTCCTGTCACAACAGCTTTCAATGCCATACTCTAAAATCAGATAATGTTTTTCAGAAAGCTGTGCAAAATAAGCCAGTTTCTCCTCATCTATACAATCGGGACGGGTGCCGATGACCAGACCGGCCACCTGCTCATGTGCCAACGCCTCCCCATACACCCTCTTCAAACGGTCCAAATCGGCATAGGTGTTCGAATAGGCCTGAAAATAGGCCAAATAACGGCGAACCTTGGGATAGCGCCGGCGATGGAACGACATACCCTCCACAATCTGCTGCGCAACAGGTTTCTCCGGGCTGCAATAGGAAGGGTTGAACGCCGCATTGTCACAATAGGTGCAACCACCATATCCCTTGCTGCCGTCACGGTTGGGACAGGTGAAACCAGCATCAATGCTCAGTTTTTGGAGACGCTCCCCGAAAATTTTTTTGAAATAATTGGAATAGGCATTATAGGGGCGCGAATGCCCCCACGGATAGCACGGCTTGTCGGAAATTCCCATCAATCCCTCTCTTTTGGAAGCTCCTCAAAGCGGAAACTGATGGCATTGACGTTCACACCTGACAATTTTCCCTCAAACCGCTTTTCCCGGTTCAGGTAATCCATCAGCTGCCGGTTCTGTATATGCACCACATTGCGCTGTTTCTGGTAGTCAGTCAGCAGAGACTCATAATCCAGCTGCAACCGTTTGGAACGCAAATCCGCCCCCAACAGGGAAAGACCCTTGCCCTCCATATTCAGCGTTATTGTGGAATCCGACTGGTAAATGGGATGCTTTTCCTCCGGCACATTCTTCAAACAGACCTGATAGGCATAGCTCACCCGATATGTTTTGGACATTTTCATGGTGAACCATGCGGTGACGGCAATAAAAAGGCACAACAAGAAATAGTTCCTGTTGCCCTTCGGTTTTTGGAGCAGACGGTACAAAAACTGCTTCACTGCTATTTGGCCGCCTGTTGTGAGATGGCGCTCTTCTCAAAGGTGATTTTCACGCCATTCTCCACTTCCACATCCACTGTTGTATCGTTCACTTCGGCGATTTTCCCATGGATACCGCCAATGGTCACGATTTTGTCCCCTTTCTTGAGACTGTCACGGAACTTCTGCTGTTCCTTGTTTTGCTTGGACTGCGGACGGATCATGAAAAAGTAGAAGACCAAAATCAGCAGAACAATGAAAATCAACGAAGACAAACCGCCACCTTTCTTGGGTGCAGCAGCCTCCTGTAACAGGATAAATTGAATCAGATCCAACAAATGCATCTCTTATACCTAATATGGGAACCTCTTTGTTTCAACTTTATGAATGGTTGCAATGCCAAACTGCCGAAGCTCCCGATGAAACTGTCCGGCACCGCAAAAGTACAAGCCTGTGTCAAGGCTTTTCAATATTGGCCGTAAAGAACAGCACAGTCTCCGCCGGATAGGTGTTGGCCTGCACCCTGACGCTTTTACGGACCATACCCTGTTTGTCCTTTGTGTCAAATGTGATGGTGACCTTCCCCTCTTTTTGGGGAGGGACCGGCGTGCGCGTGAAATCGGCCACCGTGCAGCCACAGCCCGGCACCACAGAGGAGATAATCAGGCTGGCGTTGCCTGTGTTAGTGAAATGGTAGGTATAGGAGACCTTCTCCCCCTCCTTCAATTCCCCAAAATCGTGCTCCTTCTCCTCAAAGGAGAGCACCGGCTTGGCCACCCGTTCGTCCACACCATCAGGCGTGGCGGGGTTCTGAATCATTTCAGCGGTGATTTCCGATTTTCCCTTACCGGTACAGGCGGAAAAAGCTGCACAAAACCACAATA
>CAJOQK010000045.1 GCA_905236885.1 uncultured Bacteroidales bacterium
ATGCGCAGCTCTACTTCTACGACCGCTTCTGGGATGCCGTCAGTGTGGAGAACACCTGGATTGACATAGCGAAAAGAAGTAAGGAGAATGGTTATCAATCAGGAATGGCGAAAGGTATGGAGAAGGGAATGGAGAAAGGCTTGGAAAAAGGAATGGAGAAAGGTCGCGCCGAAGGAAGAGCCGAAGGCCGTGCGGAAGGGTTGAAAGAGGTAGCTGAAAAAATGAAACGACTGGGAATTCCTGCGGAGCAGATTGCCCAATCCACGGGGATTTCTTTAGAGGAAATAGGAAAAATGTAAAGGGTACTTCAAAAATAAACGTACTTCCGCAATTTGGTGAGGGCTGTCAGAGTGGCTGCACCCAGGCGCTGAACAGGGAGCCCTTGTTGTCCGGCAGGCTGAAGTACGGTTGCTGTGCTTTGGGAAAGAGACCGTATACTGTAGCACCGCTTCCCGACATGGCGGCGTAAACCGCCCCTTGGTCGTAAAGCCATTGTTTCAGCGCGGCAATCTGCGGATGGTTGGGAAAAACCGTGTTTTCAAATTGATTGTGAATCAAATTTTTCCATTGTGCAACCGGTTGCGTGGCCGCCCATCGCAAATCCACGGGGGCAGCCTTCGGAGAAATGCTCCGGTAGGCTTCGGCGGTGGAGACCGCCTCATCCGGTTTAAGCAGCAGCAGGGCGTAATCCGAAAGGTTAATCCTGATGTTTTCAAAGCGGTCGCCCCGCTCCGTGGCGAAAACAGCCTCCTTTTCCAGAAAAACCGCGCAGTCGCTGCCAAGCTGCCGGGCGTAATCCTGGAGCCTTTCGTTGGTAAGCCCCAATGAAAACAGCCGGTTGAGCATTTGAAGGGTGAAGGCGGCATCGGAAGAGCCACCTCCCAAACCGGCACCGAACGGAATCTGTTTGCGAAGCCGGATATGCACATCGCTTATTTGTGGAAAGTCTTGCTGTAGAAGCCTGTAGGCTTTGACGCAGAGGTTGTTGTCGGGGTTTCCGCCAATTGGAATCCCTTCCTGCTGGAACATAAAGCCATCGGCTTTGTCAATTTCCAGTTCGTCACATAGGGAAATGGGCAGGAAAAGGGTCTCAATATTGTGAAAACCGTCCGGCCTTTTGGCCGTGACATAGAGTCCGATATTGATTTTGCAATGGGGGCGTGTAAGCATGGCACTTTATTCTAACATCCAATCTTTCAGGTCTAAATCCTCATTTTCAATGATGGAAAGGTAGTTCTGGTAACGGGAGGCTGCGATTTCTCCGGCTTCCACCGCCGTCTTGACCGCGCACTGCGGCTCGTGGGTGTGGGTGCAGTTGCTGAATCTGCATTGCGGCAACAGGGCGAGCATTTCCGGAAAGTAATGGCTAACCTCTTCCTTTTCAAACCGGATCAGTCCGAATTCCTTAATGCCAGGTGTGTCGATGATATCACCGCCAAAATCCAGCGGAAACATTTCGGCGAAGGTGGTGGTATGCCGCCCCTTTGCATAGCTTTCCGAAATTTCCCCCGTTTTCAGCTGCAAATGGGGAGAAATTGCGTTGATGAGAGTGGATTTGCCCACACCGGACTGTCCGCCCATGAGGGAGATTTTGCCATGCATCAGCGATTTCAGAGCCCCGATGCCTTCCCCTTGGGTTGCGGAGACACGCAGGCAGGGATAGCCGATTTTTTCATACATTTGTTGCCATTGTTCCAATGTTTGCAGCTGTTCAGTGTTGTATAAATCCAACTTATTGAAAATTAAGCAGCATTGTATGCGAAAAGATTCCGCTGCCGTCAAAAAACGGTCGATGAAGCCGAGTGGGGTGGAGGGTTTGTACAGGCTCACCACAAGCAGCAGCTGGTCCACGTTGGCGGCTATGATGTGGGAGATTTTGGAAAGCTTGACCGATTTGCGCGTGATGTAGTTCTTCCGCTCCATAATTTGTGTGATGACGCCGTAACCCTTTGGGGTATACAGGTATTTCACGCGGTCGCCCACAGCGATGGGGTTGGTGCTCTTTATGCCTTTGGTGCGGAACTGTCCGCGCAGCTTGCAGCGCAGCAGGCCGCCCGATTCGTTCCTGACCTCATACTCGTTGCCGGTGGATTTGACAACCACGCCCTCCTGCAATGCTTCTGTCATGACAGTCCATTATTTGAATTCCCAAGTGGCCCCTTCCTTGCCGTCCTTGACGGCAATTCCGATCTCCTGCAGCTGGTCGCGGATTTGGTCGGAGACTGCCCAGTTTTTCTCGTTCTTGGCTTTTTGGCGGATATTCAGCACCATCTGCATCAGCTGGTTGATGACCTCCTGATGGTCGGAGGCCGATTCGTCCTTCAATCCCAGTATGTCGAAGGCGAAGGTCTGGAAAATTTCGCGGCAGCGCCGGATGCCGGCTTCGGTCAGCGTGGCATGCCCGTCCTTGACGGAATTGATGAGCTTGGTCAGTTCGAACAGCTCGGCAATCACCATGGCGGAGTTCAGGTCGTCGTTCATGGCCTCCAGACATTTTTGGTAAATGCTTTCCACATCGGCACTGTCGCTGCCGGAGGGTTTCAGGCCTTGCAGGGTCCTGTAGGCCTGCATCAGCTTGTCAAAGCCTTTTTGGGCCGACTGCAGCGCTTCGTTGGAAAAGTCCACGGTGCTGCGGTAGTGCGCCTGCAGGATGAAAAAGCGGATGGTCATGGGGGAGTAGGGTTGCTCCAGCATCTCCTTACCCTCTTTGTCCTTGTGGCTTCCGTTGAAGAATTCATTGAGTGTGATGAAGTTGCCGAGCGATTTGCCCATCTTCTGCCCGTTGATGGTGATCATGTTGTTGTGAATCCAGTATTTGGCTGATGGCTCACCATTGGCAATCCGGCTTTGGCAAATTTCCGACTCGTGGTGCGGAAACATCAAATCCATGCCGCCGCCGTGGATGTCGAACTGTTTGCCTAAATATTTGGTGCTCATGGCAGAACATTCAACATGCCAGCCAGGGAAACCGTCACTCCATGGGGAGGGCCAGCGCATGATATGTTCCGGAGCAGCCTTTTTCCACAGGGCGAAGTCGGCGGGATGGTGTTTCTCCTCCTGTCCGTCCAGGGTGCGGGTGTTGGCGAAGAGTTCCTCCAAAACCCTTCCGGAAAGTTTGCCGTAGCCGAAATCGTGGTCGAATTTGGGCACGTCAAAATAGACAGAACCTTCCGAAATGTAGGCGTAGCCTTTGTCCAGTATCTGCCGGACGATTTCAATCTGCTCGATGATGTGTCCGGAGGCTCTCGGCTCGATTGAGGGGCGCAGCACATTCAGCTTGTCCATGGCATCGTGGTAGGCGTCCATGTAGTATTGGGCCACCTCCATCGGTTCCAGCTGCTCGATTCGCGCCTTCTTGGCGATTTTGTCCTCTCCCTCGTCCGCGTCATGCTCCAAATGGCCCACATCGGTGATGTTGCGCACGTAGCGAACCTTGTAGCCCAAAAATTTCAGGTAGCGGAACAGCAGGTCAAATACAATGGCCGGACGGGCATGCCCCAAATGTGGCTCCCCGTATACGGTCGGTCCGCAGACATACATGCCTACAAACGGGGCGTGCAGCGGTTCAAAAACTTCTTTTCTTCTGGTAAGGGTATTGTAGATGAACAAAGGATTTTCAGTATTCATATCTCTATTTTGCTTCTTGAATGTTTCCGGTAATGATAAGTGTGGTTTGGGGTTGGTCCGGGTCGTTGCAGATGATGGATATTTCCTTGGAATCCCTGCCTTTTTTGTGTGCGGTCCTGAAAACGGTTTTTATCATGGTGGACTCTCCGGGAGCCAAAGTTTCTTTCTCCAGTTTGGAGGTGGTGCAGCCGCAGGAGGTTTTGACTTTGCGGATAATCAGGTTGCTTTTTCCGATATTGCTGATTTTAAAATCATGTCTGACCTCTTCGCCACTGATACAGCTGCCAAAATCAAATGTCTGCTCTTCCACCAGCAGGTGGGGTGCATTTTTTAGCTGTTCGGCGCTCCAATGGCTGAAATCGTCGTAGATTTCGGCAGTGACGTAGAAAGTCTTTTTGCCTGCGTGCGATGCTGGAATCGGGTCGTTGGTGAGCAGGGTGAAGCGGTCAAACACATGGCCCCAGTCGTTCATGGCTTCCGCACTGAAGGAAAAAACTACAAAACCCTCTTCTTCCGGCCCCACCTCCGGGGTCAGCTGTTCAATCCTGATGCTTGCGGGGAGTTTTCCAACCTTGAATGTCATGACAGAATCCCAAACATTATAGAACCGGAAGGTATCCCGCACCACGGTTTTTTGTTCCATGCATGCAAATGAGGCGGTGTTGCGGATGTATTTCAAATGTCCCTCCTGCAGGCTGTACAGCTCCTCTTTCGTGGTTGGTGTGGGGCAGACATAGCCTTTCAGGTAAAGTCGTGTTATGAGAGAGTCCTTTCCAATGCGGATTATGCAGTTGAATGGAATCTGGAAATTGCCGCGCATGTCGATGGGGTTCAGAGTGGCTTTCAGACGGATACGCTCGTGTTTTTGGAAGCGTGCCGTGTCCCATTCCAAACGGATGTTATTCCATTGCGGGTCCGGCTCGCAACGGAGGATGCATGCCGTCTCTTCCACCAAATTGGTTATGAGGAAAGTATGGGATACCGTGCCGCCGCCCTCCTTTACGTTGTGGAACTCATGGCTTTTTTCGGAAAATTTCAGCCGTTCGTCACCGTTTTGGGCTAAGACTGCTGTTGCAAAAAGACAGCATAAAACCAGAACCCCCTTTTTTCCCCACATGTTATTTGGATTTCTCACGGATGTTGCCAGTGATGGTCAGCACAACTTTGGGCTGTTCCGGATCGTTGGTGATGATGTCGATGTTTTTGGGTTGCACCCCTTTTTTGTTGGCTGTACGGAAAACCGCCCTCACAAGGGTGGATTCACCGGGTGCCAATGTGTCCTTGTCCAACTTGGAGGTGGTGCAGCCGCATGATGTCTTTACCTTGCGGATAATCAGGTCGCTCTTGCCGATGTTGGTGATTTTGAAATCATGTTTGATTTCATCGCCGCTGATGCATTCCCCGAAATCATACTTTTCATGGTCTGTCAAGATGCGCGGTGCGTTTTTCATCTGCTCAGGTGTCCAGCTGCTGAAGTCGTCATAGACATCGGCTCCGTAGTAGAAGGTTTTCCGCCCATTATGGCTGGCCGGTTCCGGATCGTTGGTGAGCAGGGTGAAGTGGTTGTAAACATAGCCCCAGTCCTTGGTGGCCTCCGCATTGAAGGTATATGCCACAATTCCTTCTTCACCAGGTTTAAGTTCGGAGGTGAGGTATTGGATGGTGATGCCGGCGGGAATATTGCCTTTTCTGAAGGTCATGACGGAATCCCATACATTCAAAAACTTGAAGGTGTCCTGTACCACAGATTTCTGTCCAAGACGGGAGAAGGAGTGGGCGTTCTGGATATATTTCAGGTTTCCTTCCTGCATGCTGAACTCCTCTTCACGGGAGGCGGGTTTGGGATCCACATATCCTCTCATACACATGTTGTAAACTACGGTGTCCTTGCCAAGAAGCATGGTGAGTTTGAAGGGAATCTGGAAAGAATAGCGCATGCCGGTGGGATCCATGGTGGCTTTCAGGTGGATACGCTCATATTGGCCGATGTGGTCCGAATCCCACTCAAAGCTGATGTTCTTCCATTTGGAATCTGCCTTGCATTCCAGCAGGCGGCTCTCTTTTTCACCAATGTTGGTAATCATGTAGACATGGGAAATCTTGCCTTTGTGTTCCCATTTTCTGCCCACATCGAATGTTTTCTCGGAAAATTTCAGCAGTTGTTCCTGCTCATTTTGGGCAAAAAGTGTTCCCATAAGGCAGCACAACCCTAAAGCTAAAACATTTTTTTTCATCGCTATTAATTTTAAATATTTAATAATGAATTATCTAAAATATATCTGTTTATACATGCAAAAATAATACAAAATTCAATATGTTTTTTGCCTATTTTTGCACGCACATTTTTTTATTCGGCTGCCGGTCGGACGGAAACCGTAAGAGGAAATGTGGCTTTTGAAACAAAAAAATAAGGATATGGCTATCTATAACAGCGGTATACAACAAATCGGAATCGGCGTGACCAATGCTGACGAGGCGTGGAAATGGTACAAGGAATATTTCAACACCGACATCGTCATGATTGACGAATATGCCAAGGCGGAGTACATGCTTCCCTACACTGACAACCAGGTGTGTGACCGGCATACCATTTTGGCGGTCAATCTGCAGGGTGGCGGAGGTTTTGAGATTTGGGAACACCGGAGCCATACGCCGACCCCTCCTGCCTTTGAGGTGAAACCGGGGGACTTGGGTATCTTCGCCTGTAAAATCAAGTGCAAGAACGCCGCCCAGGCATATCATTTCTACAAACAGAAAAATGCGAAACTGTCACCCATGTACAAGGCGTTGAACGGAGGTGACTATTTTTATATAAAAGATTTGTACGGCAATGTGTTCCAGATTGTGGAGGGCAATGCTTTCTTCCGTGTGAGCCTGCATCCCACCGGTGGAGCATACGGGGCTGTGATCGGTGTCAGCGACATGAACCGGAGTATCCGTTTCTACCGCAATATTTTGGGCTATGACCAGGTGCTTTCTGACCAGACGGGTGAATTTGACGATTTGTCCTTTTTGGGTGCGCCCCATACGGAGTTCCGCCGCGTGGTGTTGACCCATTCCAAACCGAGGATGGGGGCCTTCGCGCATCTGTTCGGCTCCTCCCAAATCGAACTGGTGCAGGCAAAAGGGGTTCCTGTGCGCAAGATTTACGAAAACCGCTGGTGGGGCGATCCCGGCTTCATCCACCTCTGTTTCGACATCCGTGGCATGAAGGAGATGCGGGAGCGTTGTCAGGAGGAGGGCTATCCCTTTACCGTGGACACTGAGTCCATTCTGGAAGATAATTTTGACATGGGCAAGGCTGCCGGCAACTTCGCCTACAACGAGGATCCGGACGGCACCCTGATTGAATATGTGGAGACCCACAAGATACCGGTCATGCAGAAATGGGGCATTTTCATCAACCTGCGCAAGCGCAAACCGGGCAAGTCGGTGCCCGACTGGATGCTGAAATTTTTGCGTTTCATGCGGAAATGATTTCGGTAGAGATGCAAAATTCACTCCCTATATTTTTCATGTAGAGGAGTTCCAAAAATTACATTGCGGACAATTTAGAAGTCCCCAGTATATATTTCCAACAGTTTTCGGGCAAGCAGACAGGCATATTTGTTTTGGACATAATCGTTGGCGGCTTTCAGGAAACGTTCCTGTTGCTGTAACAGTTCCGTTGTGCTGATAACCCCCTCTTTGAATTGGGCCTGACATGTTGTCAGGTGGGCTTCCGTAGCCTGCAGCATGGCGCGGGAGGCGTTGTAGAGGTTGATGGATTGCAGCAGGCTTCGATGGCAGCTTTCCACCTGCTGTTGGAGATTGCGGCGTTGTTCCTCCCGCTGAAGTTTTGCCTGTTGCAGTGTGATTTTACCTTGCGCCACCCTGTTTTGGAGCTGACCCTGACTGTAAAGCGGTACAATCAGACTTAGGCTGACCGTGCTGCTTACATTCCCGTTGGTGACTAGCAGACCGCCTGCATCGGTACGGGAAAGCTGTCCGCCGAAATAGGCGGCATAAGAGCCGATGGTAATGGAGGGGGCGAAGCCGCCTTTGGCAATTTTAATGTCATATTCTGCCATTTTCACTTCCAATTCATTGATTTTTAAGTCTGGCAGAAAGGAAAAAGCCTGTTTTAGCACGGTGTCCAATGGAGAAATCTCAAAAACAGTGCATTCCTCATCGGTTAACGGACGGGGAAGAGGAACGCAATGTTCCGGCAGGGCGAGTAGTCTTCGTAGGGTGGCGCAATGTTCCTCAAGGTCAATTTCGCTGTTCTGTACCTCGCACAGCGTTTTTTTATATTCGGCTTCCAGCAGCCTGTAGTCGCTTTCCAACAGTCGACCGGCTTGGAGATGGGCGGCTCCCTCTTCCAATTGCTCTTCCGCTGCGTTTAGAAGCCGCCGAAGGAAAACGAGCCGCTCCTCTCCGGTAAGGGCTGCCATATAGGCGGTGACAATCTCAGCTACGGCTCCTACGCGTCCTCTTTCAATGAGCAATTCGCTCTCCTGAAGCTCTATCCGGTTTTTCTGAAGCTGGTTAAGCTTGTTGAATCCGTCAAAAAGGGTGCAATTTCCCTCAATGCCGTAGTTGGAGTAGGTGGCGCTTTCGCCGTTAGAAAAGGAGAGCGCCCCTCCCCATTGGGCGGAAATTGCCGGTGCAAAACTGCGTTTGGCTGCCTGTAGGCTTGCAGCGGCAGCTTCCCGCTGCAATTGTGCTGATTGGATGGAAAAATGATGTTCTAAAGCATGTTGCAGACAGCTGTCCAGATTTATCCGTAAAGTGTCCTGCGCCTGAAGGCGTGGAAAAAACAAGCTCCTAAAGAGCATGCCTGCTGTGAGCAGGCGGGTCAGTGCTTTTTTCATGGCGGGTTGGTTTAAGGGTTACATGAATAGTTGGATATCAATGTTATTTATTTGAAATTTGAAATGATTTTCTTGTTTTTATTTGGCGGAACATGTTTTCACCAGCGGATATCTGTGGAAGGAGTTCTTTCCTCGGATGGTGATGATGTAGATTCCGGCGGCATAGGGTTGCATGTTGAATGTACATTCGCCTTCCGCCTTTTGGCGTTGCAGGAAGCGGCCATGTGCATCTGTAAGTATGGCTTCAAATGATTCCTGTTGCGTCAGGCGGATTGTAACTTGCTCTTGGGCCGGATTGGGGCCGATAAGCACTGCCGTCCCTTTATCGTCATTTTCGGCAATGTTCACGCTGCTTTGTATCAGCAAGGTGCGAGTGGTTGTGTAGCCGCATTCGTCGGTCACAGTGAGATAAAGGCTGTCCGCTCCGCTTTGGCTGATGCGGACCATGGTTGATGTGCGGTTGCTGTCTCCCTGTATTGACCAGCCCTCGTGAAACACGCTCCACCGGTAGGAGGTCGCCTTTTCCACGCTGTCAATATAGTAGAAATAGACTCCGTCATGGCTAATCTGATCCAAACCTTGGATTTCGGACACCGTGCCCATGGAGTCACAGAAGGCCAAATGGATCTGGTTGCTGCTGCTACAGATTCCCCTGTGGCTGAAAGCGGTGGCTTTCAATGTGCCGCTGCTTCTTCCTGTGACTGCAAGTTTGCTTTGCAGGGAATCGCTCTGCAGCTGCCAAAGTGGGCTGCTTAATTCCCATCGGTAGTAGGTGGCGTTTTCCACAGGTTCGATGTGGAAGTCATAATATCCCAAACTGTCAATCGCGGTCACCCCGTGAATTGCGCCCATATTGGCGATACCGTTGTCAAGTGATAGGTGCAGGGTCACAATGCTGTCCCCCTTCGGAGTGATGAAAATCTGTCGGTAATCACCATCTTGGCTGATGTGCAACCTGTCCCAGATGAAGGGGATTCCGCAGATTTGCGTATCCTTTTCCAAATAGGCGGCTGTGGGTCTGGTGTTGTAGTGCAGGAAATAGTCCCATTGAGGAAAGGAGTTCCTGATGGGGGTGTATCCGTAGGCGAGGCTGGAGCTGTCGCCGGAGTTTTCCCACAGGGCGGCGTTGTATTGTCCGTTGCTGAAAGTGCTGTATTTGCTCTGCAGGCATGTCAGGGCGAAGGCGTTGTGGAGATATTGGGGATTTCCGTCGGTGGTGATGCGGAGGGTATCTCCGTCTTGATATGGATATCCGGGGATAAACTGCAGCATGACACTCATAATGGCGTTTTCCGGAATGTCAAAACCCAAAGCAGTGGATTTTTGATAGTTAATTGGAATAATCATTTGGCTGCGGGCAGTGTCGGCGGATGAAAGGGGGTAGTCGATGCAAATGCGGTTGGCCGCTATCGGACGGACCGGATGGTTTTCCGTCAGCGGACAGAGATAAGGGGAGTCGCTTTGTAAGAGTGAGACCATTTGGTAACTGCTGTCCCCAATTTCATGATATGAAAGGTATATTCTCAAAGTGTCAGGACGGGCGCCTGCCGGTTGTCTGTTGCCGATTTGGTATTGGTAGCGGATGCGCAGGCTGTCCAAACGATATGAATTTTGGAATAGTTTGCGGTTATGTCCCGAGCCGAAGAGTTGTGCGGAAGGGTTGAAAGTAGTTCCCAGGCAGTGGAGGCGGGTGAGGGTATATCCGTCAGTCCCATCATCGCAAAGGCGCATGCAGGTGTCGGGGAATAGCAACTGCTGACAGCTGCCGGTTATTTCCTCTTCCTGACAAAAGTCATAGGCCTTTTCCCAGCCTAAATCGGTAATTTCCAAATAGGGATTGATATTAATCAGGCCGTCTTGGTTTCTGGAGTAGTTCCCATGACCGCCTCCGGTGCCCACACCACCAGGGCAGAGGCTGTCAATGGTGCAGTAGCAGTTGTATTTTCCGCTCCATCCCCAATTAAAATGGAACATGTCATTTTTATCGAAACCGTCGCAGACAAAGGCATGACCCGATCCTGCATCCGGATCAGGATTGTAGCCGGAGAAAATCATTGGTTGCTGTTGCCTCAATTGTGTTTTCAGAAGCTGTTTCCAACGAGTGTCCGTGAAATCCTTTTTGCGCACTCCCTGAGTGTGGCTGTATCCGAAATAGTTTTGGAATGCATGCAGCGCGTCATTGGCCTGGTCGTTCCAATAGGCGTACACGTAGGCGCCGCTTCCGGTGGGGGAATAGTTCATGTTCACCGAAACTCCGCAATGGTAAAGCAGCTGTCCGAGGGCCTGACGCTGGAAGGCGCGGGGAAATGCTGGCAGGTATTCCGGCATGTTGTCATAGTTGTAGCTTGTGTTTCCGAAATTGGCATATTGGATGCCGTAGGTATTGTGGGTGTAGCTGTGCGAACCGGATCCGTGCGTCGGGTATCTCCAATAGCGCATCACGATGGCCATGGCGGTGGCAGTGCATCCTGCCGGGCAGCGGTGTCCGTTGCTGCTGACACTGGCGTCATAGGGGCATGAGTCGTTGAAATAGGGCCATTGGTCCCAATAAAGGTGGCTGGTTAATGGCTCCACCGCATCGGCCAATTGGTTGTAGTCCGCTGCCTTCTGCTGTTTGAGATTTTCCCATTGTGTCTGCACTTTCGGGGCTGCCGCAATCCGACTAAGTATCGCATCGCCAATCTCTTCCTGCATGGCCCGCAGCACGCCCAGCATGTTGTCAGGAACCCCTTCTGCCTCGAAACGGCCCTGGTCGCTGTAGGCCAGAATCGGGACAATGTTTTCTGAGGCGGCCACAATCACAAAGCCGCCTTCCGGCCGGTTGAAGACGTAAAAGCAGGGAATGCTGTCCCCGCTCTTTTGTTGTGAGGCGGTTTGGGCGGTATAGGCCAATTCCATATTTCCCGCTGATTTTTGTTGGAGATGATTGGATTGCCGTTGCATGAAGTTGTTGCCAACCAGTTGTGCCGACTCCACGGAGACGATTTGCGCTTTTCCGCTAAAAACAGCGAAAACACATATCATTAGAATATATAATCTGTTCATTGCGAATCTATGTGTCATAGTGAAATGAATAATTTGCAAAAATAGTAAGAAATAGGATGCCATCGGTGAAAAAAGTGATGTTTTTTTTGCCTATTTTTGCACTTATGGAAAACAAACCGTATAGTTGTCACCGATAATAAAGGAATACAAGAGAGATGAGAAAAAAAATTTTAAGTAACATACCTTTAATCAAACATTTGGAAAGTGGACATTTTTTTCTGATAGCAGGTCCCTGTGTGATTGAAAATGAAAGTATGCCGTTGCAGATTGCGCAGCACATCGCTGCAATTTGCGACCAGTTGGAAATCCCTTACATTTTCAAGGCTTCCTATAAAAAGGCCAACCGTTCCAGCCTGCATTCTTTTACAGGCATTGGAGATGTTCGCGGACTGGAGTTGCTGGCTCAGGTTCGTGAGCTGTGCCATATTCCGGTGCTGACCGATGTGCATTCGGTGGAGGAGGCTAAAATGGCGGCCAAATATGTGGATGTGCTGCAGATTCCCGCCTTTTTGTGCCGACAGACAGAGCTGCTTGTGGCGGCTGCTGAGACGGGCAAATGGGTCAATGTGAAAAAAGGGCAGTTCGTCTCGCCGCAGGCAATGCGCTTTGCTGTGGAGAAGGTGCGTGAAACCGGCAATCCGAATGTCATGCTGACGGAGCGGGGTAACAGTTTCGGCTATCAGGACCTGGTTGTGGATTTCACAGGCGTGGCGGAGATGAAGAAAAACGGCTGCCCGGTGGTGCTGGACGCAACACATTCCCTGCAGCGGCCCAATCAGGAGAGCGGACAGACTGGCGGTCGTCCGGAGCTGATTGAAATCATGGCCAAGGCAGGTATTGCCGTCGGCTTTGACGGGCTGTTCATGGAAACGCATCCGAATCCGGCGGAAGCGTTGTCTGATAAATCCACTATGCTGGAATTGGATAAATTGGAACCGTTGCTGAAGAAGCTCATCCGTCTGCATGAGGCAGGGAGGGAGTAGGAGAGAGAATACAGAAGTCAGAAGTTGGGACACAATTCATTGTGTCCCTGTTGGATTTTTATTGCCGGAGGCATGCGAACTGGAATAATCAAATAATTGTCAAAAATAATAATTTATTTACCGTAAAATAAGCTATAAAAAAAGTTGTTAATATGAAACGGTGAGTAAAAAATAGCTGGAAAAGGAATTGGCGTATCCCAAAAAATTGTACTTTTGCAAACTTTTTTGAAACAAAAAAACGGAAAATAAAAAAAGAAAATGTTTTAAAGAGGTTGTTCTTTTGAATATTTTCTTTATAAAGTTTGATTGCTGAACATATATGAAAATAATAGGAACAGGAAGTGCGTTGCCTTCCTTGGCTGTTACCAACAATGACTTGGCCTCTTTCTTGGACACAAGCGATGAATGGATAACAGAACGTACGGGGATTAAAGAACGTCGTTTGCTGTCCACTGAGACACTTTACGATTTGGCGGAAGAAGCCGCTTTAAAAGCCTTGAAGGCTTCCGGCCTGCGCGGAGACCAGTTGGATTTCATCATCTGCTCCAATGTGGCCAACCGCTTCATCACACCGGGCATGAACTGCATCCTGCAGGAAAAAATCGGTGCCAAATGCGCTGGTTTGGACATTAATGTGGCCTGTGCCGGTTTCATCAACGCCCTTATGCTGGCCGACAGTATGATGCAGGCGGGTCGTGCCCAACATATTTTGATAATTTGTGCGGAAGAGCCAAGCAAATACTGCAATTGGGACGAAAGGGACACCAGCATCCTGTTTGCGGATGGCGCAGGTGCGGTTGTGCTGGCAGCAGGAGACGGCTTCAAGTCGGTGCATCTGAGCATGACCTCCAACAAGGATGTGCTCTATTACGAACGCTGCATGGAAAAAACTCCTTTTGAAAAGAACCGTAAGGAGGGCCAGCCGTTAGTGATGCGCGGCAGGGAGGTTTTCCGCATGGCGGTCTCCCAGTCCACAAAGGACTTGAAGGTTGCGTTGGCGGAGGCCGGGCTCAAGCCTTCGGATGTGACCTATTATCTGATGCATCAGGCCAACAAGCGGATTATTGAGAGTGTGCGCACGCTGCTGGATGAGCCTGAGGAGAAGTTTCCTACAAATATTGAAAAGTACGGCAACACCTCTTCGGCGAGCATTCCAATTCTGCTGGACGAAATGCTGGCGGCAGGCAAGATACACAAAGGGGACATTTTGGCCATGAGCGCGTTCGGCGCGGGCTTTGTCTCCGCCGCCTGTGTGATGCAGTGGATGTATTAATTTAATGTATTATCTTGAAATGGAAAAAAGAGTTGTTATAACGGGTTTGGGGGTTGTTTCCGCTTTGGGTAACAGTGTGTCCGCCTTTTGGACACATTTGCAGAACGGATGCTGCGCCGTGCAGCCCATCAAAATAATGCCAGCCGAAGGGCAGAAGGTGAGTGTCGCGGCGGAAATAATCCACTTCCAGCCGGAGGAGTTTGAGGTGGACAAAAACACCATGCGCCGTTCCGACCGTTATGCGCAGTTTGCGCTGGCGGCGGCTTCGCAGGCAATGAAGGAGAGCGCTCTGGAGATTGAGCCTGAACGTTTGGGCGTGTATGTCGGTTCCGGTACGGGCGGTATCCAGACTTTCCATACGGAGCATATCAAACTGATTGAAAAAGGACCGTCGCAGATTTCCCCGCTGTTTGTGCCGATGATGATTTCAAACATTGCGGCTGGCAACATTGCCATTCTGTACCATGCGGAAGGTCCCTGTCTGCCCATTGTGACGGCATGTGCCACCGGCACGCACTCCATTGGGGAGGCTTACCGGACCATCAGGCACGGTTATGCCGATGCCATCATAGCCGGTGGTGCGGAGGCGGCAATCACACCTATTGCCATGGCCGGTTTCGCCAACAGTCGCGCATTGTCATTGGCCACGGATCCTAACGAGGCTTCCCTTCCTTTCGACAAACGCCGTCAGGGTTTTGTGATGGGGGAGGGCGCCGGCATCGTCATCCTTGAGGAATATGAGCATGCAAAAAAACGCAACGCGCACATCTATGCGGAGGTTTGCGGCTTCGGCAACACCTGTGACGCCAACCACTACACCGCTCCCCGCGCCGACGGAAAATCGGCCACACGTGCAATGGAACAGGCGTTGAAGGAGGCGGGTTTCAAGGAGGGTGAAATGCTCTATATCAATGCTCATGGCACAGGCACCCCGCTGAATGACAAAATTGAGACGCTGGCAATCAAGCAGGCTTTGGGTAAGGATACCGCCCGCAAGGCGATGATCAGCTCCAACAAGTCAATGCTTGGCCACAGCCTTGGTGCAGCTGGTGGTCTGGAGATGGTGGCCAGTGTGCTGTCGCTGACGGAAGGTATTCTGCCTCCCACCATCAACCTGCATGAACCGGATCCCGATTGTGACTTGGACTATATTCCCAACGAAGCGCGCCGTGTTAAGGCAGACATCGTCATTTCCAACTCGTTCGGATTTGGAGGTCAGAATGCCTGTGTCGCAATCCGCCCGCTCAAATGATGTACAACATAATTTATGTACAACTAAAAGATTTGAAAATGGACAGAACAGAAATAAAAACCATATTGCCCCACCGCGAGCCGATGCTGCTGGTGGATGAAGTTGTAAAGATTGAAGAGACCGCCTACGGCAAATACCGTGTCACGGGCGATGAATTTTTCCTGAAAGGTCATTTTCCGGAGCGTCCTATCGTGCCGGGAGTGATTTTGTGCGAAATCATGGCACAGATGAGCTGCATCCTGCTCAAGGAGGACCTTTACGGCCATACGCCGTTGTACAGGGGGCTGGATCATGTGAAGTTCAAACGCTCCGTGGAACCGGGCGATTTGATTGAGGTGAAGGCCAAAATCTTGCAGAAAAAACTGAAATCTTATTTTGTCGCGGCGGAAGCCAGTGTGGGTGGTGAGATGTGTGCGAGGGCCGAAATGACGTTCGCATTGGTTCCAAATGAAATGTTTTTAAATCAAAAATAAAAGGAAATGAAGTTGTTAGAAGGAAAAGTCGCTTTGATAACGGGTGCCTCACAAGGCATCGGACGCAGTATAGCGCTGATGTTTGCCGAAAATGGTGCGGACATCATCTTTACGGATATCAGGGAGGATGAACGGTCGGAAGCCATGCTGGCCGAATTGAAGGCTTTCGGTGTGCGTGCGGCGTTTTATGCGGCGGATGCCTCATCGTTGGAGCAGACCCAGGAGGTTTGCAAGGCGGTGACGGAAAGCTTTGGCCGTGTGGATGTGCTTGTCAATAATGCCGGCATCACCCGCGATATGCTCCTGCTGCGTATGTCGGCGGAAGATTGGGAAAGGGTCATCCGTTTGAACCTGACCTCCGTGTTCAACTACACCAAGGTGTTTTCCTCGCTGATGATGCGGCAGCGTAGCGGTTCCATCATCAACATGTCCTCTATCGTGGGGGTGAGCGGAAATGCCGGACAGGCCAACTATTCCGCCTCCAAGGCCGGTATCATCGGTTTCACCAAATCCATAGCCAAGGAGTTGGGCTGCCGCAATATCCGCAGCAACGCCATTGCGCCCGGATTTATTGAGACAGCCATGACCAAGCAGCTCTCCGAGGAGGTGATAGAGCGTTGGAAACAGGAAATTCCGTTGCGTCGTCCCGGCACGCCTGACGATGTTGCGCGACTGGCCCTGTTTTTGGCCTCCGACTTGTCGGCCTACATCACCGGACAGGTAATTTGCTGCGACGGTGGTCTGGCGTTATAAAAAAGTGAATTTTAAGTTGAAAAATAATTTATAGAGATACTAATTTAAAAAAAATTAATGATGGATACAATCTTATCGAGAGTGCAGCGTGTCATCGCTGGCAAACTTAGTTTAAAGGAAGAGGAAGTCACTTTGGAAAGCGATTTTGTCAAGGATTTGGGTGCAGACTCTTTGGATGTGGCCGAACTTGTCATGCTTTTTGAAAATGAATTTTCCATTGAAATTCCTGACTCCGAGATGGAAAAAATTAAAACCGTCGGAGACGTGGTTAATTATTTGGAAAAAACCGTAAAATAAATAACCAACAGAGCGGCGGCTTGCCGTTTTTGCAAGTAATGGCGGCTGCCGCTTTTTTCAAACCGCACGTTTGTACGGTTTTGAAAGTCAAATAGTAAATTCATTATCGGAAATGAAGTGTGAGGACGGAGCACATTCGTCCCTAATGGTTATACATTCATTTCCGGTTTGTCATATAAATATTTGGATATGAATTATCAAATAGTCGTACTGATCAAGCAGGTGCCTGACACTCAAAATGTGGGTCCGGATGCGATGAATGCGGACGGTACCGTGAACAGGGCCGCCCTGCCTGCCATTTTCAACCCTGAGGATTTGAAGGCGTTGGAGATGGCGTTGCAGATCAAGGAGCAATATCCTGGCAGTGTGATTACTGTGCTGACAATGGGGCCTGAGAGGGCTTCCGCCATCATCAGGGATGCCTTGTCCCGTGGAGCGGACAGGGGAATCATTATTTCGGACGCCCGTTTTGCCGGTTCCGACACTCTGGCCACTTCCTATGCGCTGGCTTGTGCCATCAGGAAAATAGGGGAGTTTGACATGGTGTTAGGTGGCCGTCAGGCCATTGACGGAGATACGGCCCAGGTGGGGCCGCAAGTTGCGGAAAAGCTTGATCTGCCCCAAATCACCTATGCTGAGCGTTTGTTGGAATTGAATGGGAAGCATATTGTGCTGACCCGCCGTTTGGACAACGGTGTGGAGACTGTGGAGGCAGAACTGCCGGTGCTGGTGACTGTGACGGCTTCCGCACCCGACTGCCGCTATCCGCATGCCCACCTTTTGCTGAAAAATGCCAAGGCGCAGGCGGAAATATGGAATGCTGACGCCATCCGGCCCGAAATTGAGAGGCTGGGCTTGAAAGGTTCCCCCACCAAGGTCAAGAAAATTGACAATGTGGTGCTGGCCCACAAGGAAGGCGTTCAGGTGGAATGCAGCGAAGCCGGTATCAACGGACTGGTGATGACATTGGTGCAGGACCACATAATTGGTTAAAATTTAATACGAAAGAGCATGATTTTAATATATTGCGAACTTACAGAAAACGGGCAGATCGCTGATGTGAGTCTGGAGCTTTGCACCAAGGGCCGGAGCCTTGCCACTCAGTTGGGCACCGGATTGGAGGCTCTGGTCTGTGGCAATCAGCTGAAAGATATAGAAAAGCAACTTTATCCGTTTGGAGTGGATCAGGTGTTGAAGGCGGATGACGCACGCCTGTTCCCTTACAGGACATTGCCCCATTTTGCGCTTTTGTCGCAGGTGGTGAAGGAGCGCAAGCCTGATGTGGTGCTGATGGGCGCCACCTGTGTCGGGCGTGACCTCGCTCCGCGCATCGCCTCCCATTTGCGTTGCGGATTGACGGCGGACTGCACCTCGTTGGAGATAGGATCTTATGAGGACAAGTCGAAGAACAAGCAGTATGACAATATTTTGTACCAGATTCGTCCGGCTTTTGGCGGCAATATCATAGCCACCATCGTCAATCCGGAGACCCGTCCCCAGATGGCCACTGTGCGCGAAGGGGTGATGAAAAAGGAGATTCTGGATCAGAATTATAAGGGCAGCTGTATACAGTTGGACGCCTCCAAATACCTTAAAAAGGAGGATGAGGCGGTCCGTATCATTGCACGGGAGATAGAACAGCGGAAAATCAACATCAAAAACGCCTCCATCATTGTTTCTGGAGGTTATGGCGTGGGCAGCAGGGAGAATTTTGAAATGCTGCATCAGCTGGCCCAGGTGCTGGGCGGCGAGGTTGGTGCCACACGTGCGGCTGTGGATGCCGGTTTTGCCGAAGGCGACCGCCAAATAGGTCAGACGGGTGTCACGGTGCGCCCCAAGCTTTATATTGCCTGCGGAATTTCCGGTGCTGTGCAGCATCGGGCAGGAATGGACCAGTCGGGCAAAATAATTTCCATCAACACCGATCCGGAGGCGCCTATCAACGCGATTGCCGACTACACTATTATTGGGGATGTGTGCAAGGTTGTGCCACAGTTGATTGCCTGTTACAATAAAAACAAAAAATAAGGATTATGAATTTTTACGACGATAACGATAGCCTCAAATTTCATCTGACCCATCCCGACATGCTGAAAATCGCTGCCATGAAGGAGCAGGATTTCGTTGAGCATGGAAAGTATGGGGATGCCCCCGCCAATGCGGAGGAGGCGTTGGAAAATTACGGCCGTGTGCTCTCCCTTGTAGGGGAGATTGCCGGTGAAGTGGTGGCTCCAAATGCGGAGGAGGTGGATCATGAGGGTCCGAGAATTGAGGAGAACAAGGTTGTGTATGCCAAAGGCACACAGCAGAATTACGATGTCCTGAAAAAGTCGGGGCTGTTCGGCATTTCCATGCCGCGCTGTTACCATGGCCTGAATTTCCCTTACGTGCCTTTCATTATGACCACGGAGATTATTTCCAGGGCGGATACCGGTTTTGCCACGATATGGAGCCTTCAGGATTGTGCTGAAACGGTGAGCGAGTTTGCCGACCAGGCCTTGAAGGACAAGTTTTTGCCCCGTATTTATGAGGGGGCGACCTGTTCCATGGACCTGACGGAGCCGGATGCCGGCAGTGACCTGCAGGCGGTGCGGCTGAAAGCCACCTTTGACGAGGCTGCCAACTGCTGGAGGCTGAACGGGGTGAAGCGTTTCATCACCAACGGTGGTGCCGACTTGCATCTGGTGCTGGCCCGTTCCGAAGAGGGCACGCTTGACGGACGCGGGTTGTCCTACTTTCTGTACGACCGTGCTGACGGTGGCCTGACGGTGCGCCGTTTGGAAAACAAGATGGGCATCAAGGGGTCGCCTACGGCGGAACTGGTGTTCAACAACGCACCTGCCCATCTGATTGGGGAACGCCGTTTCGGCCTGATCAAATATGTGATGACCCTGATGAACGACGCCCGTTTGGGGGTCGGATCCCAGTCGGTAGGGTTGTCGGAGGTCGCCTGCCGCGAAGCGGAAGCCTATGCGGCGGAACGGGAGCAGTTCGGACAGGCGATTGTACGCTTTCCTGCGGTCAGGGATCTGCTCATGACCATGCGTGCGCGTACCGATGCCACCAGAACCCTCCTGTATGAGACCTCACGTATGGTGGATTTGTACAAGGCTTACGAGGCCAAGGGGAAAAACATGACGCCTGAGGAGCGTGCCGCATACAAGGCGGCATTGCGCAGCGCGGACATCCTGACCCCGATTTTGAAGCTTTCCGCCTCCGAGTTTGCCAACCGCAACGCATACGACTGCATCCAGGTGCATGGCGGCAGCGGATTCATGAAAGAGTATGCCTGCGAGCGTCTCTATCGCGATGCCCGCATCCTCAGCATTTACGAGGGAACTTCCCAGTTGCAGGTGGTGGCGGCCCAAAAGGGTATCGCCAATGGCACCTATCTGTCAAAAATAGAGGAGTATGACAGCCGTCCGCTGCATGGCAGTTTGGAACCGTTGCGTGCCCAGCTGCGCGAGGCGACGGAAAACTGCAAGGCGTTGCTGGAACTGCCCAACAGCGAGGAGCAGGGATATGACTTCAAGCGTATGCAGACCGATGTCATTGCGGCCATTATCATGGCCTACCTGTTGTTGTCGGACAGCCAGCGCCAGTTGGATGGGGATGAGAGCTGCAGCCGCAGTTTCCTGCCCTCGGCCCGCTATATGGCGGCATACGCTCGCGCCGAGTCGGTCCGTTGTCTGGCCATGGCGAAATCTTATTCCGTTTAGCGATGGAGTCGCAACAGGTTTCATTGCCGTTAAAGCCCTCCCAAATCAGGGAGAAAGCTTCCTCAGACTGTTTATTGTACATGGATGGGATTGATTTGCTTGCCCGAAGGCAGGAAATCAATCCCAGTTTTTTGTCGATACTGCTCACTCTGCCGGATGATAATGCCGCCATTGCCTATTTGAGGGCTTTGGCGCGTGAAACGGTGGAAAAGGTGTACGGGGACCAGGTTTTTTTGCGCGGATTGGTTGAAATCAGCAGCTATTGCAAAAACAATTGTCGCTACTGTGGTATCCGTCGTAGCAATACCACATTGAAACGCTACCGCATGAAGCCGCAGATGATTCTGCAATGCTGCGAGGAAGGCTATCGGTACGGCATGCGCACATTTGTGCTGCAGGGCGGTGAGGATTCCTGGTGGACGGATGAGCGGTTGTGCCAGCTGGTTGCAGATATAAGGACAAAGTTTCCGGATTGTGCCATCACCCTCTCCATGGGCGAGCGCAGCCGCGAAAGCTACCAAAAGCTGTTTGACGCCGGTGCGGACCGTTACCTGTTGCGCCATGAAACCGCCAACAGCGAGCATTACGCCTATCTGCATCCTGCGGATATGTCCTTTGCACACCGTATGCAATGTTTGCAGGATTTGAAGGAGATTGGCTATCAGGTGGGTTGCGGCTTTATGGTCGGCTCGCCCGGACAAACGTTCCAGACTATTTGTGAGGATTTGCAGTTTATTCTCAGTTTCCGTCCGCAAATGGTGGGTATCGGCCCTTTTGTGGCGACTGAAAACACCCCGTTCGCGAAGGAAAGGAACGGTTCCGTGGAAAGGACTCTGCGCCTGCTGGCCATTATCCGGCTGTTGCATCCGCATGTGCTGTTGCCTGCAACCACTGCGTTGGGCAGCCTCCACCCGATGGGACGGGAGCAGGGTATATTGTCAGGCGCCAATGTGTTGATGCCCAATCTTTCTCCAGTTGAAAACCGCGAGCAGTACCACATTTATGACCACAAAATCTGTCTTGGGGACAGTGTGGACCATTGCTATGCCTGTTTGGAGACCCGAATCCACTCCACCGGCAGGCGGCTGGTGGTGGATAGGGGCGACTACCGGTGATAAGGTTGAAATAACACTTGAAAAAATGTATGGAATTTACTTAAAAAACTCACATCAATGAAGTTTATACATACGGCAGACTGGCATATAGGACAGGATTTTTACCATTATGACCGCGGTGACGAGCATCGTTTTTTTTTCAGTCAGTTGCGGGAATGGGTGGCGACGGAACAGCCGGATGCGCTGTTGGTCAGCGGAGATATCTATCATACGGCGACCCCTTCAAACCAGAGCATGAAACTTTATACTGAGGCGATGGTTTCCCTACATGCGGCCTGCCCGAAAATGCAGATTATTGTCACAGCGGGCAACCATGACAGTTGCGCACGTCTCTCCGCCACGGCGGAGGTTTGGAAATTGGCCAATGTGCAGGTTGTCGGCGGATTGGAACGTGATGCTGAAACCGGAGAATTACAGCCGGAGAGGCATGTCATTGAAATTCCCCACAAAGCTTTCATCATTGCGGTGCCTTATATCAGTGAAAAACATTATGCTGTTTTTCAGGAATTACAGGATTGGGTGGAAGCACGGAACCGCGAATCCCTGCCGGTAGTGATGATGGGACATCTTGCTGTGAAAGGAAGCGATATAAGCGGTCATGACCCTGTCCTTATTGGAGGGATGGAAAGCGCATCACTGGATCACTTTTCGGAAAAGTATGACTATTGGGCTTTGGGGCATATTCATTGTCCGCAAACTTTGTCCTCGTCAGGCGGAAGGGTGCGTTATAGCGGTAGTCCGCTACATGTCAGCTTTGATGAAAACTATCCGCATAGTGTCAGTCTTGTGGAAATAGAACATCGTGGGGATGTGCCACGCATCACTCAACTTTTTGTCCGGCAGCGGATACATCTCTGTACGATGCCTGCCCAACCACAACCTTGGGAGGAGGTGGCACAGCTATTGTCGGATTTCCAGCCGGAGGAGCCGGCTTACTTGCGCCTGCAGGTTTCGGTGGAGGACTATCTTCCTCAGGCATCACTTATGCAGTTGCAGCAGATTTTGTCGCAAAAGCCCTTACTGTACTTTTGTCTTGTAAAGTCTGTTCCCAGAAAGGATGAGGAGGAATCCGGCCGCGTTTTTTTCGATGTGCAGGAAATCAAGGAAATTCATCCTGTGGAAGTGGCTAAGGTCTATTACAGGGAGACCTTCGGACATGAAATGGAGGAGGATAAAATCCAGAAGCTGGAAGAGGTGGTCGCCTGTGTGATGCGGGAAAGAAATATGGAGGTACAATGAGATTCAAAACTTTAAAAATAAAGAACATCGCATCGATAACGGCGGCGGAAATCGATTTCTCCCAACCGCCCTTGTCTCGGGAATCGCTTTTTTTGATTTGCGGGGAGACTGGAGCTGGAAAAACCACGATTCTGGATGCCATTTGTCTGGCATTGTACAAGACAACACCCAGGATTGAGCAGTCAAACAGTGAAAAATATACCGACCAGGAGCTTCGTGTTCAGGAAAAGGGAGAGAATGTTGGCATTCAGGTGAAGGATCCCCGGCAATACCTCAAGCGTGGGGAGAAGGAGGGGTTTTTGGAACTCACCTTTGAGGGAAACGATGGCCGGGTCTATATTGCGCGTCTCTCCTTTGAGATTGGGCGCACACGGAATCTTAAGGCGGCGGAGTGGCAGTTGCAGGAAGGTTCGCATTTTTATGACAAGGACAAGGAAATCCGTGCGGTAATAGAACAGGCCGTCGGTTTCGATTTTGAGCAGTTTTGCCGCACTTCCATGCTGGCACAGGGCGAATTCACCCGTTTTTTGAAGAGTCGCGAAAAGGAGAAGTCCGACATATTGGAGAAATTGACCGGAACTGAAATCTATTCGGTCATTGGCAGCCGTATATATGAGCGTACCAAGGAGGAAAAGGAGGCCTACCAGCTTTCCAAGGCGGCGTTGGAGGGGGTCGTCCTGCTTTCTGCAGATGAGATTGAGACTCTGAAGATGGAAATGGCTGTCCTAGAGCAGCAGACAGTGCTGCTTCTGCAACAACAGCAACAGGCTGAGCAGCATCGGAACTGGCTGATTGAACTACAAAAATGCGTCGCTGCCCGACAGCAGGCGGAATTGGTGCTGAAACAGATGTCCGCGCAATGGGAAAATTTGGCGGAGAAGCGCAGGCAGCTACAAGAGTGGCGGAACACAGAGCAGGCACGCAATTCATTTTTGCAGCTCCGGAAATTGGAACAGGAGCATTTGATGGTGGCAGAAGAGGAGAAGAGGCTTTCCGGATGTTTTCTCATCCTGACAGCGGATGCGCAGTATCGCCGGCAATTGTTGGCGGAGAAGGAGCAACGGATGGCTGCTTTGGAGAATGTATTGGCAGAACAGGCTCCGTATGAGGCCATGTATGCGGAATGTGGCGCGGTGACACTACTTATGCAACAGTACCTTACGGCAGTCAAAGAACAAAAACTACAGTTGGTGCACAAGGAAGAGGCTTTGGCGCAATTGGAGCAGCTGCAGCAGCTTTCGGAAGATAAGCGCAATGAAATGGCTCTGCTGAAAGAGGAGCTGCGGCAAAAGGAGCTGCAAATACAACAATGGCAAACGGAACTGAAGCTAATGGACCGGCATGCATCTGTTGCGGCCTTTACGCAGGCTCAAGCACGCTATCAGGAGATGCAGAAGGCCGGGCAGC
This sequence comes from uncultured Bacteroidales bacterium, assembly GCA_905236885.1. Classification (GTDB taxonomy): domain Bacteria; phylum Bacteroidota; class Bacteroidia; order Bacteroidales; family WCHB1-69; genus UBA1195. The sequence goes on from CAJOQK010000045.1 coordinate 24,037, forward strand.
TGGTGACCTTTTACCGGCAGGCGGCAGAGGCTTGTGAAACGGCTGAAAAAAATCTGTCGGAAAAAGAGTCAGAACTGAAAAAACTGGCTGTAGAACACCAGGCTCTTTTGCAACAGTATGCGGAAGCGGAAGAAGATGCGAGGAAATCCAGATTGCTGTTTGAAAAAATGCAGCTGAGTGTGAGTGACTATGCCAAACACTTGCGGATGGGTTTGCAGGTAGGGGACCACTGTCCGGTATGCGGACAGCAGGTTGGCGAGCTGCCGCATGATGCCGCTTACGAGGCGGCATTGAAACCGGTGCGTGAACAGGCGGAAAAGGCATCGCAGCTTGCCCAGAGCTGCCGGGACAGGTTGAAAGGGCTGGAGGCGCAGTGTGCAGTGGAAAAGAGGGCACAGGATCGTCTTCGGAAAGAAAAAGCCGGAAAAGAGGAAATATTACGGCGTTATGGGAAGGAGGCGTCTGATAAATGTTTGACATTTGGTGTTACTCTTTCCCAGAAGGATGCTGAAACACAGCTTTCCTGTCTGATGGAGGCGCAACAGCAGCTCATGCGGGAAAAACAGTCGCAATGGCAGGCGGCTGACCAGCTGCAGGAGAAGCTTAACAGCCTGTTGGCAGAAAAGGAATGTTTGTCCCAACAGCAGAATAATATGCTTTCTGTCTGGAGTGATATTGAAAAAAGAATTGCCGAAAGGCAGGTTTCCATAAAGAGTTTTCAGGAGGCTGCCGACAAACAGAGTCAGTTGGCCGATACGCTGATGCAGACACTTTCCGCAAAAATCAGCTATTCCGGCTGGCAGCAGGATGTGGAGGCTTGCCGGCAGCGGTTGATATCGGAAGCGGCGGCCTGGCAGGAGCGGCAACGGGAGTTACAGCAGTTGCGGCAGACGTGGCAAATAGGATGTAATGAGCAGGAGAATGCGCGGCAGCTCTGCCGTCAGGTGATGACCCTTTATCCGGAATGGCCACTTTCGGAAAAGGTGGAGGCTTCGGTGGATACCGCATTGTCCTGGAATGTTTTATTGACGCAGGTGGTTGCTTTGGTGGAAAAAAAATCCGGTATGGACAGGAGGGAGGAGGAGTGTC
>CAJOQK010000046.1 GCA_905236885.1 uncultured Bacteroidales bacterium
CGCAGCCGTGATTCATCAGCCAGCGGGCAAGTGTTATTTGCCCTGTATTGGCCTGGGTCTGGTATTCAATGCCCCAATGGACCAAAGCAATAACATAATCGGCCTGCTGCTGTTCAGCCACCTGCAAATCACGCAGCATAACCAGCGTGTCCAAATCGTTCACAATATTTGGCGCCACAGCCGGAATACCGTTGGTGCCATAAGTATAGCAGAGCATAGCCACACGTATGCCGTTGCGCTCCACAAGCATCGGATGCTCCGCCATACGCTGTTGGGTGTCACGGTAAGTGCCGAGATGCGGGATTCCCAAAGAGTCCAAATTCCGCAAAGTAGCCTCCAGACCATACTTTCCCCTGTCCATACAGTGGTTGTTGGCTGTGGTCAAAATGTCAAAACCGGCCTCCCATGCGGCAGTTGCAAAGGATATGGGAGCGGAAAACTGGGGATAGCCTGTATATGGCGGTCCCGCCAAGGTCACCTCAAGATTGGCAATGGCCAGATCAGCACTTTGGACATAATCCTTCACATATTTGAAACAAGCTGTATAGTCATAGCTTCCATCCTCCTTCAGGGCTGCCTCATGAACAGGAGTGTGCCCCATCAGATCTCCGGCAAAAATCAGCCGCAACCGGAAAACTGTGTCAATTTGGACAGCAACCGTGTCCGTTACCGCCTCCTGAGCCACAACAACAGCATGATCCGACGACCATCCTGCAGTCAGCAATAAAAACAGCAGCAACAGCTGACCACATTTTACAATTTTCATAATAACTTTACGCATCGTTAGTTATATACTCTAAGAGTGAACTCGTCTTCCAATAATGTGGAATAGGGCCGCAATGGAGATTCTGCCGGACCGGAAATAGGACTTCCGTCCAAGACATTGAACATGGACCCGCAAAGGCTGTCGTACAGGAAAATGGAATTGACCATCTCCACCTGTCCACCCTCTTTCCAGTCATGCGGACAGGCCCTGTCGTAGGCATAAAAAGTGTACATGTCAAACCGGTAGATGACCACACCGCTGATTCCGCCAGTAAAGTATTCATATCCGCCCACATCGTTCAAGCGCGTGGCTGCAATGGGGACATTGAACCGCAATTTACGGTAGGGAATCTCCTCAGGAGTGTTGTCGCAGGAACATGCCAAAAGCGAAAGGAACAGCAAAATCTTTACATATCTCATATTCAAATATCTCCTTAATATCGTTTTGAACTGTTATAAAACAGGCATTGTACCAACAAAATCAAGAACGTGGTGAACAGGGCATTCAACAGGGTCATTACCAACAGATGGCCGAAACAGGCCAGGGAGAGTGCGTCAAAAAAGAAGACCAGAAACTGGTGAACCAAGGCCATGACCAAAGTATAGCCTGCAAACCAGGGAAAATGCATGTCATATAAAATGGGACGCTGGTGCTCTTCAATGGCGGCATGCGGTATCAGTTGCATTACCAAAGGACGGATAAATGCCACAAAGGTAAGCGAAGCGGCATGCACCCCCATCACACCTGAAAAGAGATCAACACACATCCCCATCAGAAAACCGGAAGAGACCACTAACCAAGAGGGCATCTGGAATGGTAATGTCAGCACAAACATAAGGTAAAGCAAAGGCGTGACATATCCCCACAAACAGATGCTGTTCAGCACAAGCACCTGCACCACGACAATCAGCAAAAACTGCAACACCAGTTTCCAATCCACATTCTTCATGGGGCAATACTGTCTTTTAAGGATTTCAACTCATCATAAAAATTATTTTCCACCACCCAGACCGCAGACAAACGGTCGAATGGGGTCAACAAACGCACTTTCAAGGTGTAGAAACCATCCTCAACCTCCTTGCTGACCTCAGAGACGGTTGCAATTGGATACTGCGGCGGAAAAATCAAAGAATGATGGGTCCACAAAGTGTCCCCCACCGACACATCATCCAGAGAGGAGACATTGCGCACAACCGCCTGCCGATGATGGTGTCCGTCCCAATAGAGAACACCTGTCACCACACCGCCTTTCAGTATAACACTCAGGTTGAATTTTGAATGCAGCAATGACATCACCACACTGAAATGGGGCGAGACCTCCTTCACGATTCCCACCACCCCATGTTCTGAAAGTACGCCCAACCCGGGACGCAGGCTGTCATTGGAACCTTTATCCAAAATGAGGTAGTTGTCAGGCAAATTTGTAGTGTTTTCAATCACATGGGCAATCTTGTAGGCAAAAACTGGATGATGGAGCGAATCAAGGTAGTAATCTTTCACGGTTTTCTCGCCCACATCCACATTATAGATTCGGTGCAGCAGACTTCGGTTTGCCTCCTGCAGAATCTGGTTATCCCTGTTCAGATGCATATAAGAACGGATTTTGGCCTGCCGTTTCAACAAAGGGCCGCAGAGTTCCTTACCCCAGGCATTCCACCGCCACTGCTTGTATGAGGTGGAAGAGACAACCGCGTATAAAGCGATGGACTCCAATGCCACAAATACAAACACATGAATGTAACGGCGGAGAAATTCTACCAGATTTTTCATCTACTCCTGAAGATCCTTTTTCGCCTGCAACTCCTCCACCTGCTGCTCCAGTTCCTGAAGCCGTGCATAGATTTGGGGCAGATTCTGGAAAATGGCATACGATTTCACGCAATCCTGCGCCTTGAACGCCGGAGAGCCCAGCACCACGCTGCCGCTCTTGAAACTCTTGGTCACCGCACTCTGTGCGCCAACCTGCACATTATCCCCGATGTTCAGGTGCCAGTTCACACCCACCTGACCGCCGAAGAGGCAGTTCTTGCCAATTTTGGTGGATCCGGCAATGCCGCACATAGCTGCCATCACCGTGTTCTCACCGATTTCGCAATTGTGCGCGACCTGGATGAAATTACAGAGCTTCACACCTTTATGAATAATAGTTGAACCCAAGGTGGAACGGTCGATGCAGGTGTTGGCGCCGATGTCAACGTGATCCTCAATCACAACATTGCCCAACTGCGGGATTTTCATGTACTGGTTGTCCTCCTGCGGGGCGAAACCGAACCCGTCCGCACCGATGATCACCCCTGAATGGAAAGTGCAATAATTGCCGATGACACAGGAATGATATACCTTCACGCCGGAATGCAGCACAGTGTCATGACCAATCTGCACCCCGTCCCCAATGTAGGTATGGGGATAAATCTGGCAGTTGTCACCAATCACAACGCCATCGCTGATGGAGACAAAATCACCTATATACACATTTTTCCCAATCACCGCCGACGAAGCGACCGCAGCAAAGGGCGAGATGCCGGTCTTGCGCTGCTGCTCCTGGTAAAAGGTCATCAGTTGGGCAAAGGCCAGATATGGGTCTTTCACCTTGATCAACGTGGTTGTCAGCGGTTTTTCCGGCGTAAAATCTTCGGAAACAAGCACCGCGGTGGCACCGGTCGTGTAAATGTAATGGGTGTATTTGGGATTGGCCAGAAAGGACAAGCCTCCCTCTTCGCCCACCTCAATCTTTGAAAACCTGTCAATGAGGGCATCGGGGTTTCCCACTATTGTGGCTCCAATCTTATCGGCTATCTGTTTGACTGTAAACTTCATGTTATTCCAACTTTAAATCCTTGATGATTGCATCGATTTTCGCTTCCGCCTTACGGTGTGCGGCCGCAAACTCTTCCCGTGAGGCCAGAGGTTCGCGCACACTGAAATAGAATTTGATTTTCGGCTCTGTGCCGGATGGACGCATGGTCACCTTGCTGCCGTCCGCCAGAAAATACTGTAGCACATCCGAAACCGGCTGTGCGATGGGAGTCTCTTTTCGGGAATCGCAGTCCAATGATTTGGAAAGCAGGATATCGTCAATGCGGACCACTTTCACACCAGCGATTTGCGATAGCGGATGGTTGCGGAAATCCTTCATCATCTGTTTGATCTCCTCCGCTCCGGTCTGCCCTTTCTTGGTGATGGAAAGCAGCCTTTCCCGATAGTAGCCGTATTCCAGATAAATCTCCTGCAAAACCTCATAGAGCGTTTTGCCATGGTCTTTGGCCCATGCGGCGAACTCCGCCAGCAATGAGCAGGAGATGACTGCATCCTTGTCGCGCACGAAATCACCGGCCAGGCAGCCGAAGCTCTCCTCACCACCGGTAATGAAAGTTTCCTTTCCTTCCAGTTCCTTGATTTTCTCAGCAATATATTTGAATCCGGTCAGCACATCGTAGCAATGCACCCCCTCCTTTTCGGCAATGTCCCGAACCAGTTCCGTAGTGACCACTGTTTTCACCACATACTGTTTTCCGTCCAGCTTGCCATGGTGTTTCCATTCCTTTATAAGATAATAGACCAGCAAAGTCAAGGTCATGTTGCCGTTGAGCAGCTCAAATTCCCCATCCTCCTTGCGGACAGCCACCCCGATACGGTCAGCGTCGGGATCGGTGGCCAGCACCACATCGGCATTGGTGGCTTTCGCCTGTTCAATGGCCATTTTCATGGCTGCAGTCTCCTCAGGGTTGGGTGATACGACTGTGCTGAAATTGCCGTCTGGAACCGCCTGTTTCTCCACCAGATTCACATTCGTGAAACCGAAATTCTTCAGGGAACGCGGTACCATATATACTCCTGTGCCATGTAACGGAGTGTAGATTATGTTCAAATCCTTCTGGTTGCGGATGCATTCAGGATGCAAACTCAAATTCTTGATCAGCTGCAGATACGGCACATGCACCTCCTCCCCGACATAAGTGACCAGAGCGGGATTGCGCTGCAACTTGACATCCGACATGCCCTTGATTTTCCGCACTTCCGCAATCACATTTTTGTCGTGCGGCGGCACCAGCTGCCCACCATCATTCCAATAGGCCTTGTAACCGTTGTATTCCTTGGGGTTATGGGAGGCAGTAATCATCACACCGCTGTCACAATGCAGGTGGCGGATACTGAAAGAGAGTTCAGGGGTCGGCGTAATCTGGTCGAACAAAAAGACCTGAATACCGTTGGCGGAAAGCACATCGGCCACAATTTCAGAAAACTCCTTGCTATGGTTGCGGGAATCGTAGGCCACCGACATTCTGGCCTGACGCCCCTTCACCGCCTGCAGCACATAATTGGCCAGGCCCTGTGTGGCCATGGCAACTGTATACCGGTTCATCCGGTTGGTGCCGGTACCCATCACACCGCGCATGCCACCGGTGCCAAATTCCAGATCCTTGTAGAAGGCATCGGCCAAATCTTCCGGATGATGCCGCTGCATCTCCCAAATCTCAGCTTTTGTATTTTCGTCATAATCTCCGTTTAACCACGCATTTACGCGCTCTTCAACAGCTTTTTCCATATCGTTGTCCATTTTAAAAATTGAATTTGCAAAAATAGTCAAAATTTGTTAAAAATAAAATTCTTTTTTTGAAAAAGATAAGAAAAAAATACCTAATTTAGCATTTTGGTGTACTCCATTTTGGAGATGAGATTAAATATTTATAGAAGAAGATGTTACAATTAATACGCATCGTATTGGGCGCACCTTTTGCGGCCATTTGGTCGCTTTTGATGCGAATACGGCGTTCCATATACAACCGGAACGGTGGAAAACACCGTTGCCAATACCCTTTTCCGGTCATCAATGTTGGCAACCTTTCGATGGGCGGCACGGGAAAGACTCCGCATGTGGAATACCTTGTACGGCTGTTACAAAACAGATATTCCCTGGCAGTTTTAAGCAGGGGTTATGGCCGGAAGACAAAAGGATTCCGCTTTGCCGACCACACCTCCAACAGCCATGAAATTGGGGACGAGCCTCTGCAATACCATAAAAAATATCCGCACCTGCCTGTGGCGGTTGATGAGAACCGACGTGACGGAATTGAAAAAATCAAACAGGTGCTGCCCGACACACAAGTCATGTTGTTGGATGACGCTTTCCAGCATCTGCGGATCAAAGCCGGGCTGAACATCCTGCTGACCGACTACAACAACCTTTATACGGACGATCATGTGATGCCATACGGGGATTTGCGTGAATCGCCATCGGCAGCTAAGGATGCGGAGATCATAATTGTCACCAAATGTCCCTCCGTCCTCTCCCAACTGCATGAGAAAACAATCAAGGAGAAGCTGAATCCTCTGCCTCACCAGAAGGTGTTTTTCTCCTACACCACCTTTCTGCCCATTGTCCCCTTCAACAAAAAGGCAAAGGAGCAGACCAATGAAATCAAAAGCGTGGTGCTGCTCACCGCAATTGCCAACCCCCAACCGCTGATCAGCTATCTGAAAACGCAATACAAGGAGTTCCAATCCATCCTGTTCAGGGATCACAAACAGTTCTCCACCACTGATTTGGAAAAGGTGAAACAGTATGTGCAGCGATCACTTTCCCCCTACCGTGCGGTGATTGTGACGGAAAAGGATGCCATGCGGCTGTTCAAGAAGAACCTGCATCCCCTTCTGAACGAGCTTCCAATCTACACCCTGCCCATACAGGTGGAGTTCCACCAAAAATACAAACAGGATTTTGACCAATACATTTTGGACTATGTTGAAAAAAATCTGTGAAACCAAAGACTATCTGCGCCAACAGGTCACAAGTAATGCGAAAACCGCCATTGTCCTGGGAACAGGGCTGAACAATCTGGCGGACGAATTGGAGATACAGCAGGGCATCCCCTATGCCGAAATACCAAATTTTCCCGTCTCAACAGTTAAGGGGCACGCTGGAAACCTGATTTTCGGGAAGTTGGAAGGGGTTGAACTGATGGTGATGCAAGGACGCTTCCATTTCTACGAAGGCTATGACATGCAGACTCTGACCTTCCCCATCCGGGTGATGAAGGCCTTCGGCATTGAAACTCTTATTCTCTCCAACGCCTCAGGGGGAGTGAACCCAAATTTCCGCATCGGCGACATCATGCTCATTCGGGATCACATCAATTTTTTTCCGGCCCATCCGCTGAGGGGCAAAAATGAGGAGAGTTTGGGTGAACGTTTTCCAAATATGAGCGAGGTGTATGACCGCGCCCTTCTCCAGAAAGCATTGGATATTGCCGAAAAGGAACATATTCCTTGTCAGACCGGCGTTTACATTGGGGTGCAGGGCCCCTCTTTCGAGACACCCGCAGAATACAGGATGTATCGCTCTTGGGGGGCTGACTGCGTTGGAATGTCAACCGTTCCGGAAGCCATAGTCTGCCATCACGCCGGAATGAAATGTTTGGGCTTCTCCGTAATCACCAACGTTTTCAGTGATGACTGCCCCACCACCGACACCCATGAGGATGTGCTGAAAGCCGGTGCCATGGCGGAAAAGAACCTGACTGTGCTGATAAAAAAACTCATTCCCGAATTGTAGGGGTTTCCCTATAAAACCAAATGCTGCATGAAATTTTCTGAAATACATGTTCCAAAAGAGGTGAAGCAAGGTTTGATTCACAGCGTGCAAAGCCACCGGATCAGCCACACCCAACTGTTTTACGGACAGGAGGGCACCCAAAGCCTGGCCTTGGCGATTGCATACGCCCAATACATCAGCTGCTCCAACCGCACGGAGGAAGACTCCTGCGGAACATGTGCCTCCTGCAGGCAGTTCGGGCAGCTCGCCCATCCGGACCTGCATTTCTTTTTTCCGCATCCTGCCAGCGAAAAGGACAAAATCTCCTCAGCCAACTATTACGATGAATGGAGAAACCTGCTCATCGAAAGCAAAGGGCTTTTCACCCTGAACGACTGGTACGCCCGCATCGGTATGGAAAACAAGCAGGGCATCATCAATAAGTATGACATTGAATTGCTGCTGGAGAAAAACATGCTGAAACCGTTTGAATCCGAATACAAGATATTCATAATCTGGATGGCGGATAAGATCCAGCCGCAGATGGCACACAAACTGCTGAAAAATCTGGAGGAGCCGGACGGAAAAACCCTTTTCATCCTGATTACAGAAAATTACGAGCAGATGCTGGGCACAATCATCTCCCGCAGCCAAATGGTGAAAATCAGGAATTTTTCAAGAGAGGAGCTGGCCGGAATCATTGAAAATGAGCAGCACTGCGACCGTGAAACTGCCTTACGCAGGGCCGCACTTGCCGACCACAAGCTGATCCAAGCCCTCTCCGCCGACTGTCAGGAGCAGTCCTCCCCGCTTTTCCCACTTTTTCAAGAGATGATGCGATATGCATACCTGCTCTATTTTCCCAATAAAAATTTCCAGTTCGGTGAGCTGTTAAAATGGATAGAGCAAATGGACAAGGCAGGCCGTGAGCAGCAAAAACAGTTTCTCCAATACTCCCTTGCGCTCATCCGCAAATGCATGCTGAAAAACATACGGTTGGATGAAATGGCCGTTTCCGTTCCCGAAGAGGAGGCCTGGATGGAAAAATTCATGCCCTTCATCCATACCGGCAACATCACACAGCTATACACTGTCATCAACGAGTCCATCCGCCATATTGAGAGTAACGCCAACACCAAAATCCTGCTGATGGACTTGCTGCTCACCCTTGGCAAATACATGAAAAGAAAAAACTAAAGGGAACTTCCAAATCGCGCCCAATATGCTACCGCATCAGCCCTTCGATGGCCTCAGTCATGGAGGTCCAAGCATACTTTTTCTTCTCCTCCCTGACATTCCGCTCAAACTCCTCCTGCCTGTTCCCGCTGAAAAAGCGGAAGAGAGCGTCGGCAATCTGCCGCGAATCCGGCTCCACAACAAAGCCCACTTTGCCGTCCGGCACAATCTCGGCCAGGCCGCCCACATTGGTCACCAGCATCGGCTTTTCAAAATGGAAGGCTATCTGGGTCACGCCACTCTGCGTTGCAGACTTGTAGGGCTGCGCCACGATGTCGGCGGCGCTGAAATGGCGGTTCACTTCGCTGTCGGGGATGAAATCGGTGCAGAGCACCACCTTCTCCCCTATGCCAAGCCGCTTCACCTGCTCCAGATATGGCTCCGGATCGCCGTAGAACTCCCCTGCCACAATCAGTTTGACCGGAAGTTCGCGCAACCGTTCGTCGGCAAAGGCGTCAAACAGCAGGTCCAGCCCCTTGTAGGCGCGGATAAAGCCGAAAAAGAGCACGTAACGGAAACTGCTGTCCAATCCGAGCAATTTAAGAGCCTCCTCCCTCGGCAGCCGCTCACCGTAATGGTCGTATAGCGGATGCGGGCAGAAACGCGCCGGCTTGCTTTGGGTGAAAAGGCGCAAATCCTGCAGCACCGACTTCGACATGGCCACGAAACCGTCGGTCGGGCGGATGAAATAGCGGGCGAACATTTTGTCACCGATGCGGTGCTCGTGCGGAACCACATTGTCCAGGATGGATATGAGCTTCGTGTGACGGTTACGCCTCACACACCGCGCAATGGTGCCGAAGCAGGGTCCCATGAAGGGCAGCCAGAACTTGGTGATCATCAAATCGGGCTTTTTGCGCCGGATCTCCCGCCCCACCTTTATCCAATTGAAAGGGTTGCAGGAGTTGATTTTCCGGTAAATGCGCAAGTTTTCCGGTGCCGGTTCGTCACTGTACTGGGTTTTGCCCGGAAACAAAAATCCCGGGTACTGCAGGGTGAAGGTGTAGATTTCCACCTCATGACCCTGACTCTGGAATTCATAGGCTAACCGCTCGTTAAATGCTGAAAGCCCGCCCCTGTAAGGATATGCCGTTCCGACGATGATGATTTTCATTGATGGTGTTGTTATATGACCAGCGCATCCGCCACAATCTCGGCAATGGTCTTGATCTTTACATTCAATTTATAATGGTGGTTCAGCTGTGTCAGCTGGTCCACGCAGTTGTGGCATGGGGTGACCACCACCTTCGCGCCGGTGGCGCGGATCTGATTGGCTTTAATCTCCCCTATCTTCAGCCGCCGCTCGTTGTACTCGCTCATGGCTAATTGGCCGCCACCGCCGCCGCAACAGTAGTTGTCGTTGCCGCAGGGGTTCATCTCCACAAAATCGGCGCATGACTGCCTGACAGCGAAGCGCAGCTCCTGCAGCAGCCCGCCGTTGCGCACCAGATTGCAGGGGTCGTGCAACGTCACCTTTTCCGCATTCAGCGCGGGATTAAGTTTGATGCGCCCGCTGCGTATGTAGTCATTGATAAGCTCCACAACCGTCCGCACTTCAAACTCGTAGGCCTGCCCCAGATAGTTAGGTCCCTCCCAGCGCGTTGCGCGCGAACCGTGGCCGCATTC
>CAJOQK010000047.1 GCA_905236885.1 uncultured Bacteroidales bacterium
ACCTATATCGCCATCGACCTGAAGTCGTTCTACGCCTCCGTGGAGTGCGTGGCGCGGGGGCTTGACCCACTGACGACAAATCTGGTGGTGGCGGACCCGGGACGCACGGACAAGACCATATGTCTGGCGGTGTCGCCGTCGCTGAAACAGTACGGTATCGGGGGGAGGGCGCGGCTGTTCGAGGTGCGGCAGCGAATGCGCGAGGTGAACGCCCGTCGCAGGGCGCAGTCGCCCGGACGGCGTTTTTCCGGAAAGTCAGTTTCTGACATCGAGCTGAAGGTTCATCCTGACTGGGAGGTGGATTTTCTGACAGCAATGCCGCGCATGGCGCACTACATTGAGTGCAGCACGAAAATCTATGAAATCTACCTGAAATACATCGCCCCGGAGGATATTCATGTCTATTCTATCGATGAGGTGTTTATGGATGTAACAGATTATCTGACACTTTACAATCAAACCGCCCATGAACTGGCCATGACCATGATCAGGGATGTGCTGCGGCAGACCGGCATTACCGCCACGGCGGGTATAGGCACCAACATGTATCTCTGTAAGATTGCAATGGACATCCTTGCGAAAAAGATGCCTGCCGATGCGGACGGCGTGCGCATTGCGGAACTGGACGAGATGAGCTACCGCCGCCTGCTCTGGAACCATCGTCCGCTGACCGATTTCTGGCGTGTGGGGCATGGCATTGCAAAGCGTCTTTCCGCCTACGGCCTTGACACCATGGGCAAAATTGCCCGCTGCTCCCTTCGGAACGAGGATTTGCTATATGGATTGTTCGGCGTCAATGCGGAGTTGCTCATTGACCATGCTTGGGGCTGGGAGCCTTGCACTATCGCTCTTGTGAAGCAATACCGGCCTGAAAGCAACTCTTTCAGCAGTGGGCAGGTGCTGAAGGAGCCTTACAGCTGCAAAAAGGCGCGTGTGGTGCTGAGGGAGATGGCCGAAAGCATGGCGCTCTCCCTGGTGGAGAAACATTTGGTGACCGACCAGGTGGTGGTGGATATGGGCTATGACGCGGAAAGCCTTACACGGCCTGAAATCCGTGCCAAATACAAGGGCGATGTCTCAACCGACCGATATGGACGGCAGGTGCCGAAGCGTGTGCACGGGTCAGCCGGGCTGCAGCCGCCTACCGCTTCGTCGCAGCGCATTGCCGAGGCGGTGATGAAGACTTATGACCGGATTATAAATCCCGACCTGCTTGTCCGCTATCTCAACCTGACAGTCAATCACGTGGTGGACGAAAATGCTGCCGGCCGGACGGACGAGGGGATTCAGCTGGATATGTTTACAGACTATGAGGCGTTGGAACGGCAGAAGAGGGTGGAGGCTGCGGCGCTTGCAAAGGAACGCCGCCTGCAGGAGGCGCAACTTGCAATCAAAAGGAAGTTTGGGAAAAACGCCATCCTGAAAGGAACCAGTTTCGAGGAGGGTGCCACCGCCATCGAACGCAACAGTCAAATAGGAGGACACAAGGCATGAGTGGAACGGGAAACGAAAAGGATATGGAGCATATGGCACAAGGCATGTGTATGAAAGGGCGAACGCAAATTACAGATAGTGGGTACAATCATTGGGAGTCGCAGCCGGAAGATTTGTCCGGTGGCTTATATGACGACATCATTGGTCTGCCACATCCGGTATCTAAAAAACATCCTCCGATGCCTCTGCTGTCGCGTGCGGCGCAGTTCGCCCCATTTGCCGCGCTGACCGGACATTACGATGCTTTGAAGGAGACGGAACGGCAGCAGGTGGAGCGGATGGAGTAGAGGAGACTTGCGGAGTCTTCCAAATGGGACTTCAAAAATTACTCCTTTTTTAGGACTTCTAAAAATTACCCCATAAAAAAACTCTCTCCAATGCAGGTTTGTGTTTGTATTTGATGTAATTTTGCAGCGTGGCATAAATGGGATGTATTAATGTTGTCCGCTTTTTGTAAAAAAAATTTTTTCATAAGTGAAAAAATATTTTATGCCATCTTTTTAAAAATTTATAGAACTATTTTTAGTTTGTTAAACTTGAACAAATATAGGAACAAATAATATTGCGATATGGTACAATCAGACGCCATGAAAGAGCTGCAGAAGCGGCTGGGCGAGTTACGGAGGTGTCTTTGACATCGATAAGAAACTGGAAGAGATAGAAACTAGAACCCAACAGACCCAGAAGGACGGTTTTTGGGACGATCCAAAACAGGCGGAGGCGGAGCTGAAATCCATCAGCCTGCTGAAATCCTGGACCAAGGCATACGAGGAGACGGAAAATGCCTGTAACGAGGCTGCGCTGGCCGTGGAGTTTTTCGAGGAGGGGGAGATGGATGAGGCGGAATGTGACCGTCACTATCAGCAGGCCCTAAAGGCTGTGGAAGATTTGGAGTTCAAAAACATGATGAACGGTGAGGAGGACCGGTTGGGTGCCACCCTGACCATCAATTCCGGAGCCGGAGGCACCGAGAGTCAGGATTGGGCTGAAATGTTGCTGCGCATGTATATGCGTTGGGCGGAAGACCACAATTACAAGGTTCGGGAGCTGGACCGCCTGGATGGAGAACAGGCCGGCATCAAGTCGGTGACTATAGAGTTGGAAGGCGCATATGCCTACGGTAACCTGAAGGGTGAGAGCGGTGTGCACCGCTTGGTGCGTTTGTCCCCCTTTGATTCGGCCAACCGCCGCCATACCTCATTTGCATCGGTCTTTGTATGTCCATTGGTGGACGATGCCATTGACATTGAGGTGAAGCCTTCCGATATCACATGGGATACCTTCCGTTCGGGAGGTCCGGGCGGACAGAATGTGAACAAGGTGGAAACGGCTGTGCGCCTGCACCACCAGCCGACCGGCATTGTGATTGAGTGCCAGGTGACGCGCTTCCAGCTGCAGAACAAGGAAAAAGCGTTGCAGATGCTGAAATCCCGTCTGTATGAAATGGAGCTTCAGAAAAAGTATGCTAAAATCAACGAGATGGAGAGCAGCAAAAAGAAGATAGAGTGGGGCTCCCAAATCCGCAGCTACGTGCTGCATCCATATAAGATGGTGAAGGACAACCGTACAGGTATGGAAACCTCAAATTCCCAAGCGGTGCTTGACGGCGACCTTGACGCTTTCCTGAAAGCCTATCTTATGGAGTTCGGCAGCGGGAGGTGATTTATGCTCATTCCACAAGAAGACATAATCTTTCTGAATAAATTCAAAATTGTAAGCAAAGTAATTTTTAGAAGTTCCCTTCAATATTCTTCCTTCCTTTGCAATAAAAAGGGTTTGTCGGCGTTTTTCCTTCAAGAAATAAAAAAAACTTTATGGCTAATAAGATTCAAGTTTTATGGGCGGATGACGAAATAGATTTGTTGAAGCCCTACATCCTCTATTTGGAGGACAAAGGTTATGAGGTGATTCCGGTATGCAGCGGTAATGAGGCGATTGACGTGCTGAACGAGCGGCTGGTGGACATCGTTTTTGTGGATGAGAAAATGCCCGGGTTGTCGGGGCTGGACACTATTGTGCAAATAAAAAACAAAAAGCCTTCCCTGCCGATTGTGATGATTACCAAGAGCGAGGAGGAGGACATTATGGAGAGTGCCATCGGATCCAACATCAGTGACTATTTGGTGAAACCTGTACAGCCTTTGCAAATCCTGCACTGTCTGAAAAAGCATACCGAGCAGCACAGGCTTATTACGGAGAAGAGCAGCATGGATTTCCAGCAGTCGTTCCGCAGCCTGTCGTTTAAGATGGCGGAGGCGGACAGTCCCGATGCCTGGATTTCTGTCTACGGGGATTTGATGTATTGGGAGTTTGAGCTGGAACGCAGTGCGGATGCCGGTATAAAGGAATTCTATTATGAGCAGAAGAGAGAGGCGAATCTGCTGTTTGCCAAATATGTCAGCAGAAACTACATGGATTGGGTGAACGGAAAGGCCACCGACAAGCCGATTATGTCGCACACGGTGCTGAAAGAAAAACTGTTCCCGAAACTGAAACAGGGCGAACCCACTTTTTTGTTAGTAATTGATAATCTGCGTTACGACCATTGGCGTGCCATACAGCCTGTGCTGTCCGAATATTTCAATGTGGAGGAGGACACGCCCTATTTCAGTATCCTTCCCACTGTGACCCAATATGCGCGGAATTCGCTTTTTGCAGGTCTGCTACCTTCTGAAATTGAAAAGATTTATCCTGATTTGTGGCTGAACGAAAACGATGAAGGGAATAAAAATATGAAGGAAAGCGAGTTGCTTGCCTCTTATCTGAAACGCCATGGAAAACAATCCAAATATTTCTATTATAAGGTTCTGAATGACGATTATGCCCGCAAGATGAATGAACGCATGCCCTCTTTGCTGGACAATGAGCTGATTGTAGGCATCTATAATTTTGTTGACATGCTCTCCCATGCGCATGCCGACACCGACATTGTCCGTTCTTTAGCCAATGACGAAATGTCCTACCGCTCAATCGTGAAAGCCTGGTTTGAGCATTCGCAGCTTTTCATGCTGCTGCGCTATTTGGCGGAAAAACGGGTGAGAGTTTGCCTTACCACCGACCATGGGGCCATCCGTATCAAGACTCCGGTGCGCATACAGGCGGATAAGGAAACCAATACCAATTTGCGTTACAAAGTGGGTAAAAACTTGGCAGTGAATGAAAAGGAGGTTTTCGTCATTGCAAACCCATCGTCAGTGTTTCTGCCACGGGTCAATGTCTCCTCAAAATATGTGTTTGCGTTAGGCGAACAGTTTTTTGTCTATCCCAATAATTTTGCCTACTATAACAACTATTACAGGAACACTTTCCAGCATGGTGGCGTTTCAATGGAGGAGATGCTGGTGCCTTTTGTTTCCCTTTTGCCAAAGTGACCCATGATGATTGACCGAACACAAGCACCAAAAATTCATTCGTTTGTCTCTCCGGATTTGTTGCCAATGGAAATTCGCCGGTTGGACAACGGAATTGAGGTATGTCAGTTGACAAACAGGGATTACCGCCTGATTCGCATGGATGTGCGGGTTAAGGCCGGTTCCAGATTCCAATCCTTTCCCGGTGTGGCGCAGACAACGGCCAAAATGCTGTTGGAAGGAACCCTGCCGCATCCTGATGCCCAGTGGTCCGCCTGCATGGAGGCGTTGGGGGCTTATGCCGATGTTTTTGCGGAACGGGATTTTGTCCGTTTCTCCTTTCATTTTCCGCAAGAGGCGGTGATGCAGGCACTTCCCTTGCTAGCCGAAATTTTCATTTCGCCGCTTTTTTCAGATGAGCGGCTGCAGATAGTCCGAATCCAGCACAAACAGCAGTTAAGTGTGCAGTTGCAGAAGAGTTCCTTTATCGCCTACCGCACTTTTTTGTCGGCTCTGTTCGGCCAGCATTCCTATGGGCAATTTTTGTCCCTGGAGGAGATGGACGGCTGGACAATCGCATTGCTCAGGCAGTTTTTTGAAGATTGCTATGTGCCGGAGTCAATGCGCATTTTTGTGGCTGGCAACATTACAGAAACATTTTGGACCTGCCTGAACCGGTGCCTGGGGCAGTGGTCGCGCCGGAGTTTTCGTGGAGTTTGTCCGGAAATGGTGCTTGCATCAACGCCGCAGCGCTGTTTTGTCCTACGTCCGGACAGTGTGCAGTCCAGTATTTGTCTGGGAAAGGTGCTGCCGGTGCGCCGTGGGGTGCGGGAATGGATGGCGTTGCAGCTGTCAAACCGGATTTTGGGAGGCTATTTCGGTTCCCGCCTGATGACGGAAATCCGTGAACGGAGCGGTTTGGCCTATGGCATCAGTTCACATCTGCTTTCCCGTCGGCATGCGGGATTGCTCTGTATCACTGCAGATATTGATGCCGAACGCATACGGGAGGCGTTGGACAAGGTGCGGCGGGAGGTGAAAAAACTCTCGGAGACGAGGATTGGGCAGGATGAGCTGGATTTGGTGAAGAACTATGAATATGGCAGCCTTTTGCGCAGCTTTGACGGCCTTTTTTCTGTCATGGAGCGATATATGGAAACCGATGATGCCGGTTTGTCACCTGAAGAGTGGAAAGCCTATTTTTCCTTCATTCCCACTTTTGATGCGGAAACATTGCAGCAAACGGCCACCACTTTCCTTGACCCTGAAAGTTTTACGGAAGTGGTTGTCGGAAAAGAACCATACAAACCTTAAAGAGACAACATGGAGACAAATATCAGAATTTTGGTGGTGGATGACGAAGAGGCCATCTGCACCGCTTTAAAGGAAGTTTTGGAGTATGAGTCCTATCAGGTGACAGCGGTACAGCGTCCGGAAGAGGCGTTGCAATGTGTCGCCAACGAATCGTTCAACATGGTCATCAGTGATATCAAGATGCCCGGGATGAACGGCTTGGAACTGATGGACAAGATTCAGGAAATAAGCGATATACCCATTATTTTCATTACGGGGCATGGTGATATTGAAACTGCAGTCTCGGTCATCAAGAAAGGAGCTTTTGACTTTATTACAAAACCGTTGGATTTGAACCGTCTGCTGATTACTGTCCGAAATGCGGAGGAACGGCGGCATTTGGTTCGCGAGACCAAACAGTTGAAAAGGAAAATTAACAGCCGATATGAAATTGTGGGGGATTCGCCCGCTATCCGTGAATTGAAGGCCATGATTGACAAGGTGGCACCTTCGGACGCGAGAGTGCTGATTACTGGTGAGAACGGCACTGGAAAGGAATTGGTGGCACACTGGCTGCATGAAAAAAGTGCCAGGGCTGCTAATCCATTTGTGGAGGTGAATTGTGCGGCTATTCCCTCTGAATTAATTGAAAGTGAACTGTTCGGACATGAAAAAGGTTCTTTCACCTCGGCCATCAAGCAGCGGAAGGGTAATTTTGAGCTGGCGGATCACGGCACACTGTTTTTGGATGAGGTAGGGGACATGAGCCTGTCAGCACAGGCCAAGGTGCTGCGTGCCTTGCAGGAGAACCAGATTACCCGCGTGGGCGGAGAAAAGA
The DNA here is from genome assembly GCA_905236885.1 of uncultured Bacteroidales bacterium. Taxonomy (GTDB): domain Bacteria; phylum Bacteroidota; class Bacteroidia; order Bacteroidales; family WCHB1-69; genus UBA1195. The sequence goes on from CAJOQK010000047.1 coordinate 6,976, forward strand.
AAATAAATGTGGATGTGCGGGTGATTGCCGCCACCAACAAGGATTTGCGTCAGGAAATTGAGCAGAAGAATTTCAGGGAGGATTTGTATCATCGTTTGGGGGTGATTTTGATACATGTCCCACCCTTACGTGAGCGATTGGAGGATATTCCACTGTTGGTGAACCATTTCCTGCATCTGGTATGTGAACATCAGAAAATGCCGGAACCCCAGTTGAAGAAGGGTGCCATTGAAGCACTCCAAAAACTTCCGTGGCGCGGTAATATCCGGGAACTGAGCAATATGGTGGAACGTTTGGTTATTTTGTGCGGTAACACCATTACCAGGGAGGATGTGGCGAGATATGCCAACTGTTAGTGGGGAGCGGCTTAAAAGAAAAGCTTTTCCTTGGAATCCTTCATATTATTTTTAGTAGTCCCCTTCATTCAATTTACCAGTAGGTTGCAGCCTCTGATGTCGGACTGGTCAAAACGTCCCAAGACCGAAAACCCTCCGTTCTCGCAGATGCATCCCAAATCCTGTGTGGCAATGAAGCAGCAGGAGTGGATATTGGCCAGGTCAATCACATTGATGCCTCCTTTGGAGCCGTTTTTGGCGCTTACGGAGAAGGGGTCGTAGCGGTCGCGGATGAGCACACGCATCCAGGCGGGTGTGTGAAAAATTTCCCCTCCTTCAGTATAGGCTTGGGAAAGCAGCTCCGCCATGCCATATTCGGAATATATTTTTTCCACTCCGAATCCAGTTTTCAACTGTTGGTGCAGTTCGCTGCGGAGCAGCTCTTTACGTTTTCCTTTCATTCCTCCGGTCTCAAATACGGTGAGGTGGGGCAGCCGGAACTGTTTCAGGGCAATCAAATCCAACAGGGCGTAGGTGACTCCGAACAAAATGATTTTCTTTCCTTTGGCATACAGTTGTTCCAAATCCTCCGCCAGTTCTTCAAGATGGTGGAGGTAAAATCTGTTTTCAGGATGTCCGCTCACCTCCATCAGCGTTTTCACCATGTATATCAAGGATGACCCTTCTCGTTCCAGATAGGATGGAAGCAGGGCCAGAAATACATATTCTTTCGGATTGCCAATCATTTGGGTGAATGCGTTCAAAAAGCTTTCCCGGTAAAGTTTTAGGGAATAAATGTAGTGTTTTGATGTTGTCATGCCTGTGGTTCCGCTGCTTTGGAACAGACATTCCTCTTTCCCTTTGAATGAGACCACTTTCTGGGTCTTGAAAAATTCAATGGGCAGAAATGGAATCTCTTCCAATTGCTTCACCTTGTCAGCATGGCAACCGATGCCTTCCGCATAGCGGCGATATATTTCGCAATGCGCATACTGGTAATGGAAGGCTTCCAGCGCAATTTGTCGGAATGTCTGCTGGTCCCTGATGCTGAAGATTCGGGAAGCCCAGTTATGAATCAGTTTTTCCATACTCGCAGCAAAATGGTTTCCAAAAGCAGAAAAAACAGGGTCAGCCAAATGAACAGGTTTGAGGAGCGGCTTTCCTGATGCAGCTGGTGCGCTAACAGGCTGTTGGAGGCGTGTGGATGGTCAAACACCTCTTTGTGCGGTCCTTTGAAGGCATCTTTCAGTTCATTCGAGGTCCAAAAATCCATTTCCGATTCATTTCTTGCAAAATTGAATGAGAGCTGTTGCAGGGTATCCTGCCGGTAGATGACCGCATAATTCCCAGCCTCCCTAATCTGGTCATAAACGAACATGTCACGGCTGCCCGCATTGTCACGCAGGGCAGGGATGCAGGAAAAGTTGTCCGGACCTATAAGCTCCGGTGCCGCTTGCGCAGGCAGGCTCTCGTTAGCGAAGGGGATGGCTTCCTCTTTCCCGATGGTGTAATAGAGCTGGAGGCTGTTGTATTGGATCATGGCCATGTTGTACAGGCTCGGCACAAAGAGGGCGTGTCGTGGCCATTCGCTGAAATTTTCCTCCATCGGAACGGTGAGCAGGTAGACGGCACCCATTCCTTTGGGTTGTACGCTAAGCAGTTCATCCCCGTTTTCCAGTGTGAGCAGCAGCTCCTTTTCCCCGTGCAGACTCTTGTCGGTCCGGTAATGTTTGAATACAAGAGGTAGCTGGATGTTATCCTCCAGATTTTCAAATGTGTTGCGATAGAGCGCATGGGTGCTGTTGATGGATGATAGGCGGCTGCGTTGGGTGTCCAGATGGGTGAACTGCGTGATTTGCAAGGCCTGGTTTAGGTTGTTGTCCAAGGCCTTTTCATTTTTTGCAGAAGGAATCAGCAACAGTGTGCCTCCATTTTCCACATAGTTGCTGATTTGTTGTTGGAAGCCGCTGCCGGTTTCCTCCAGTTGGTCCAAAATTACCAAATCTTGGGTGGAGAGCAGGCCGTAGTCCATTTGTTTGAGCGGCAGCTGGCGGTATTCGATGGCGGAATCGGTGGCGAACAGCGCCTGCAAAAATGGATTCTCCCGTTTTTCAAAAATGCGCAGCACGGGATGCCGGTTGTTAACGCGGAAGGAGAAATAGAGCCGGTCGTCAAAGGTGACCGGATAGTCGGTGATTTCAAGGCGGGCCTGCTGCCATCCGGCT
>CAJOQK010000048.1 GCA_905236885.1 uncultured Bacteroidales bacterium
CTCCGTGATTTGGGCCGCCGGAGTGGGTTTTTCGCGGCTATATCTGGGCGTGCACTACCCTTCCGACGTGCTTGCCGGCGCACTGATTGGCGCCGCCTCCGCCGTGCTGGTTTACAACCTTTCAAAAAACTGGTGGCAGGATTCCCCGCAACCGGTCACAGCCTTCGCCATTCCGATTGTGATTTCGTTTTAGATACCACTAAATTACAACGGTTTACATTTTTTTAGCTGAGCAAACTGCCGCCACTCGGACAATAGTGTCCCTGTCCCACAGAAAGGCGTTTCCATGTACATCGCTACAGGAGAGACTCTCCTCGTCAAGATAGGTGACCACATAGCGTTTCGGCACCAAAGCACCCCGCATCAGCCGACAGACCAGCACAAGCACATTGCTGTCCATGCTCCAACTGAACGGTTGAGCCTCCTCACGGGAAACATCATCAGAAGTGTCCCACATCAGGCCGGTGCTGTCTTTTCGGAAAAGCAAATGTTCAGTGCCACGCTGCCAGTTACCTACAAGAAGCAAAGGGTTATAAATGACCCTCTGTTTGCGGGCAAAAATGCGTAGGTTGGTGATTTCCGCGCTGTCCCGCTGTAATTGAATCTTCTCATCCGGTGAAAGTGGACGTACAGAGCGGCTTCCTGAATCCTTTGACTCAACCATTATGGTGTCCGCAGGCACTGTCAACGTAGGAGGTATAACAGGCTCCGGCAGCCCCTCCGTGGAATTGCGGCGATGACAGCCCGACATCAGCAAGAAACACACCACCAACAATAGAAACCCTTTGTTCATAATTTCAAAAGTTTGGCCTCCACATGTTTAAACTGCGGCATGGTCTCTCCGACCGGCGCACCGATATAGGTCGGGTCACACACCGTGTAGCGGCGGCCATCCACAATGAAATAGTCCCCCTCAACCTCTTCCGAAAAGGCAACTGCCGTTGCCAAATGGCCGGGCCAGTTCACCAGCACCACGTCCAAACCCAACAGGTCGCGTACCAGAATACTGTAAAGGATGGAACGGTCCTCACAATCATTCTTGGGGTAATAAAAATTCTCATCACCGAAAAGAGGCCTCTCATAGCCGAACTGCTCCTGGTCTGTTGCATAGGAAAATGCGGACTGCACAAAGTCCAGCAGCATGAAGGCAGCCTTTTTGGGACTTTTTCCCTCTATTTGGCTGCGCAATGCCGGATAAAGGGTTGCCTTGACATTTTCGCTCAATCCTGCACGGGCATAGCAGTCCCATGCGCTGCTCTGAGGATAGTCATTCATGAAATCGATGAGGCTTCGGTTCACCGACACCTCCGCCCGCAAAGTTCCGAAACGTTTGGCTGAGAAACTGCGCTTGGTCTGTAGTTTTTCCTGCAATGCAGGCAGTTCGCTAAGCTGTATGCTTGCCACCTGTTCACGTGGAAAAGCCACCTTGCATACCTGCAAGCCACCAACCTTGTTCTGAGTAATTAGGTAATGGTTCAGCCCATCAATGGAAACGTATGAATAGTTGTAGACCGTATGGCTGAAAGGTATTAACAGCACCAGCCGTCCGTCGGCCTTGGCCAGGCGCACGCGGTATCCCGATTGTGCCAGCAGGTACATCTGCAGCATCACCGCCTCATTGCTACCCTTGCCAAGCAATTGTTCCGTCGCAGACTGCAGGAGGCGCAAATAACCCCAATCGCCAAGGTGCAGTTGTTCCCGTTGCGCCAGACAGTCATGCAGCAGACCGTCATATTTATCCTGTGACAATGTTTGCCAAGCTGCAGCCACCCCTTTTTCATCCACAGAGGTTAATTTGAAGCCCAACTGCTCCACATTGGCATGCGCCTGACAATTGGTACCGTAAACGACAAACCGCAAGGTCGGAACTTCGGGTTCAGGTTCGGGTATTGGCGGTGCAGGCACAGGCGGAGGCGGCACCGGCAGCGGTTTCACTTCACCTTGCGGCAGCGGCTCTGTGGAAGGCTCCTTGTCCGGCTCAGGTGCTGGCGGTTGCGGAGGCTCCGGTTCCTTAGGTTTAGGCACTGCAGGCTGAACGCCCATCTGCTGCCAGGCCTTTTTCACTGCTGCGGCATACTCCTCGTTGGCCTTCTTGCGAAAGGCCGCATATTCAGCCTCCGCCTTTTTACGCGCATCGTCATACTGCTGCCGCATCTGATTTTTCTGCCGCGCATACTGCTCGCGAATCTGTTGCCGCTGTTGGTCGAACGCATCACGGTTCACCTGCGCTACAGCACTGCAGGCAAACAAAAGCACAAGGATGAATGGGAATATTTGTTTCATATTAAATTACTTTTATCAAAAAAATGCCGGATGAAGCGGGGGTAGGACGAAAACGGCTTATCCATGAAGTAAAAACAAAATGTGACGAAATCATATTTGTCTGTATCACCCTCCCTCATTTAATTTCTTTTCCAAATCACCAACCGACGGCAGTGAAGAGGTGATATTCTCCATAATTTTACTCGTCTTATATTCCGCCACTCCCAAAGGCTGTGTCATACCACGCAAAGCATATTCAACCTTAATATTATTTTTTGAACGACAAAGCAACAGACCAATCGTCGGATTGTCCTCAGGTGTCTTTATCAAATCGTCAATGGCAGAAATATAATAGTTTAATTTGCTGATAAACTCAGGTTTAAAGTCCACCACTTTCAATTCAATAGCCACATAGCAATGTAACCGGGTATGATACATCATCAAGTCCACATAGCTGTTTTCTCCAGCTATATTCAATGGGTACTGACGACCGAGGAAAGAGAATCCCTTGCCAAGTTCCAGCAAAAAATCTGTCACCTTATTTGCCAGTTGTTCCTCCAGATCCATTTCCTGCTTAACCTTTGTCATATCAACAAAACCAAGATTATATGGGTCTTTGAACACAGCCCTGGCCAAATCGCTATTCACAGGAGGCAATGTCAAAGCGAAGTTATTGGGCAAAGACTGCACTTTTGTGTGATATTTGTCTTCTATCTGCATCAGCATAATGTCCCTGCTCCACCCTTGGTTAGCCGCTTCTGAAATGTAAAATGCACGCAACACATTATCTTTAACCTTGGAAAGCAACGAGATATGATGATACCATGTGATTTGTGCAAGCGGGACTTGCACAAATTCCCCTTCTGCAGACATTGTGTACTTTGAAAGAACCGCTTGCAATACGGATGATTTCTGCAATTGTGCAAGCGGAACTTGCACAAATGGAAAATCAGGGTACTCCTCGGCAAACTGCCTCATATATTTCAGATTGCGAATGGAATACCCGCTGTCATTGCCATAGCGTCTTTGCAGGTCGGCAGAAAGCCTGTCAATGACTTTTGCCCCCCAACCTTGTTCTATCTGTTTCCGTATGATATCATTACCCAACCACCAATAGTGCTGCAATGTGGCAGCATTCAATTGCATTACAGCCTTTAACCGTTGCCTGTCTATCTCATCGAACAAATGTTCCACCCATTGCCGATAGGCCGTTTCATCAATCCCTGTTAACCCTTTGCTTGTCATTTTTTATCAAAATTGGAATTTTCAATAATAAATTAACGCTGAAAAATTAATAATATTGTGTAGCAATGATGGTTTATAAATAATTTTCCGTTTGTCCCCAACTCTCCCCAAACCTGCCGGATGAAGCGGGTGTGGGATTAGAACCGAAACATCCGGCAGGGGAAAAACATAGTATAATTTTTTTGTATATTACCAATTTGGGGAACTATTTGTCCTCACGAATTGGACGAACTTTATGTTTATTATTATATGAATCCGTATCATAACCGACACTTCCACTGCTAAAAGAAACATCATAATAACTACTATAAGCATAATTATATGTTGAACTCCAATAATAATCTGTACCAAATCCGCCTATAGACTGTCTGTCTTCGTACATTTGTAACAGTTGGTCTTTGGTAGGCATTGTCCAGTCGTTATAGCCATAGGAAGTCAGGTTGTCACAGTAACTTTTGGCATCAGACCATTTAAAAAAATTATTCGATAGTGGTGCAACTTTATAGGTATGGCCGTTAAAAGTAAATGACGGCAATGCCAAATAATCGTAATTCACCGTTATCTGATTGCCGTAGGCCGTTCCACTGGAATTGGTGGCGTAGGCGCGTACATAGACGGTGCCTGTCATAGTAGAATCTATGATAGAGGAAAAATAGCCGGTACCGCTACCATCGGAAGTATGGATATAGGCAGAGGTCAGGTCAGGATTAGGATAAACCCCATAACAGATACCGCGTTCCGTAACAGGATAACCGCCATCACTGGTCACGTTGCCGCCCGACACCGCTGTTTTTCCGTTCATCGTCACTGCTGTTGTTGTCACCGTCGGCAGCCCATTAGCCGTTGTGAATGAGTTTTGTTCACTATAAGAGGTGCCTTGGCTGTTGGTGGCATAGGCACGGACATAATAGGTGGTGTTGCGTGTAAGCCCTGTAATGGAACCGGTCAGTTTTCCAGTGCCTGTTCCCAAATTATTATTATCCCCATCAATGGTGGGATACTGGTTTGTACTCCAGCAGAAGCCTTTAGCTATGACGGGAAAACCTCCATCGCCAATCACCTCACTATAACATACTACCGATTCTGTCTTAATGGATTTCACCCAGACAGGATCATTTCCAAACGAAGGCATGCCATTGCTTGTAGTGAAATTTATTTCGTTACCGTAGCTGATACCCATCTGATTCACGGCATAGGCCCGCACATGATAGGTTTTCCCCATTTCAAGGCCGGTCAAATTGACATTGAATGTGCCATTGCCCGTACCACTGGAGAGATGACTGCCATTTGTATCGGGATTGCCAATACTGTTCCAGCAGATACCGCGGGATATGATGGTAAAGCCTCCATTGTCGCTGACATTACCGCCGCACTTGGCTGAAGTTGCAGTAACATTTGCGGCCGCATCGGTGGAGACAACAGGAAATCCAGATGTTGTGGTAAAGGTTTTCTGTGCACCATAAACGGTACCGATACTGTTGGTGGCGTAGGCACGGACATAATAGGTAGTGGAAACCGCCAATCCTGTAATGGAACAGGTAAAGTAGCCCTGCCCCTTGCCCGCCGTTGTCACCGAATCGTCTAATGTCGGGGTCTGATGTGTTGCATAACACACTCCGCGTTGAGTGACTTCATGACCGCCATCGGAGATTACTTCCCCCTTCACTTTGGCATAAACAGCAGAAACTTCAGTCACACTGTCAGTTTTCACAACAGGTAACAATGCAGCATTGGTCTTATCGTAAAGCACAATAGCCTTATAGTCATAAACCTTTCGGCCAACCCCTTTCAACTCCTCCTGTTTCGATGGCAACTGCAGCTGCGAACCGTCTATCCACAGGTAATAGTCGTTGTTCACCTCCTCAAAATTTACATCTTCCAGCACAAAGGCACCTCTGCTATTGGTTTGCACAGAGGCATGGATGTGGGTTCCGTCTGTGATTTGCACCAACACCCCTTCAATGGGCTGCAAAGTGCTTTTTTCCACAACACTACCAATAATATTGGTATTTGTGTAAATGCCCTCCTTTTCCAAATCTTTCACACAAGCCGCATACAATGTCAGCAAGGCAGCTGTGACTAACCAAAACAGGTTTCTCTTTTTCATCTTTTTTAAAATTTTAAGGTTAAACTTACACCCGAAGCCATCCCCTGTTCCATTGGCAACAATGCCGGTGTAAAGGTAAGGTTGCGGTTTTTGTATTTCGGGGTCATGGTGTAGGCACGCACCAGATTATATACATACAACGCCCCTGCTGCGGAAAGGCAGGCAATATTGGCATAGCGATATGTGTCATAATTGTTTTTGGCTGCATTATAATCATCCAATGTGACATTGTAATCCTGCATCACAGCCAACTGATCCTGTGCCAAATAATAGGAACCGGCAGCTCCGCCCAACAACACCACTTCACCCATCAGGGTGAAGAGACCAGAACCATAATGCCGCTTGCCCATCTGCCCCCAACCAGGAATAAAGGCCGATTTGGCCAAGGCAGCCCCATTGCTGTAGGTTTTTGTATCCGTACAGGCTGTAAAATCATCAAAATTAGGATAAACAGCACCACTAACCGCCACCTGACACAACACCGCCACCAAAAATCCTTTTTCGGATTTACGCTCAACATACTCGCACACCTTGTTGACGGGAATGTTATATTTCATGGCTACGGCTCCCCAATCAGCACCTTTTTGCAACGCACCGTTCACCTCGTCCCAACTCACAACGGCACCAATCCGCATCATTGTGGTGCGAAGTACTTTAACTAATGCGTTATTGACCGCTTCATTTACCGTAGTTCCAGAGGCACGTTCCACAACATAAACATAAGTGGAATTGCCTGCCTTAGGTTTGTTGGTCAGCCATCCCGGTTTCTCATCCTGTGCGGCGGCCATGCCTGCAAAACCTGCCGCAAACAGCAAACACAATACAATTTTTCTCATTTCAACTATTTACAATTGTTAAACGGTTCAAAATTAGGTTCAATATTGCCTGATGCCGCCACCTGCCACAACACATAAAGAATTACTTTGTTGGAGGTGATACTCTTAGTCTGCCATTCGCACACCTTATTGAGGGCTATATTGCTCTGATGACTGCGGATACTGATGTTATCCTCAACTCCCTCTTCAATGGCAGCCATGTCATTTTTAGCATCCACAGGCAGACCCATTTTCCAGGAGCTTTCCAAAATGGCCATGGAGAAGGCACGCACGTATGCCTTCTCGTAGGTCATTTCTTCCGCATGGGTCACGCGAAAATAATAGGTATCGTTCTCCGGCTTGGGCAGGTTATTCACCCATGACGGCATATTGTTCTGGCCTGTAGCGTACAGTACAGGCAGCAGCACAAGCAACAATAACAGATACTTTTTCATTATTGCGCGTTATTGAATTCCTGCTGTTTCTTCAAATATTCCTCGGCATATTTGCGGAACTGTTCGCGGTCAAATTCCGTTTTGAGCTTGTCATTATTGGAAATGGCATCCGCCATCTTTCCTGCCAACTCGCTTTTGCGGATTTCAATGACATAATAATACTGATACTCACCAGTGTTGAGTTGTGTGGCTTTTTCGCAGACGTTGCCAGCATCGTCTAACACTCTGTCAACAACACTAGTGAACTCCCTTTCAATAATTCCTTCCATGTCAGAGCCCTTGTTGCTCTTGGAATAGGTTTTGCTGTAATCAGTCACCAAACCCTTGACCTTTTCGCCAAGACGGTCACGCATGAGTGATTTGGCCGCTTGAAGGGCTTTCCGTTGGGCAAGCGACAAATCCATATCCTTGCCGATACCCAGCTGACGGAAATATTCCTTGTCACTGACATTTTCACCAGAGCATGGCATGTCAAAGGCGACTCCCGCAGGCGAAGTGGCTGGTCGTGCGTTGGCATTCTGTACAGAATCCAACACACGCTGGCGTTCCATCTGTTTCAGTTTTTGCTGGAATTCATATTCAGCTTTCTTGTCAGCCTTTTTGTCTTTGCGCGTCTGCGCATTGGCCGGTGTGGCTAATAACATCATGCCGCAGAGCAGCATAGTTCCGAAAAACATTAATTTTCTCATCTTGATATACTTTTAAAGGTTTAACATTCCATTTTTTGACATAAAAAAAACCGCGAACTTTTTTGTGCAAGTCCGAGGTCCTAGGAATTACCTTCACGCTAACAAGAAAGCTCACGGTTTGACCGCGAGCGTCTTGGCTTTCTTTAGCGTGAATAACTCGAAATTTCCTAGGTTTCGGACAAGCTAATTAAAAGCTAAAACGCTTTGTTTATGTTTATCTCTCTATTTTTTTTCTTACATAAAATGGTTTTAATGTCCACTAATTTTGCGCTGCAAAAGTAAACAAAATTTCAATGCGCCGCACCTGTTTCGGGAAAAAAAATTTCCGGAACAGGATTTCCGCGCAATCATCCGATTGTCCCTACAATATGCCGCCGTTCGGGCAACGGTTTCCAACACTAATACAACAACCCGAACATCCACAGTGGAATACGGTTGCGATGACCTGTTTCAATCCCGTCAACGGCAAGAGAAAAATCATACATAGTCTTTTTTTCTGTAAAAAAAAAACTTTCAAAAGTACATTTTTGACTGCGACTTTTTAAAGGGGACCTCTAAAAATTACTTTGCGAACAATTTTGAATTTATTTCAGGAAGATTTTGTCTTTTTGTGGAATGAGCATAGCTATGC
>CAJOQK010000049.1 GCA_905236885.1 uncultured Bacteroidales bacterium
GTTACGTCACTTCGTTCCGTGATTGCCGGCTGCGCTTCGGCCATTCAAGTAAACTTGATGGCGCTCAGCTTGCACGGCAAGTGTCATTGTCATAGTTACGTCACAGTTGGTCAAACAAATCCATTTGAACCCCCTCCCCGCTTGCCTCTTCTATCTTGGGAGGTGCATGGCCTATCACCTCTTCCATCAGGGCATTATCCTCCGCTGTTTCAGCGGCTTCCAAAGCCTCCTCCTGTGCATCGTTTTCTTCGGCAGAAATCTCCTCCATCTCAAATTCTTCTTCTTCAGTCATTTCCTCTTCAGGTTCATCGTAGGGCAACGGATCCAGCAACTGACACTGGAAAAGCTTTTCCCAGCCCATTTTTTTCCCTTTTGATTTCAGCTTGGTGATATCTGTCATTTCCGCCGGAGAAAGCACTTCCCTGCTTTTTTCCGGATGATCTTTGTCGGTGTAGAGAATCTCTATCTGAGGGAGATAGTCAGATGTGCAGCATTGCAGTTCCGCTTTTGGATTGCCGGCCAGCAGATCTGTCTTTTTTTCGGTAATTTCAGGCAGCGAACGACGTAAAAAATACTTTTTCAAGGTTTTGTCGTAATATAAAACGGTGATGGGTTTACGCGGATTCATTTTTTCCACATAAAGCAGGTCGTCTTCAAAATGGAGAGACAAGTCAAATCCGGTAATTTTATAGTATCCTGATTTATAATAAGCAATCAACTTGTCATTGGCTTTGAATTCACCCAAAAGCAGTCCCCTTTGCTCCGTGTTCAGGCGTCGTATGCTGTCATCAAACCATATCTGCAGGGCATCCAAAGTGGAAGTGCCCTTACTCAGCATTTCAATTTTGCGTACCGGATGCTTGGAGAGTATGTTACCCCTACTGCTTCTTCCCTTAATGACCAACGTGCTGAAATCAAAATCAAAGACTGGTTTTTTCAATTTGGCCTTATGCTTGAGGGTTACCCGTACCTTTTCCGCTTCACCATTCTTGTTCATGGTGAAATAAAGCACTTTGCTTCCTTTTTTACCTTGGGTGAGGTCGTAGCTCTTGTCCCTTGACACCCCTCCGATGGCAAACCGCTTGACATAGCAGTATCCCAACTGCCCGTCCTGATAGGCCATGTTGTAGATGGTACGGTCGTCATTCCGGGCAAACACATGCGCTTCAAAAATGTTTGTTCCTACAAACACCTTTTCAGCCACTTTGGTCACTATAAAAGTACCATCCTCATGGAAAACAATGATTTCATCCACATCCGAACACTCCCCTATCTGAACCACATTTTCATCTTTCTTTAAATTGGTGCCGATAAAGCCCTCCTTGCTGTTCATGTAGAGTTTCTGGTTGGCTACGGCCACATGAGCGGCGTTGATGCTCTCAAAATTGCGTATTTCCGTCCTGCGTTCCCTCCCGCTGCCGTATTTTTTCTTCAACTGCCTGAACCACTGAATGGAATAGTCCACAATATGGGCGATGTTGTTGGTCACTTCATCAATGTCCACTTCAATGTCCTGAATTTGTCGTTCGGCCTCCTTAATATCGAATTTGGAGATTTTCCGTACCGGTTTTTCGGTCAGTTTCAACACATCTTCACGTGTTATTTCCCTTTTGAAAAGTGAACGGTATGGGTCAAAGGCGCGTTCAATATCCACAATCTGCTCCTCAAACGAATTCTGGTCCTTTTCCAGTTCCTTATAGATGCGCTTCTCAAAAAAGATTTTTTCCAGGGAAATCCAATGCCATTTGTCGTTCAATTCCCCCAACATTATTTCCAACTCCCGCTTGAGCAGATCAAGTGTGCGTTGGGTTGAGGCCCGCAGGATGGTTTTAACATCTGTAAAAAGCATTTCCTTACCCATGACCACGCATGTTATGGGCGAAAGGGAAACCTGACATTGGGTGAAGGCATAGAGTGCGTCAATGGTCTGGTCGGGCGATGTGTTGGGCTGCAATTGCAGCACGATTTCCGCCTGTTCTGCCGTCTTATCAAATATTTTATTGATATTAAGTCTGCCCCTCTCTATGGCCTTGCTGATATCCTCAATCAGGCTTTGGGTGGTTGTTGAGTATGGAATTTCGGTAATCACCAGTGTGCGTTTGTCCAACTGCTGGATTTTGGCTCTGATGCGCACACTGCTCTTGGTCCGTTCGTTCCGGCATCCGTCATTGTAATCCCGCACATCAATATAACCTCCGGTGGGAAAGTCCGGATACAATGTGAAATCCCGACCTTGCAGCACATCGATGGAGGCATCGATCAGCTCGATGAAATTGTGCGGCAGAATCAGGGAGGAAAGCCCGACACCCAAACCCAAGGTGCCCTGTTGCAGCAGTAACGGGAATTTGACAGGCAGGGAAATCGGCTCCTTATTTCGTCCGTCATAAGAGAACTTCCACTCGGTGGTTTTGGGATTGAAGACCACATCCAGAGCGAATTTTGAAAGCCGTGCTTCAATGTAACGTCCGGCCGCCGCTCCGTCTCCAGTAAGAATATTTCCCCAATTTCCCTGACAATCAATCAAAAGTTCCTTCTGTCCCATGTTTACCAGCGCATCGTTAATGGAGGAGTCTCCGTGCGGATGGTATTTCATGGTATTACCCACGATATTGGCCACTTTATTGTAGCGACCATCCTCCATTTCCCACATAGAATGGAGGATGCGACGTTGCACCGGTTTCAGTCCGTCATTGATGTCAGGTATAGCCCTGTCCAGATTTACATAGGAGGCATAATCCAGATACCAGTCCTGAAAC
>CAJOQK010000050.1 GCA_905236885.1 uncultured Bacteroidales bacterium
TACAGGAACGGGATCGTGGATTCCGAAGGGTTAGGCGCAGGAAAAAATAATAGTTAATAGATTAGAGTTGGTGGCGTGTGAAAAACAGCAGCGTTGAAGATAGTCATTTAACTATAAACCCTTAACTACTAACTATAAACTAAATTGACCACTATGCCATGTTTTTGCATAGTCGTTTTTTAGAATTCACAAAAATACCTTGCAATCCATTTTAAGGGAACTTCTAAAAATCACTTTGCGAACAATTTTGAATATTTCAGGAAGCGTCTGCTATAATGCGTGGAAATATTAGAAGTTCCAACTAATACATTGGAATTTGACATCTGTGACTGCGGTTACAGGACAATTATTTTTTCCACCCATACCTTTTCGCGGCAACGGAGGCGGCATACATAAACACCGCTGCCCAGTTCGGGCAGAACGAGTGAGAATTCATTTTCTCCCGCCTGACCACTCCAAAGTTTTTTCAACAGTTTCACCCCCTGTACATTGTAAATTTCACAGGAAAGTTCCGCCGGAGCCTCCAACGACAGCCGTAGCGACAGCTTTTCCCTACAGGGATTGGGATAAATCAGCAAAGGGATTTCATTTTTAAAATCTGTAGTTCCAAGCAAAAGGCAGGCGGTGGCGAACAGGCTGTTGTCCTGCAAATCGGCATCGCACTCCAACGGGGAGAAAATGTTGAGCTCATAACTGTTTCGCCCGCTATAGGGAGCCAATGGGCCGGAAAAGAGATGCTTCAGGCTGTCCCCCGCCCTGACACCAAGCATGTCCACAGCACAAAAAGTGTCATTGAGGTGCAAATACACGGGAACATCCGTAATATTTAAATTACCTTTGTTCCAAATAGTTACACCTGGGAAAATGGAATCGCCGCAAGGTGTGCAGGGAGGCGTCACCAATGTTTGCAGATGAATATCCGCACACGGCATATAATCCGCGCAAAGGCTGTCCGACAGGGAACCGGCCTCAGCCTTCACCGTAAAGCGGTAAGCGGTATTGATTTCCCAAAAATCTGTTGCAAAGCAAAGCGTATCCTTTTCAAACGCATTAAAATACACATCTTTATAAGACAAACAGTGCATGAATGCGTTGTTTCCGGCATATCCGGAGAAGGTGATACCCAAGGTGTCACAACTGATTTCCTGTGCCGACGGATTGCTCATCACCACCTTGAAATCGGGCTGGTCCGGCTGGCAGTTATTCACCGATTGCGGATATAACACCTTCTCTATCTGTAAAAAAGCATCTCCGACAATAGCAATGCTGTCAATGTACTGGTTGCCGCCCCCATAGCTGACAGCCTCCAAGGCAATGCGGACACAAGACTGTGCAAATGCCGACAAATCCACATCATAACGCTGCCATACATAACCGGAAACATTGGCCTGATAACGGTACAGCGTTTGAACCGGGCGATAATCCGTCCCGTCAGTGGAGATGAGAATGCGCAACTGGTCGGCATCGCTTTTGTGGGCATTGCTGTGGGCATACCAGACACTCAACAGAGGCTGCCGCAAACCTGAAAGGTCCATGGGCTGGAACAGCAGGCGTGCCACCGCACCCCTGCCACGGGAGGAGGGGAAACAGAACTTGCTGCCGTCATAAACCGGAGCCAAATCCTGTGATGAGCTGTCACAGTACCATTCCAATCCGCCCTGAAGGCTATGCAGGGAAATTTCCTCCCCTACATCGCCTGTGTTGGTGCCATAAGGCAACAACGTGCGCAGCAACGGAAGCGACAGGCCGATGGTGTCATTCAACGGATTGATGTCAGCAGTGTCCGAAATGAAAGCCATTATATGGTAAACACCTGATTGAATGGCAATAAATTCCTCAGTCAGTGAAAAAGTGTCCGACTGTAGAGGTGCCAGCCATCCGCTTTGGACAAGCCTAACGCCCTGATAGGAGGCGGCTCCGCCCACCTTGAATCCTATTGACAAAGGATGCCGCTCAAAAAAGAGAGTGTCGCGGCCTTCGTTGCGCAATTTGACCCGAATAGGCAACCTGGCACCGTAACAAACACTGTCTGAAACTGTCGGGTCGGCAAAAGAGATTAGGTGCAAATCCGTCTGCATGTCCGGATCTGCCTGATAGGCACCCATACAGGTGGTTTCACCACGCTCCCTTCCCTCCAAGTCGGTGGGGACATCCGGCAGCAACGGACAGGAAAGGCTGTCATAGGACAACAGTTTCAAATGTTGCTGCTGGTTCAGGTAGGAGGGCTTCCGGCAGACACTATGCAAATCCTTTCCGGTAAGGAGCCGCCAGTCGGACAAGGAAGCGATTTCTCCGCCAGCATAGTGCAGATAGTTTCCAGCACTGTAATAGCAGTTGTGCTCCATCTGCCACCCGTTGGCACCGCTGCGACCATAAAAATAGAGCACCTCGCTTTTGACAGCGGAACTGTTTTTGCACAAATTTACCAGATGATTGTTCTTCAACGCAATGTCATACAACGAGAAGGCGGTGTAAAAGCATTTTCCCTGCCCATTGCCGTACAACAGCACGGAGTTGTGGTAAAAGGCAATATGATGGCAGCCGTTATAGAGGTAAATGCCGCAGTTGGAGGAGGAAACCTGCATGCGGATTTCATTGTTAGCGACCAGCATGGTGGAACCGGCGGCAGCTGCGGCGGAAAAATAGATGCCATAATAGCCCCTGACCGCACTGATGCGGTTGGCACAAATCCTTTCTCCCCTTACATTTTCCAAACTGATGCCGTAAAAGCCCATACTGCTTTTGCCTACCTGGGAAATCAAATTATGGGAAATGTCATTCCACAACACATACTGCAAGGAGATTCCATAACCGTTGATGTCGGAGAGGGTGTTGCTGCAGATGGAGAGATTGGTGTCCCACTGGGACGAAGAGGCCTGCAGCCAAATGCCATAATCCCCTCCTGAAATGTAATTGTCACATATACTTACATTTTTCAAGCATCCGTCGCTTTTCTGACAGATGGCGGCGTTGGACAGGTTTCCCTGAAGGAAACGGCAGTTCCTGATTTGCAAATCCTCGTTCCGGAAACGGAGCAAAATTCCGTAAGCGGCGTTGGGAACACGGAAAGTGAGCTGTTCCAGAACCACATTTTTTGACTGGCTGCAGGTAAGAACCACCTGTGAGGAGTTGCCGGAAGGCAGGCAGAGCAGCACCTCGCCAGTGTCGGAAGCGTCAGCGGTGAACACAATCGGATAGTCGGAACGGATATGGTCAAAGAGGAACGGCCCCTCGTACCGTCCGGAGGGCAGCACAATGCGCACCGGCCCGGTAATGTCGCAATTCCGCAATTTCAGCAGGCATTCCTCCAAACCGGCAAAATCCTCCCCTATCCGATATGTGCCATGCCATCCGCTGTCACATACCGTCAGCGTTTGGGCAAGAGTGTCATTGAAAAGGTTTTCATCCTTTCCGCCATTAGCCTGATGTATGTAGGCGCAAAGTTCCATACTGCTGTCCGCCTGGAGATGGCCCAACAGCAGATGCACAGTGTCCCCCTTGGACAGGCTTCCCTGCCACAGCTGTTCGGACTGCTGCACCTGATTGACCCACCAGCGTATCCGCACCTCCCGCAACAGGGAGTCGCCCATGTTCCCCAAAACCACCTTCACCGCATAGTTTTGCTTCCCTATTTTTCCGGAAGGGCTGACCCATTGGAATAGCAGCGCATCAGTTTTTCGCGGCACCGGGGCATAGGCCCCCTTGACTGTCAATAAGGTACGCGGTTCCCCGCTTATGTCCTCCAGCACCTGCGGCAGACGCAGAGTCTCCAGAAACGGAGCCTCCTCCAGCTGCAAACAGTCAGTGGAATCGGTAAAATGGAGCCGGACGTGATGGCTGTTCAAATCCTGGTTGTATAGGGATTGCCAGCTGTTCAGCTGCAAAACCGTTGTCTCTGTATAAAAATTGGGGGTTCCCGCATACAGGTTGTCATCTATCCGGCATGCCGACTGGTAGCCGGAAAGGGAGGCTGCGCGACTGATATAGGCCAAATTGCTGTTGGCCGCGTAGTTGGAGGTGCTGTAATTGGCCATGACATTTTCCTTGACAACAATCCCATAAAAAGTTCCATCAAGCTGCAAATGAAAGCAATGCGCCGCCCCTTTTCCCAAGGCGCATATACTGTTGTGCAGAAAGGAGAGCCGATTGCAAAAAGGCCCCACCGAAAAACCATAATGGGTCTGGTCGGAAACCGTAATACACTCATTGTTAGCAATCAGCAGCTCATTCTGCAAGGGAGCGGCATCCTCCAAGTAAAACGCAACCGGACGATTGGGATAAACGGCATGCAGAGAGTTGCCGGAAACCACATTGCCCTGCACACTCTCCAAAGAGAAATTGGCCGCACGGTTCCCTGAAATACTGTCGAAAGCCAGCCTTCTCAAATATACGCTGTATTCGCTTTGGGAAGAGAAAACGTTGTTAATCAGCGAAACCTTACTTAACATGCCGCCTGCCAGCCCCTGCAAATTCACGCCATACTGCCCGTTTTCAAAACGGCAGTCCCGCACAGAGAGCCTCTCCCCGCTGCTTTCCGCCGCATAAATGCCACTATACATTGAAACACTCAGTTGGGTGGGTTTCACAATCAGCCTGCAATGCCGGAAATGGATGTCATTGCACTCATCCTGCAGCAGCACACCCACGGAAAATGGGGCCCGTGCAGCCTGACTTCCGGCAATGCCGATATTTTCAAACACAAGGTGCGACACATTGGAAAGGGAAATGCAGGCCTTCCGGTTTTGGGTGGTGTCCGCATACAGCAGCACACTGTCGGAAGAGACCGCCAACGAGGTGATATGCAACCTGCAGCTGTCGCTTCCGCCCGGAATTGCCCCTGATATGGACAAGGCTGTAGGATAACTCCCCGACCGCAACTGCAACCATACATTTCCACCCATGCCGCAATGCCTCACCGCCTCCAAAGCCGCCTGCAAAGTTTCAAAATCGGAGGTTTTGCCCCCCACCATATAGCAGCCGCGCATCGCGCTGTCGCAACCGTAAAATGGTTGGAACAGCGTGTCGTTTAGGAGATTATCATCCGAGTTGTCGTTAGGGGAAAAGACAAAAACCTGCAACGCCTGCTCTCCCGACATGACAGGCCATTCGGCCACGGAACGCAGCCAGGCTGTGTCCCCGGTGACCAAAGTGCCCTTCCACACAACCTCCTGACCCACTGCCCCGTTGAGCATGTAAGCCACCTTCAACTTTTCCAAAACATGGCTGCCCGCATTGGCAATGCAGACATCAAGTTTCACCTTTCCATTGTTTTGCTGTGTTTCTGCCTGAAAAACAGCCGCATCATTCTGAAATATCCCCAAATTGTGATAGGCTCCCTTTTGGGTGAGCGGCCCTTTTCGCGCACTGTCAGCCAAATCCTCCATTACTTCAGGGATAGCTCCGCAGAAAAGATGTGGATAGGCCAACTGCAGATCCACTGCTGTATCCCTGAACGCAACTCCTCCGCAAGCCGCATGCGCGTCCTGCCGCGAAAGGGACTGCCATTCCTCCAAAGTGAGCAGATAGTCGGTATAAAGCAGGCCGCCCAAAGGCATGTCATAATGGTTGTGGTCAAACTGGTGTCCGCGCAAACAGGTCTGGAGCGGAGTGCCGAACTCCCAAATGCGCGGCAGGTTTCCGGTTCCCCAATTCACAAACAGATTGTTGTACCAGACAATGCTGTCCGATACGCCCGATGTCCAGACACAGGCACTTCCATGTGACGCGCCGGACATCAGTATGGAGTTGTGGGCCAGATGGAGCTTTTTGCAGGATGAACCCACGCAAAATCCCGCCGACTGCTGCTGCACCGCCCTGAAACGCACCTCATTGTTCTGCACCATCAGATAGTCCCGGGTGAGCGGATAAAGCGCCGTGAAGCAGCAGGCGTACCGCCCCCTGCGCAAATTGAAGGCATTCCGTGCAATCTTTTCCCCATAACAGGCATAGAGATTGATGCCGTTGTAATAGGTGGCCACCGCATCGTCGCATGCCTGGAACCGGTTGCGACTGATCTCCCTAAAATCGGTGCAATAAAAAAAGATGCCATAGGCCGTCTGAGTTTCAAACCGATTACCGACAATTTGAAATTCCTGATAATCATGCACATTTCTTCCTGAAACATTCACCGCACTGTGACCGCCAAAAAATTCATTCCCTACCACCTCCACCTGCCGGCAACCTTTTCGGGAGGAGCTGTAAATGGCATCCGTCTGCGCATTCCGGAGCAAAAAGCGGCAATGCCTGAATCCGACGGATTGGCAACTGTCCAACAGACGCACACAGGCGGTCAGTTGGCTGTCACTACTGTCAACCTCAAAGGTAATGTTTTGAAAATAAACGTTCTGCACATTTTTCAAGGAGAGCAGCTCCGCCGCCCCCGAATCCGCCACCAGCCGCACATCGCCATTTTTACCGGAAAGGGAGGTAAAAAGCAAGGTGTCGCTCGCATTATTTTTTGCAAAATTGTCCAAACCAAGGTGTACAGGATATGTTCCGCTGTCCAACAGAAGGGTGCAGGAGCCGTTAATACCGCAGCTGTTCAACATCTTCAAACAGGAGGGCAAGTCGGGAAAATCGGCGTTTTTTCCACCGATTTGATAGCTTCCATGCAGAAAATCAGCGCATCCGTAAATGTCAAAAAGCAGGGTGTCCTCCGGATTGTGCAGGCTGTCCCCGTCAAGGCAGCGCCAACGCAACTGCAGGGGCTGCGCCCCCTCCACCACGCTGAAACGGCCTATCTCTACAGAATCGGCAATGAAATCCGCCGAAAGGCTCCCCTTCCAACGGAAGGAGTTTTCAACGCCATGGTAACGCCAGGTCAGCAGCAGAGAATTCAAAGGCTTGACACCAACATTTCTGATGCGCACATATATGGGGAGAGTGCTTCCGGCTTGGACAATCTCCCGTGCAGGGGAGAGCAAGGTGACAGAAACGGCGGTGGAATCCCGCCCGTCATTTGGCATGCAGCTGACAAACCGGCGGGAAACGGCATAACTGTTCCCAGCAGAATCGGTGGCCCGCACCATATAACTGAATGTGGTGCCGAATGGCGACTGGGGGATGACAAAAGCATACGTGACCGAATCCTCCTGACAAATATCCGCAGGGTACTGCCGCTGCAGGATTTCATAGTTTCCCGACCATGCAGCCGGCCTGCTTCCCAGCATCCTCATCCGAACAGAGAAAGGCCCGATGCTGGTGACACTGTCCGCATAAACAGTGTCCGCAAGCTGGAACAGGGGCGGAAGTGCATGCTTCAAGCCTCCATACAGGGAAACATTGTCCAACAGCCATCCGTATTGCAATTGGCTCCCCTCCTCCATTCCCTTCTTTATCTTGAAGCGGATTTGGAATTTGGTGTAGCCCAAAATGCTGCTCAAATCAAACAGTTCGCTCTTCCACCAACGATTGTCAGGCTGCGCCAGCGGCACATCAGGAAGCCAACCGGAATAGGAACCGGCGGAAAAAAGCTGCTGCCTGTAGGCCGAGGCCGGACCTCTGTAACAATCCTGCGGAACCACCCGCCATGTGGCCCCCAAATAATCCTCCCTGTATTCAATGACAGCCACATCCTGCCTGGAAATCTTGCAGATGTGTTCAAAACTGAGGAAAACCTCCGCACAATTGGAAAAATCGTAATAGGGGGAGGTGAGCAGCACCGAATCGCCGGCTGTGGCCGGAAGCTGTCCCCTTAAAGCACACGGCACACTGCTGTAGAGCGTTTTGCAAGTGTCCCAACCATTGCCGGGATAAACCGAAAAGGAAAAGGAGGTGTCAAAATCCTCCCTGAACTGCACAGTTGCCTGCGCCTTCACGGATGAACCGTGGATAAGGCTCATCCACAGCAATATTGCAACCGGAAGCACAAACGCAAACCCTCTGTCACACACTGCACGTCCCTTTTTTCTGAAGTTCATAGCCACCTTTTCCGCATAAAAATGCAAAAATAATCAAATATCCGATACGTTTTTTTAGAAGGGGATAAAAGTCCCCTTAAATTTTTTTTTAGCTCCCCTGTAATATTTGGACAGGGTTAAACGACTTATAGGTGTAACAAGGACAAAATAAACAAAAAAATTTAAAATATTAACATTATTAAAATAATTACAAAATGAAAAAGTCTACATTATTCTTTTTGCTGACAGCCACTCTTATCAGTTTGAACATCTTACATGCAGAAAACAAAACGGTTCCCATGAGCCCGGAATCCAATCCCGTTGTCGCCAGCCAATCCGCCTCGGAGAAGAACGACACGCTCTGTCTGAAAATTTATGAAATTATCTCCTTTCAGCTGAAAGGATACAAAATAACAGATTTGGACGGTTTGACCATCGTCACCGGGGACAGTACCAAAATCATGCAAAATGTATTATTTGGCGGATTTGACTTTATCAATGTGGGCGGAAAAAACTATACCAAGCAGGACACCATGGGATTTCACGTACTTATTACCACAGGAAACGACACTGTGGTGGACAGAATCGTATACTACAGTCTCGAACTGGCCCCCAACGACACCAACGGATTCGTCCATGACAGCACATCAGTAGCCTACCGATATCTGAAAAAAGGCACCTACAACTACTATGCTTCAGTAATCTACACCTCAAAGGACGGCTATTTCAGCGACTCCGTCGTGGAACTCTCTTCCAAAACCGTCACATTTTATGTGGACACCGAGGTGCCCGTGCGGGAAACACTGGAGGAAAACGCTCTCAGCACCTTCCCCAATCCCGCTTCGGAACTGCTCAACGTTACATGCGAAGAGCCGATGAACTCCCTCGTGCTTTTCAACGCTGCGGGAAAACAGGTGAAACAGATGTCACCATGCGGCAGCGAAGCGCAGATCCAACTCTCCGGCCTGCCTCGTGGCCTCTATCTGCTGAAAGTCCAGACCGCCAGCGGCAGCGCTGTAAGGAAGGTGGTGGTGGAATAATAAACCGATCACAGCATATCAACGCAATAAAATTCAGGGGCGCAAAATTTTGCGCCCCTTTTCACAAACACCCCGTTATGTCAGTAAGGGGAACTTCCAATAATTACAGGGACTTCTAAAGGGGACTTCTAAAAATTTCCCTTACCTCAGGAACTCCCCTATCCTGCCTTCATCAACCGACATATACTGGTGCGAATGGCACACTTTCCCCTCATCCACAAACAGTATGACCGGAATTTTTCCATGTGTGACCTGCAAAAAGGTGTCCGCCGCAAAGGTGGTGTATTCCAAAGGAGGAATCCTGTTCTTCTGAAAAAAGGCCCGCTCGCGCTCATCCCCCTTATTCATCCTTAAAAAAATGACTTTCATTTGGGATTCATCCAAATGTGCCTGCTGGAAGGCCAAGTGCAACTTTTGTGCCGACAATTGGCAATATTTGCAGGTTGGGGAATAAAGGCAGACTATTTGCCGCCCTTGGGAAAAGGCCTCCATTTGACCGGTATTGGCCAAAGCCTCTTTATATAAGTCATTGTTTATCAATATTTTTTCACCATACAACGCATTGTAGACCAATGAGGGGGGATTCACAGCCATCACCACCGTGACCACCACGGCCACCCCCACAGCAACCCAACGTTTCAGGTGACGGCACAAGCAGCCCCGTTGCGTGGAAAGCGGCAGAAGCAAAGCCATCAGCAGCAAATTTTTTACAATTGACTGGTTCCGTGTAAATGGCAGTTTCTCCCCAAAACAATGGCAATTGGCCATATCCACCTGAAACAGGTATGGCATAAGCCAGAGGTAAATGGTGAATCCTGCCAGAAAACAGAACACCGTCCATTTGGTAAGGCGCGGAAAAATGCCCGCAAGCAGCATCGCACCCAAACAAAATTCAGCCGCCACCAGCAGACGGCTGAATATTTCAGTCAATTGATAACCAAACAGATGATGTTCGTAAATATACAGGTCGAAAGTTTCGATGGAGAGGTATTTCAGCAGGGCGGAGAGCATAAAGCCTCCCCCCACCAAAATCCGCAAAACCCACGTGACGCATTTGTTGTTTATCTGAAATGTATGCATTGGCAATCTAAAGTTTAGGACACCTCTGAACTATTCCTCCTTTTTTTGGTAGAACACAAAGTCCTCATCGATATAGTCGACCGTGATGACAGTGTCGCGCACCACCTTGTCCGCCAAAATCATTTTGGAGAGCTGGTTCAGGATATGCTTCTGAATCACCCGTTTCAACGGACGGGCACCATACTGCGGGTCATAACCCAAGGTTGTCAGCGCATCCAGGGCATAGTCGGTCAGCTGGATGTGGAGGTTGTTCTGCTCCAACAGCTGCTCCAACTGACGCAACTGCAACCGCACAATGCCACGTATCTCCTTTTTGTTCAATGGTTTGAACATCAGTATCTCATCAATACGGTTCAGGAACTCCGGACGGATAGTTTTGCGCAAAAGCCCCATAACTTCTGTTTTGGCAGCCTCCGTCACCTGATCGTCAATGATTTCCGCTTTGTCAAAATGCTCCTGGATAACCGATGAGCCCAAATTGGAGGTCATGATGATGATAGTGTTCTTGAAGTCAGCCACACGGCCCTTGTTGTCGGTCAGACGACCGTCATCCAGCACCTGCAGCAGGATGTTGAAAACATCGGGATGCGCCTTTTCTATCTCGTCGAAAAGCACCACGGAATAGGGTTTGCGCCGCACCTTCTCGGTCAGCTGTCCGCCCTCGTCGTAGCCGATGTATCCCGGAGGAGCCCCCACAAGCCTTGAAACCGTATGTGCCTCCTGATATTCGGACATGTCAATACGCACCATGGCATCCTCCGTGTTGAACAGGTACTCGGCCAAGGCTTTCGCCAGCTCGGTCTTACCCACACCGGTAGTGCCCAAGAACATGAAGGAACCGATCGGACGGCGGCTGTCCTGCAAACCGGCACGGCTCCGTCGGATAGCGTCGGCGATGGCGGAAATGGCTTCGTCCTGCCCGATCACCCGTTTGTGCAGTTCCTCTTCCAAATGCAGCAGCTTTTCCCTTTCACTCTGCATCATCCGCTGCACGGGAATGCCGGTCCAACGGGCCACCACGGCGGCAATGTCGTCCGCGCCAACCTCCTGGTCAATCATCGGGGACTCGCCCTGAATGTCCTGCAGCTGCTGAGTGGCCTGCTGCAGACCATTTTCCAACTCCTTCATTTTTCCGTAACGCAGCTCGGCCACCTTGCCATAGTTGCCATTACGCTCCTCCTGTGCCGCCTGGAACTTGGTCTCCTCCATCTGGTTCTTGAACTCCTGAATACGGTTCACCAGATTTTTCTCCTCGTTCCAGCGGGCACGCATGACATTGCGCTGTTCGCTCAATTCGGCAATCTGTGCGGCCAACTGTGCTATTTTTTCCGTATCGTTCTCCCGCTTGATGGCTTCGCGTTCAATCTCCAACTGCCTGATTTTACGCTCCACGTCATCCAAAGGCTGCGGAACCGAATTGATTTCCAGCCGCAGTTTGGAGGCCGCCTCATCAATCAGGTCAATGGCCTTGTCGGGCAAAAACCGCTCGGTGATGTAACGCTGCGACAAATCCACAGCCGCAACCAGCGCCTCATCCAATATTTTCACCTGATGGTGCTTCTCGTAACGCTCCTTCAACCCCCTCAAAATGGAGACGGTGGAAAGCCGGTCCGGTTCGTCCACATACACCACCTGGAACCTCCGCTCCAAAGCCTTGTCCTTTTCAAAATATTTCTGGTATTCCGAAGTGGTGGTGGCTCCGATAGCCCGCAATTCGCCACGCGCCAAAGCCGGTTTCAGAATGTTGGCGGCATCCATGGCCCCCTCGCCTCCTCCGGCTCCGACCAGCGTATGTATTTCATCGATGAACAGAATGATTTCACCGTCACAGGCGGTCACCTCCTTCACCACACTTTTCAAACGCTCCTCAAATTCACCCTTATACTTGGCTCCGGCAACCAATGCGCCCATATCCAAGGAATAAACCTGCTTGGATTTCAAGTTTTCAGGAACATCGCCCTCCTCAATCCGGTGCGCAAGCCCTTCAGCGATAGCTGTCTTGCCCACGCCAGGCTCTCCTATCAGAATCGGGTTGTTCTTGGTACGGCGGCACAAAATCTGCAGCACGCGGCGGATTTCCTCATCCCTTCCAATTACAGGATCGAGTTTCCCTTTCCGGGCCAGCTCATTCAGGTTCTTTGCATAACGGTTCAACGCCTGATAGCTTTCCTCCGCATGGGGGGAGTCAACGTGGCTTCCCTTGCGCAGCTCCTGAATGGCCTGCTTCAGCCCTTTTTCCGTCAATCCACTATCTTTCAACAAACTGGAAGCATCGTCGCCTGCCATGAAAATTCCATACAGCAAATGCTCCATGGAAACATACTCATCCTTCCATTCCGGAAGCACGCTTATGGCCTTCTGAATGGCCCTTTGTGCGCCGTTGGACAGATAGATTTGGGAGGTGTCGCCGCTCACCTTGGGGTAGCCCTCCACCATCCGGTCCGCCACCTGCTTCACCTGTGCAGCGTTCACGCCATTCTTTTTCAGCAGAAACGGCAGCACATCCCTGTCGGTCTCAAACATGGCCTTCAGCAGATGCGCGTTTTCGATTTGCTGCTGCTGGTGCGCAAGGGCAATGCTCTGGGCCTTTTGCAGCACCTCCTGTGTTTTTACTGTTAATTGGTCTATATTCATTTTTTCTCTCCTTTCTGTTTGAAAAACATCCATGTCACAGCAAAATCTGAGCCACAGCCGCTGAAAGGACAAAATTTCCGGTTTTGGAGGCTAAATTCTTATAAATATGACAATTTGGCAGTTTGTGTCAGTTTTTTTTCGCCCTAAGGGGACCTCTAAAAAATACTTTGCGAACAATTTTGAATTTATTTCAGGAAGATTTTGTCTTTTTGTGGAATGAGCATAGCTATGCTATGTGATTGACACTAAA
>CAJOQK010000051.1 GCA_905236885.1 uncultured Bacteroidales bacterium
GAACTTTTGGACACGGGGCAAAAATAGTCATTTTCTCCATTCAAGCATACGGGAAGGGAATTTTTTTCCTTCCCTGCTTGAAAAAAATGTCATTCTGACCCGTGCAAAAGTTGCATTTGCTTGTTGAATTTAGGAATAAAAAGAGAATTTTTTATATAATAATCAGGCTTATATAGTGTGTTATGTAATGAATATAAAAAACAAAATTCTTTTTTATGGATTGCAAAAATAAAAAAAAAAACAATATGGAAACCAGGCAGTCGAAATTTTTTTTTCAACTCAGCGCCACGAAGCGTTTTTTTTCTGCATCCGCACAATAAACCGCGGCGCGGGGCGGTTACACCAGCACGGCATTCCGCATGGTTTCAGCGAATTTGGCCACACCCTCCTGAATGCGCTGCACGGTCTTTTGGGACGGTTTGCGGTAACCGGTGACGTAATGGCTCAACTGCTTGCTGTTGATGCCGGTAGCTTTTGAAAGTCCGGTAAGCGTGAAGGGCGAATATTTGAGGAATGAAATGGTGTCAAACACGTACTCGAAATCCAGGGTATCGAAATCGAATGTGTTTCCCTCTGCGGCAAACGCCGCTTTCATCTCCTCTTTGCATTTCAGAAAGTCCGCTTTGGCCTCTTCAATGGTGTTCCCTTGCCCGAGCAGCATGAAATCCAGCGAATCGTTGTCGGTGTATATGTCGTAATCCATGTTTTTTCCTGTTTCAATTATGGCTCTTACTTTCATCTTGACTCTGTTTTATATTTTTATTTTCTACGACTGGAAACGTGTTATTTTTTGATACCTGCCATTTTTAGGATGCTATTAAGTGTTCCTGTTTTCACCTCTTCCGATTTGTGATGTCCGGTTTTGAACTTTTTGCCGGTGATGGGACTGTACCATATCGGATGGTCACTGTTATCAATCGGATAGCATCCTGCCTTTCTTAATCTTTTTTCCAGTTCAGCATACTTCATAGGGTTAGCGTGTTTATTTTTAACGCTGCAAAAGTAGAAAAAAATCTAACATAAATGATGTTTTTTGGAATTTTTTCTGCATCTGCAGTCGTATCCGCTTTTTGATTACTTTTGCAAATGTATTTATTCAGTAAAAAAATGAAAAAAATCATTGGATTATGGAACAGGACTTTGCTATACAATTGTTTGAAAACAAGAAGATTCGTTGCGTTTGGGATGCGGAACGGGAAAAGTATTACTCTCCATCGTGGATGTGGTTTCGGTGTTGTTGAATTTGGCATCTGAATCCAAGTTCGTCCGAAAAAATGTAAAAAAAATATAGTTGAATGTCAAAATAAATGTGCTTTTCTGTCGTTTATTCGTCAGAATAAATGTGATTATTTATATGGATAGATTGTTATACAGCGAGTTGCTGATATGAAGCAACTTTTGAGGCTTATCCAGTCCATTCCCTCCAAGAAGGCGGAGCCGCTGAAACGGTGGCTTGTCGAAGTGGGCAGCCAGTTTTTTCCTCCGCTTCCGCACAATAAACCGCAGCGTGGTACGTTATTTTGGTGAAACAAATTGTGTTTTAACCAATAAAACAACCTGTTATGAAGCAATTTGCAAGTGTTTTGCTGGCTCTTTTGTGTTTGGGCACAGCCTGCACCCCGGCACGTACGGATGATGAAAATATGTCTGAAACGACAGTCGGTTTGGATGTGGAGAACGATATGTCTGCCGCTCCGGCAATTCAAGCGGATGATTCGGATGATAAGAGTGCTTTCATCAAATCTTTTGACAATTTCAAAACCATCACACTGCCTTTTGAGGTGGATTATTCCACTTTTGACATTTATGCATGTGAAGACAGCACTGTCAAGTTGGAGGAGAGTTTTGTTAGAGAATTTCTACTTTCAGAAAACGATGAATTCCTGACAAGAAAAAGCCAGTAAAAACTAAGGAAAAATACCTATCATGATTATTATTTGATTGGAAAAATTTGTATAAAGGGTTATACGGTAGCTTTATACTATAGGGATTATGTAACTACAACTGATTATTACACTGAACTGATGGCCTGTGTATTTGATGCAAATTACAATTTGCTCCAAACATTATCTTTGTCAAAACAGGATACGCAGTCAGGAATTTATTCTTTCTGTGACATCAGCAAGGAAGGAGTGATCGCTATCCGATATTATTCGGAAGCGGCAGTGGATAAAGAAGACTTGAACACCGGAATCATCAAAGAAATCAAATACATAATTACGGATGAAAAAGAGGATGAACCTTTTCAAAAATATTAGGAAATATTAGTATTGTATTAATTGTCATGTTTTTGCAT
Organism: uncultured Bacteroidales bacterium; assembly: GCA_905236885.1. Classification (GTDB taxonomy): domain Bacteria; phylum Bacteroidota; class Bacteroidia; order Bacteroidales; family WCHB1-69; genus UBA1195. The sequence continues at coordinate 2,297 of CAJOQK010000051.1, forward strand.
GCTTTTGTAAAAAGTAATTGAAAATAGCGTACCATGGATTTCATATCGGTTGTTTTGTTGGCGGTGGCTTTGGCGATGGATTGTTTCGCTGTGAGCATGGCGTGCGGCACCCAGACCGCGCAGTACAAGGTGTGGCCGTTCGTCTGGTTAGCCTTCTCCATGGGGCTGTTCCAGGCGGTGATGCCGGTCATCGGCTGGCTGCTGGGTGAGCAGTGCCTCTCCTGGGTCGGCACCTTCGCCCCCTGGGTCGCCTTCGGCATGCTGCTGCTGTTGGGGCTGAAAATGTGCTATGACGCCCTGCGTCCGGAGGAGGATCCCGCCAAGGAATTCCGGCTGACCCTGCCGCAGCTGCTGCTGTTGGGCATCGCCACCAGCATCGACGCGCTTGCGGTTGGGGTCAGTTTCGCCATGATTGAAACGGCCATCTGGATGCCGGTTGTGGTGATCGGGATGGTCTCCTATCTTTTTTCGATGGCCGGCAGTGCCATCGGGTTCCGCTTCGGCCGGCTGAAATGGCTGAACGCACGGCTGTTTGGCGGCCTGATGCTGATTGCCATCGGCGTGAAAATCCTGGTTGTGCGCTGATCAGCCCATCCGGCAAACCAGCTGCAATTCCTTTTCGTCCAGAATCTCTATCGCCTTTCCGTTGATGCGGATGATGCCGTCGTGGTCGAATTTACGCAGGGTGTTGATGATATTCTCCGTGGAGCGGGTGAATAAAAAATTGGGAAAAAATGAACTTGGTGCCGTTTTTTTGACTACTTTTGTAAATTCATAACATTTCATTAATACAATAATGCAATCAAAATGACACAGAAACCTACTTTATTGGTACTTGCAGCCGGAATGGGCAGCCGTTACGGCGGGTTGAAACAGATTGACAAATTGGGCCCCAACGGGGAGACCATCATTGATTATTCCATTTATGACGCCATCCAGGCCGGATTCGGCAAGGTGGTGTTTGTGATACGGAAAAGCATTGAGGCCGATTTCAAAGAGGTGATTTTCAACAAATACAAAAATCATTTGGAGGTGGATTATGTGCTGCAGGAGCTGGATGCGCTTCCTGAAGGCTTCAGTTGCCCGGAGGGCAGGGTGAAGCCTTGGGGCACCGGTCATGCCATTCTGATGGCCAAGGACAAGATTGACACTTTTTTTGCCGTGATTAACGGGGATGACTTTTATGGAAGGCATGCCTTTGAAACCTTGGCAAAATATCTCCAGTCGCTTTCACTGGAAAAGGACAGTGATGTATACAGCATGGTGGCCTATCAGCTCTCCCATACGCTTTCCGAAAACGGAAGTGTTTCCAGAGGAGTGTGCAAGGGCGATGCCAACGATTTTTTGGTGAGCATCCATGAACACACTAAGATTGAACGGAAAGAGGGAAAAATCATCAACACCAACGAGGATGGTTCAGTGGTGACATTGCAGGCGGACACGCCGGTCTCCATGAATTTCTGGGGATTCCATCCATCGCTGTTCGGCCATTTGGAGCGTTTGTTCAAGGCGTTTCTGGAGGCCCGTGGCAATGAGCTGAAATCGGAATTCTACATTCCGTTTGCGGTGGACGACCTCATCAAGGAAGGGCTGGCAAAGGTGAAACTGCTGCGAACAGAGGCCGAATGGTTCGGCATCACCTATCAGGAAGACCGCCCCGGCGTGGTGAAAGCCTTCCAGGATCTGCTGCAGGCGGGTGTCTATCCGCAGCATTTGTGGTAGCCCTCCGAGTTACGGTTCCGGCCTGCGTGAAAGATAAAGGTTTAAGGGGTTTAAGAAGTTGATTTTTAAGCCCCTTAAACCTTTTAAACTCTTAAACCCTTTTGTGCTTGCACAAAAAGTCATAGTTCAATATTCAGACGCACAACTGTGTGTCTGAATATTGATGTCATAGTTAAAACTTCAGACTCCAGTGCAGGCTCCAGAGGAAGGGCAGCTGGTAGATCTTCTCATTGGTTTTTCTGCTGACGTAAAAAATATTTGCGTAGTTGTAAAGGTTGGTCACTCCGACACCAACTTCGGACCTCATTTTTTCGGAAAGGATGAAGGTGCGTTTCATATTGACATCCAAACGGTGGTAGTCAGGCATTTGACCGGTGTTAAGGTCATCCAGCAGAATGCCAAGGTTTTCATTGGAGGTGATGAGGTCGTTGCTCAAATCGGTGATGTTGTTCATGCTGGGGTACAATGCTTTGGTGAGCGTGAACGGGAATCCGGAACCGTAATTCCATCGCATGCTCGCCTCCCAGCAGTTGTTCAGGCCCCATCGGTAGGTGGCGGTGATGTTCAGGTTGTGTCGCCGGTCGAAATGGGTGCGGTATGTGATTTTGCCGTCATTGCGCCTGACCCAGTTGAGCGAATAGGCTGCCCAGACGTAAAGGTTCTGGTGGTCGTATTTCAGGGAGAGGTCGCCGCCATAAGATTTGCCGGTCTCCAGCATGAATTCGTCATCGCTTTCAAACATCTGGTAGCGGTTGATATTGGTCAATTGGGAGAAGTTTTTGAAATAGGCCTCAACATTGGCGATAAGATAGTCGGTGATGTCAATCTCCATGCCAGCAACAAGATGCTGTCCCTTTTGAAGGCTGTTTTTGATGTTTTTGCCGGAGAGATTGAGCTGTTCCGGAACAGTCAGAAATCCGTAGAACAGGTTTACCACATCCTGGTCGGAGGTCGCTCCGATGATGTTTTGGGAATAGCATCCGCCCGCCATTTTTAGTCTCAACCGATTGTTGAGCAGGTATTTGGCAGCTATGCGCGGTTCCGGAGAAAGGGCGTTTTGGGAGGCATAATAGCTCATGCGCAGCCCCGGCTCGATAATCCATTTCTCCAGATTCCATTTGTATTTGACATATACGTCGATTTCGCTGTTGAAACTCTCCTGGCCGCAATCCACGCCAAAGGCATTGGTGAAATCATAGTCCACCCAGGTTCCAGTCAGGGCAATGCCATAGTGGAAACTGTTTTTTCCCAAGAGGTAGCTGAAATTGGTTGTGAAGCTGAAATCCTGGATGCCGCTGCTTCGCCCGAAATCGGTCTGCTCGTCCAACGTCATGTGGTAGTTTGAAAAGGCCAGTGTCCCGTCCACAATCATGTAGGCATTGTCGGGAATTACCAAAAAATTGCTGCCCATACCCCAGGCGTTCCATTGGTATCGTGCAATCTCAGGGTAATTTACCTGGTCATAGAAACGGAATCCGAAAAGGTTGATGCGGCTTGATTCATTTGCCTCCACCGAAATTTTTCCATAGGCATCCAAATAGTTGTAGGGAAGCCCGTTTTCGTCGGCGTAGCGGTATAGGAGCTTGGAGGTCTGCTCAAGGTAGGATCCTTTCAGGGATGTGATGAATGAGACGGAGCTTCTGTTGTCGGATCGGGCTTTTCTGAACGGTCCTTCCAGCATAATCTTTCCGCCGAAGGTGCTCAGGTCGACTTTCCCGGAAAGCTCTTTCCTGTTGCCGTTGCGGGTTCGCACATCCATGACAGAGGAGACTCTCCCGCCATATTCCGCATTGAATCCTGCGGAAAAAATATCAGCATCCTTCAGGATGTCAGTGTCAAAAATTGAGAACAACCCGATGGAGTGGAATGGGTTGTAGATGGTCATGCCGTCTAATAGTACTTTGTTCTGCAATGGGGTGCCGCCCCGGACATAAAGCTGTCCGCCCTGGTCGCCTGTGGAGACCACGCCGGGAAGCACCTGCAGATATTGTGCTAGGTCGGGAATTCCGCCGATGCTTGGAATTTGGGTGATTTGTTTTGGAGCCACATACTGCATGGCCGCTCTCACTTCGGTGATGGCAGCGGTGCGTTCCGCCGTAACGGTGGTACCTTTGATTTGGGTGACAGATGGTTTCAGATTGAATTTCCGCCGAATAATCTCATCCTTGTGAAAAGTGATCTCTTCGGTCAGCGAGTCATAGCCAATGCAGAAGATTTTGACACGTTGGGTGCCTGCCGGAATCCTTCCCATGGAGAAATTTCCGTTCTCATCGGAGAAAGCCCCCTGTTTGGTGGTGGTGATGTAGATGTTGCAATAGGGGATGGGTTCCGAGGTGGTTGCATCATATATGCTCCCTTTCAGGGTGTTGTTTTGCGCCCGTATTCCGATGAACAGCAAAAAAAAGCATCCGGTCAGCAGCAGTTTTTTCATATGTTGAGGGTTTCGCATGCTGCCATGGCCGCATATTGTTCCGCATTCTTCACAACGGAGTCGCAGCCGTTGGCAATCCATTCGTTGTTGATGTACAGGGAAACGACGAACACCTTTTGGTTGGCGAATTTCAGTTCTTTGCTCACCCTGAAGTTGGCCGTACTTTTGTTCTTCTGTATCCAGGCCATGAATTTCCCTTTGGGGTTGCCGCTCTCCTCCACAATCCGGTTGCAGGTCGCTTCCCATTGCAAAAGGTATTTGGTGATGGTCTTTTGCGTGAAAACCGGCCCTTTATCCAAAAACAAGGCTCCGATGAAGGCTTTCAGAATGTCTGTGTTGATGTATTCTGTAAGCGGAATCAGGTTTTCATCCTCCAGATGGTAGCGGTCCATTTTAAGTCTCCGCACTACGCGGCTCAGATAGGTTCGTTGGGTCAGTTTGTGGTAATAGTCGTACAGCCGGACAGCTGGGGCGCGCAGGTATTTTTGGAAGAGGAAGTGAATTATAACCTCCTCCAGAATCGCATGCCCCAAGCAGGCGAGCCGGTCATGCTCCGCCGTCTCCCTGTTTTGCGGGACAGTCCATGCTGTGCGGTAAAGCGCCAGCCGGTGTTTCGACGGTTTGTGGCCGCATATCTGTTTTATGCAGGATTGCAAATCCTTGTCAGTCTCTACTGGTTGAGGCTCAAGCTTCATATTTCTTGAACAGGATAGAGGTGTTGTGACCGCCAAAGCCGAACGAATTTGAGATGGCATAACGGATGTCTTTCTCTTGGGGGGTGTTTAACGGTAGCCACAAATCCGGATCAATCCGCTCATCCAGATGTTCCAGGTTTATTATGGGAGGGACGATGCTGTGCCGGATACTGAGGGTGGTTGCGATGGCTTCAATGGCGCCGGAGGCACCCATCAGATGACCTGTGACCGATTTGTTGGCCGTCAGGATGATGTGGTGCAGATGCTCGCCGAACAGCGATTGCAGGGCGTTGGTCTCCGAAAGGTCGCCCGCCGGTGTTGAGGTGGCATGCATGTTGATATGGTCGATTTCAGTTGTGGCTATGCCGCCTTCCTCCAAGGCCTGCTGCATGGAGTATCTGGCTCCAATCCCTTCCGGGTGCGGCAGGGTGATGTGATAGGCGTCAGCCGACATGCCCGCACCGATGATTTCCGCGTAAATTTTGGCTCCGCGCCGTTTGGCGTGTTCCAATTCCTCCAGAATCAGTGCGCCGGCCCCTTCCCCCATGACAAATCCGTCCCGATCCCGATCGAAAGGACGGGAGGCGGCGGCGGGGTCATCATTGCGGGTGGACAAAGCCCTTGTCACGCTGAATGAGGTGATTCCGGGCATGTTGATGGGAGCTTCCGAACCTCCGGCCACAATAGCGTCGGCCTTGCCGAGGCGTATGTAGGTGAAAGCGTCTGCAAGCGCGTTGGCGGAGGAGGCGCACGCGGAGGAGATGGAATAGTTCAGTCCCATGTATCCGTGCCGGATGGCAATGTGTCCCGATGAAATGTCGGCGATGACTTTGGTTATGAAGTAGGGGGAAATTTTAGGGTCTTCCGGATTCAGCGGAGAAGCTTCCTGATAAAAAGTGGTGCATCCGCCCATGCCCGAACTGAAAATGACTCCTACCCGTGTCTTGTCCAAATCAGTGTAATCGTCCAATTTTGCATCCGCGATGGCCTCATCGGAGGCTGCGACTGCATATTGGGTGAACAGATCCATTTTCCGGGCATCTTTTTTGTCGACGTATTGGAAAATGTCAAAATTCTTAACCTCGCACGCGATTTTTGTCTTGAAATTGGTAGGGTCGAAATGGGTGATAATACCGGCACCGCTTACACCTGATAGCAAATGTTGCCAATAGGTGTTGACATCATTTCCTATGGGTGTAAGGGCTCCTAATCCGGTAATGACGACTCTTCTTAATGTCATAAGAAGGGGATGGTTTTCAGGATTGGTTATTTTCCTGCAGTGGCAGCAGTGACAAAATTGATGGCATCCTGAATGGTCTGGATGGTCTCCTGCTGATCCTCCGGAATCTTGATTTTGAACTCGTTCTCAAAAGCCATTAACAATTCCACATTGTCAAGGGAATCGGCACCGAGGTCATTCACAAAACTCTTTTCAGGAGTGATTTCAGAAACGTCTCTTCCTAATTTGTCAGCAACAATTGCAATTACTTTCTCTTCAATATTCATAATATGATTTATTAAAAATTTAAAATGCAAAAATAACTAATTTTGGGATATCAAAATGATATAAATCAATTTTTATTTTCACAAAAAATTGTAAAGAATTGATATTTTGATTATTTTTGCAAAAAAAATATTTATGGGAAAAAAGCGTTTTCAGATACCGCATACTTTTACGATTGTATTGTTTATTATTGTTGTAGCCGCTGTGGCCACCTGGCTCGTGCCTGGAGGGGAGTTCGAACGGGTGCGCACTCTGCTTCCGGATGGCAGTTCCCGGGAGGTGGTCATGCCCGACTCTTACCATGCTGTGCCGCACCAATGGCAGACATGGCAGCTCTTTTCCGCCTTTTATGACGGTTTTCTCCGCACGGCCCACATCATTGTCTTCATTTTCATGATTGGGGGGGGCTTTTGGATTTTGAACCATACCAAAGCCATTGACTGGGGTATCAACGCTTTTTTGCGCAACACCCGGAAATGGCAGCAGTCCAGACTGTTGAAGCATATTGACATCAACGGGTTAGTGATTGTGGCTGTCATGCTGATGTTCAGTTTGTTCGGGGCGGTGTTCGGCCTGAGCGAGGAGACGTTGGCCTTCATGGTGATTTTTGTGCCGCTGGCCGTTTCCATGGGATATGACTCACTGGTGGGCGTGGGCATGTGCTATCTGGCCGCACATGTCGGGTTTGCGGGCGGCATGCTCAATCCCTTCACTTTGGGCATTGCGCAGGGTTTGGCTGATCTGCCCGCCTTTTCAGGTTTGGAATACCGTTTTGTCTGCTGGTGCATCTTCACATTGGCGGCCATTTTATTTATATTATGGTATGCACGGCGCATCCGCAGGCACCCTGAAAAGTCGCCCATGTACGAGTTGGACGGCTACTGGCGGGAACGCATAGGGCAGGAGGGGACTGAAGCGGCGGCCA
>CAJOQK010000052.1 GCA_905236885.1 uncultured Bacteroidales bacterium
AACTGTTGGTATACAGTTCCAAACATAAACCGGTTTGCCTGCGATACAGAGGAAGTGCCAGCGATGCGGGGGAACAGCTGCATCAATTTGCGGAAGTAAAACTGAAATTGGACACAGCCCTGTACCATGTATGGCAAATAGGTGGCTTCGTCGGCAACGGATTCGAAGTCCGGCAGGACAGTTCCCTGCGGCTGCTGACAGATAACGCTGAATTGTGCAGCCTGCTGCTTGACACCAGCCGTCTATATTTCATGGAAATATCGGTAAACTTCCAGAACAAAAAGAATCCCCAGAACAACACCTTTCATGCGGATTTTGTCCAAACCTATGAATATGATGAGAATGGAAATCATGTCAGTGAGCTGGTGGGCGGCGAGCATTTCAAGGCCATCCGCAGCAGTGATTGTGAATACACGGTACATATCACAGGCGACACCGACCTGATACAGGGCGAAAACACCACCTTCACGGCAAACGGGGCGGAAAGCTACCTTTGGTACAATGAGGGGAATGAGCAGCTGAGTGAGACGGACCATTTTACGGCGGTTCCGGCCTACAGCCAATGCTATTATTTGGAAACCACCGGAGGATTGTGCGGCTATGTTTCCCGCGACACCATTTGCGTGCATGTGTCGGAGGGTGAGATTGTGACCCTATATCCCAACCCAACAAATGACAACGTACATGTGGAGTACCGGATAACGGGAAGTTACACCAATGCCACCATCCAAATCACTAACGAACTGGGCATGATGCAACATAGTGTCTTCCTTAACGAGCCGCAAGGCAGCCTGACCATGGAGGTGCAGGAGCTGCCCGTCGGAACCTATTATGTGCTGCTGAAATCTCCCGGCGGCAGAGTGCTGGACGTGAAAACGCTGGTGAAAGGAGAGTGAGAAAGAAGAAAGAAATAAGAAGATAGAAGTTATTGATTTAGAAAAAAATTAATACATGCGGAATATCAGGAATGTAGCAATTATTGCCCATGTGGACCATGGGAAGACCACTTTGGTGGACCGGATTCTGTACCAGTCGAAACTGTTTCGGGAGAACCAGGCGGTGCAGGATTTGATATTGGACAACAACGACCTGGAACGGGAACGGGGCATCACCATCCTCTCCAAAAATGTTTCGGTGCATTACAAGGGATATAAAATCAACATCATCGACACCCCGGGTCACAGTGACTTTGGCGGTGAGGTGGAGCGCGTGCTCAACATGGCGGACGGCGTGCTGCTGATTGTGGACGCATTTGAAGGCCCCATGCCACAGACCCGCTTTGTGCTGCAAAAGGCCATCGATCTGCATCTGAAGCCGATTGTGGTCATCAACAAGGTGGACAAGCCCAACTGCAATCCGGAACAGACCATGGAGGCTGTGTTCGACCTGATGTTCGCCCTCGGCGCCTCCGAGGATCAGTTGGATTTTCCAGTGGTGTACGGTTCCTCCAAGGAGGGCTGGATGAGTGACGACTGGCAGAAGCCCACGGACAACGTCTATTATCTGCTGGACCAGATAATTGAGCACATTCCTGAATTCAAGCCAAAGGAGGGCAACACCCAGATGATCATCTCCTCGTTGGACTATTCCTCCTACGTGGGACGTATCGCTGTGGGCAAACTTACCCGTGGCACGCTGATTGCGGGGCAGAACATCTCCCTGATGAAGCACGACGGCAGTGTGGTGAAGTCCAAAATCAAGGAGCTCTACATTTTTGAAGGGTTAGGCAAGGAAAAAATCAAAACCGAAATCCAGGCAGGCGAAATCTGCGCCATTTTCGGCGTGGACGGCTTTGAAATCGGGGACACTATCGCCGACTTTGAAAATCCGGAGGCATTGCCGCCCATCAAGGTGGATGAGCCGACAATGAGCATGCTTTTCACAATCAACAATTCACCTTTTTATGGCAGGGAGGGGAAATATGTCACTTCCAGACACATCCACGACCGGCTGCAAAAGGAACTGGAGAAAAACCTGGCTTTGCGCGTGGAGCCGACCGATTCGCCCGATTCCCACATCGTGTACGGACGCGGCATCCTGCATCTCTCCATCCTGATTGAAACCATGCGGCGCGAAGGATTTGAACTGCAGGTGGGACAGCCCAAAGTGATCATCAAAGAGATTGAGGGCAAAAAATGCGAGCCTGTAGAGGAGCTTATCATTCTGGTTCCGGAAGAATTCTCCAGCCGCACCATCGACCTGGTGACCAAGCGCAAAGGGGAAATTCTGTCGGTGGAGACCAAAGGGGACCGCATATACCAGTGCTTCCACATCCCCTCACGCGGACTTATCGGCCTGCGCAGCCAGATGCTGACAGCCACCGAGGGGGAGGCAATCATGTCGCACCGTCTGGTGGACTTCGAGCCTTGGAAAGGGGATATTCCGCTGCGGCACAACGGCTCATTGGTGGCCATGGAGACAGGCACCGCCGTCGCCTACGCAATGGACAAGTTGCAGGATCGTGGCAGTTTCTTTGTGGAACCGATGGACGAGGTGTACGAGGGCGAAGTGATAGGCCAACACATCCGTCAGGACGATTTGGTCATCAACATCACCAAGGCCAAGAAACTAAGCAACATGCGAGCCGCCGGCTCGGATGAGAAAATTCTGTTGCCCCCGGCCATCAAATTCTCCTTAGAGGAATACATGGAATACATCGGTGAGGACGAATATCTGGAAATCACCCCGAAATCGCTGCGTCTGCGCAAAATCCTGCTCAACGACCTGGACCGCAAACGGCAGGCCAAGCGGCTGGAAAGCCAAAGCGCCAACAACAAATAACAAAAAAAAAGGAAATCCTTTCGGATTTCCTTTTTTTCTATTCCACATTGAAGGATTCGGAACTGCCTTCGGCATGGTCGCTGTGGTCGCCATGGTCACCGTGGTCACCATGCTTGCGGTCCCCGTGACGGTCACGCCTGCGTCCGCGGTCGCGGTCCCTGTCACGGCCATGCTCTCGGCCTTCCCTCGGAGCCCTCTCCTTCGAAGCCTCCTCCTTATAGCCTTCAGGCTTGGGCAGCAGCGCACGGCGCGACAACTTGATTTTCCCGGTCTTTTCGTCGGTACCAATCAGTTTCACCTGCATGATGTCACCCACTTTGATATAATTTTCGAGGTTGTCAACCCGTTTCCAGTCATATTCGGAAATGTGCATCAAACCGTCCTTTCCGGGCAGAATTTCAATGAAAGCGCCGAAATTCAGGATACTTTTCACAGGACCCTCATACACCTCCCCCACTTCCGGGACAGCCACGATGGCCTTGATGCGCTTCAAGGCGGCATCAATGGAGGCTTTGTCAGGAGAGGCTATATCTATGATGCCAAACTCACCGACCTCCTCAATGTTGATGACAGTGTTGGTTTCACGCTGCATCTCCTGGATAACTTTTCCGCCAGGGCCGATGACCGCACCGATAAACTCGCGCGGAATCTGCATCTGGATGATACGCGGCACTTGAGGTTTGTAATCCTCCCTCGGTTCGGGCAGGGTCTCCAGCATTTTGTCCAAAATGAACAGACGACCCCGTTTGGCCTGCTCCAAAGCTTCGGCAAGCACCTCGTAGGAAAGGCCTTCCACTTTGATGTCCATCTGGCAGGCCGTGATACCGTCGCGGGTACCGGTCACCTTGAAGTCCATGTCGCCCAAGTGGTCCTCATCACCCAAAATATCGGAAAGAATGGCATATTGTCCGGTGGCCGCATCGCTGATCATACCCATGGCGATACCTGAGACCGGCTTTTTCAGTTTCACACCGGCATCCATCAGGGCCAATGTGCCTGCGCAGACCGTGGCCATTGAGGAAGAGCCGTTGGATTCCAGGATGTCGGAAACCACACGGATTGTGTAGGGGCACTCCTCCTTGGGCGGCAGCATAGGTTTGATGGCACGCATGGCCAAGTTGCCATGACCGATTTCGCGGCGACCCGTGCTGCGGATAGGTTTCACCTCACCCGTGGCAAAAGGCGGGAAATTATAGTGCAGCAAGAAACGCTCACTACCTTGTATCAAGGCCTCGTCCACGAGTTTCTCATCGCGGCTGGTACCAAGTGTAACGGTACTGAGAGACTGTGTCTCACCACGCGTGAAAATACTGCTTCCATGAGGGCCTGGCAGATAACCTACCTCGCACCAGATAGGACGGATATCCGTGGTCTTACGTCCATCCAGACGCTTACCTTCGTCCAAAACAGCGCGGCGCATAGCCTCTTTCTCTACATCGTGGTAGTAACGATCGACCATAGCGGCTACCTCATCCACCTCAATACCGAGAGCTTCGGCGCGGGCAGCCATATAGTCGGCTTTCTCCGTCTTGAAGTCCTCGCAGATTTGAGAGAACATCGCTTCGCGGTGGTGCTTGTCGGTATCGGCGCTGGTGGCCTGTGCATAAGCGCGGTCGTAGGAATAATCATGAACGGCCTGCTTGAGTTCGTCATCATTGACCTCGTGGCAGTATTCGCGCTTCACTTCCTTGCCGTACTCTTTCATCATCTCCAACTGTGCTTGGCATTGGGGCTTGATAGCCTCGTGAGCAGCTTTGATGGCTTCCAACATAACGGACTCCGGCACTTCCTTCATCTCGCCTTCTACCATCATGATATTGTCTAAGGTAGCGGCTACGACGAGTTCCAAATCCGCATGTTCGCATTGCTCGAAGGTTGGGTTGATGATCATCTGACCATTCACACGCGCTACGCGTACCTCACTAATAGGACCCTCGAAAGGTATATCGGAGCAAGCAAGAGCCGCGGAAGCCGCCAAACCTGCTATCGACTCCGGCATATCGATATTGTCGGCGCTGTAGAGCGTCACGTTCACGAATGTCTCGGCATGATAGTTAGCAGGGAACAGAGGTCTCAATGCGCGGTCAATCAGACGCGCAATCAGAATCTCATAATCGCTGGCTTTTCCTTCGCGACGGGTGAAACCGCCGGGAAAACGACCCGCACTTGCAAATTTCTCTTTGTACTCCACGGTTAGTGGCATAAAATCTGTACCGGGAACAGCATCCTTTGCGCTGCACACGGTCGCTAAAATCATGGTGTTGCCTAATGTCGCCATCACAGCACCATCGGCCTGTTTGGCCAACTTACCCGTCTCTAATGTAATCACTCTACCATCGGGTAAGGCAATCTCTTTTCTTACGATGTTCATGTCTGTTTTTAATGTTTTTTATTCTTTGACCCAAAAAATCGTGCAAAGATACAACAAAATAATCAATTGTGCAAATATTTCTGCAAAAATCTTTAATTTTTAATTTTTAATTTTGAATTTTGAATAATTTTTCGTATCTTTGCAGCGTGAAATGACAATATTAACTTTAAAACATATATGCATATGAAGGTACGTGCTAGTCGAGTGTAAGCTCGCTTACCCAACTCGACGAAGCTGAAGCTCCAAAATTTAAAATTAATTTAAAATTATGAAAAAACTATTCTTCTTTTTCGCAGCGATATTCTGTGCTGCAAGTATGAGTGCTGAGATTATTCAGAAAGAAATCCCTCTTGACGAGGCTACATGGAGCAAGAATAGGAGCTGTAGTGTTTCCATAGATGAAACGGGGATGCATTGCACCACTACTGGCGTCTGGGGGGCAGTTGGTACCGGTTGGGAACCGTTCGCAGACCTATCCCCTTGGTCAAAAATCGTTGTAGTTGTAACGCACATGGACGGTTGTGCCGGAGAGGCTTTCAAACTTGCAGTCTTCCTGCAAGATAGTGACCATCCGGGGGACGTAGATGCTGAGAGGTATGTCTATCTCTTTCTGGATGCCGTAGATGACGAAACGAACATAATAGAAATGGATCTTACCCCTGAGCGACCAAATTGCAATGTCTCTAAGGCGTATATTTTGGGTATAATGTGCGAGCGGCCTGGTGCCAAATTTACTATCAGTCGCGTATATTTGGAGAGAGAGGGTGAACCGGACCCGGAGATAGATGGGATAGAAGAGATTCATGCAGCCGATATTGTCAATCGTCAATCGTCCAATCGTAAATTCATGATTGACGGCGATTTGTATATCCTCCGTGACGGCCACATCTTCAACGCCCAAGGTGCGAGAGTAAAATAACTCCTTCCTGCATCCGCTATCCATGGCGGATTATTCTCCCTCTCTTTTGGAGAGGGTCGGGGAGAGGTTCCCTATGCATGGCGGATCTCTCTTTTGTCTTTTGTCCTTTGTCTCTTGTCCTTACCGAGTAAGAAACGCACTTTTCTCGCATAATTTACGCACAATAAACGCACAATTCATGCACTATTCTCGTACTATTATCGCACTATAATTGCAGAATTACTGCACAATTACTATGGTTTAAGAATATCTACAGCAAAATTTCACGA